>NZ_JBNDML010000031.1:0-69459 GCF_050436565.1 Paraburkholderia sp. GAS42 | reverse complement strand
AACGACCCGGCCGCGCATGCGACCGGGTCGTCAAATCTCGACCTCACCGTTATACCGTTCGTTTCTTGAAGAAGGATCTTAACTGAACGGCATTAACGCTGTTGCGGGGTTCTGATTCCCAATCAAGCCGACGCTCGGGGATCCAGGCGTCGCATTTCGCGGACGCCGACAGGGACCAGCATCGTGGGCATCAGTAGCACTCGGGTCTAGATCGCTACGGCCTCGATCGAAGCCCAGGCCACACACGCCACAGACTAAACGTACGTTATTTTCGTTTTTCGAAGCGTCCCGGGCCGGGCGACGCCATCAATCAGTGCTTTGAGCCTGTGAAGCCATCCGTGCTGGCGCGTTGGTGGCGCCGTATCCATCATAGGCATCCACACGCTGCACGACTTCGAAGAAGAGGCCGTCGTTGACGCTCTCGGTGTAGATGTGGAGATAGTCGCCAGTCGGCGAACGATCGAACAATACCCCGGCACTTCGCATCCGCGCCAGCAGGCCTTCATCAAGATCGATGCGGGTGAGCAGGTCGTCGTAGTAGTTTCCGGATATCGGCACGAAGCGCACGCCGTTGGATCTCATACGCGTGACGGTGTCGAAGATGTCGTGGCAGTTCAATGCAATGTGGTGAACCGTTACACCGCCGCCGGCCGCCACCGTGCGTGCAGTGCGCGTCCTCTGACCGGGCGAAACGTTGAGTACGAGGCGCATGCTGCGATCCGCATTCGCCACGCCGCGGCTGCGAACGAGACCGAACGGGTCGGCCAGTTCGAGGCTCTCGCCCGGCTCCAGACCCAGCACCGCGCGCGAGAACAGAATACACGTATCCAGCTGATCGACCGCGAGTCCGAGCGCGACATGATCGATCTGTGCCAGACCCGTGTCTCGCGCCGTGCCATCGGGCTCGTCGTCGAGTACAAAATCGGCCTCATACAGCCCGTCCGTCCCGAGCGCCGAAGACACGAAGCTGATCAGGCTGCCGCCCGGCGAAATGATTGCGGGCACGTGCTGCTCGGACGGTCCCACAGGGCCGTCGTAACGTTTCGAATGCATCGCCGTCGCACGGCCCACCGCGCGTTCAGGGTCCGTGGTGCGCACGGCAATCGCGCATACGGACAGACCATGCGCTTCAAAACGGCGACGCGCAAATGAGTTCGGTTGAGCGTTGACGATCAGATTGATCTCGCCCTGCCGGTACAGCACGACGGCCTTCGAGCGATGTTTCCCCGCGCGACGGAAGCCCAGTTGCTGCAACAGTGTGCCGAACGCGGCTGCCGAGGCTTCGTCGGCGGCAAATTCAATGTACGCAAGTCCCGCGATATCCGGCAGCGGCGGTGGGCTATACAGTTCTACACGTTGCAGCACGCGCTGGCTTCGCTCGGCGAACGTCGCGTTGTCCACCTTGCCCTCAGGCGGCGAAGGCTGTTCGAGACGCTGGCGCACCTGGCTTTCGAGGTAAAGCAGCGAGCGCATGGCGTCGACGGCAATGCGGCGGTTGGGCGTCTCGCGAAAAACGTCGTTGAAGATCTCCAGCGACAATGGTCCGGTATAGCCTGCCAGTAGCACCTGCTCAAGGAAGTTCGCCATGTCGAATTGTCCCTGACCAGGGAACGACCGGTAGTGCCGGGCCCATTGCAGCACGTCCATCGACAGCAGCGGTGCGTCGGCCATCTGCAGGAAGAAAATCTTGTGCCCCGGGATCCCGGCGATACCGCTTGGGTCGTCTTTCAGCGACAGCGTATGAAAGCTGTCGAGGATAAGCCCAAGGTGCGGATGATCGGCACGCCGGACGATGTCCCACGCGTGTCCGTAAAGATTCGTTGCGCGTCCCCACGCGAGCGCCTCGAAGCCGACTCGCAGGTTGCGCGCAGCAGCACGCGCGGCCAGTTCATGCAACTGCGCCGCTGCGAGTTCCGGGTCGTCGATGGTGAGCGGCGACGTGTTCGAGCAGCACAGCATCATCGATACATCCAGTTCCTGCATCAGGTCGAACTTGCGCTCCGCTCGCTCGAGATTGCGCCGGAACTGTGCCTCCGGCATCCCTTCAAAATCCCGGAACGGCTGGTACAGGTCGATCGTCAGCCCGAGATCGGCCACCATTGTCCGCACTTCCGAAGCAGAGCCCTTGTAGTTGACGAAGTCGTTTTCGAAGAGTTCGATCCCGTCGAAGCGCGCGGCCGCAATGGCCTCGAGCTTTTCGGGCAGCGTCCCACTGAGCGATACGGTTGCAATAGTTCGGCGCATTATCTTTTTCAGCTCGATCAATCAAAGGCCGTTCGTAACTGGTTACGCGCTGGCGCAACGCGTCGGGTCACGGGGCCGTGTTTCAGTGTGTGGGTGCATCGTGTCTGCCGGAAGACCGGGGGCTCGGCGCGCCCTTGCAAGTTTAGTCAAGGATCGCGTTTGCCAGACACGTTGTCATTGATGCCTTGCAGCATCCATCCAGGTCTCCTTCGGATGTTTTCGTTAGACGTTCACGCTTCGGCCGCACAGGGTTTGGGGAGCGTGAAAGAGCCAGATTACTCCTGTCGGTCACGTACACAATGCGGCCAGAAGGAAAGTCATAATGCGCTGCCAGCCAATAATGGCAACTTTCCTGTGCTCCCACTCGCTTGTGATGTTCCGGAAACGCATGGGGACTGTGGCCATTTACGCGTTTGAAAGCGTTGCTGAGGCGCTTTCGGTTCGATAGGCCAACGATTGGGGCAAGGACTTCAGCTCGTAAAGGCACAATAGACACTTCCAGCCGTCTGAAGGCGCATTGCCGGATGGCAATGTCATTTCCCGGAAGCTCTCAACGCGGGGCCGACAACATGACAGCATCCATCACGCTAGTCCTGTTTGACATGGAGGGCGTACTGTCGCACTACGACCGCTCCGCGCGCGTAGAACATCTGTCGGCAGTATCAGGTCAGGCGCCTGACACTGTGCGTCACGCCATCTGGGGATCGGGCCTTGAAGCACGTGCTGACGCAGGGCTGATCAGCGATGACGAGTATCTGGGCGCACTGGGCGATCTGCTCAGCTGCCACATCACCCGCGACGACTGGCTGGCCGCTCGCCGCGCGTCGATCACACCCAACGCGGAAGTGCTTGCGCTCGCTGCAAGCGTGGCCGAACGCCACAAGGTTGCAGTGCTGACAAACAACTGCTGTCTGGTCACCGACCATATCGGTTTTCTGAATCCGCCAGTCGCGCAACTCTTCGGCCCTCATGTCTATGCCTCCGCTTCGTTCGGCGCAGCGAAGCCGGCGGCTCGGGCCTATCTGGGCTGTCTTGAACAGCTCGGTGTCAGCGCGGACGAAACCCTTTTCATCGACGACACGGACGCCAACGTAGCGGGTGCGATCGATGCCGGCCTTCGCGGATACAGGTTCGTCAGTGCCGATGCGTTGTTAGAGGAGCTGGAGCGTTACCGGTTGATGTAGCCGCGTGCAGGGGACTGAGCGGATCGCGGTATGTGACCCGGTAAGGCGGCAGGCGGGCCATAAGGCGCCAGACTGCCTGTTTGCCAGGACAACACCAGGACTGCCGGCTACAAGTCACAAGAGCTGTATTGCCAGTAATTGTGGATAACGTTTTCCTGATTTGGTCGGTTTCTCCATATGGCTATGGAAGGAAGGTTAAGCTGACGGTCTGCATACGTGTCGGGGTATCTACTGATGCCAGCTCGCCGGAAAACGATTGACACCTACCGCGTCGATTGTCTAAATTAACGAAAACGTTTTCCTAAGAAAGAGACACATTCTTTCGATGACGGGTGGATGCCGGGCCGTGGACAAGTTTTCAGGGAGATACAGGCTGTCCGAATTGGGAGAGCGGGGCGCCATGGCGCGACGCGACGTGGTTGAACCGCACCTTTCGCGAAACTGTTCTGACATGAGCCCACAGATCCTGACATCCGCGACATAGACAATTTGCAGTCCGTAATAAAAACCTCGAGCCTTCGCGGGCACGGCGGTCGCGCACGCGCGGAAATTAAGCCTTCCCGATGGCAGGAATGTTTCGCCCAAAGAAAGAGCTTGAAGGGTGGTGATACGAAGCTTGTCGTCTTTGACGCAAATTGAATTTAATAGGGAGACAAAATGCATCGACAGAAGAAATCCGCGCTTGCGATTGCGTTCGGTACACTTTCCGCACTCTTTATCGGCGGGTGTGGAGGTAGCAATTCAACAGGGACTACGGCTACGACTCCGCCACCACCCGCGATGGCGGCCAATTCCCTGCAGGCGATAGTCTACGGAGCATCTGACACTAGCGTCCCAGCGGGAGCAGGCGTACCCATTACCATGATGGGGCAAATGAGAGCGCTATTCGACCTTATTAAAAAATCGCCTGATTTCACGCAGGTGGTCATGGATCTTGGCGACGGCAGTCCCGTACATGTGCTCGATACCAACACGGGGGACAAATTCCTGCCCGGCAAGCTGGCCCTCGGCCTGTCATACATACTGATCGATATGAAAACGAAGGGTGATCCGAATTACGCGGATTACCTTGCGACATATCAAAAAATAACGGCCGCGATGATAACGCAGACAAGCGGCACCAATTATCTGTACGCAAACACTTCGTGGGGCGAATACTACTACCTGGTTACGCTCAATAATCTCAAGGCGCACGGTATGCTCAATGAAGTTTTCAGCGACGCCATGCTGGCGACGTTGCAAAACCGCCTGACGTTCTGTGACATGTTTGGCGCAGATGGAAGCGGAAAGACGAATACATGCCCCGCTACCGGCGTGCCGATCGACATTGCGTCACTTAACACCGCCCAGAATTACTATGCAGTGTCTTACGGCATTGCCGGACTGAGACAAAAGCTTGGGTGGAGTAATCCGACTTTCTCCTCCGCTACCGATCCGGCTGTGGCAACGATGGGTGCACGGGATGCGCTGCTTTACACGTTGACGAAACATATCAGAAACGACTCCTCTGGCGGATTTTCTGATGAAGCGTCGAACACTCATACTACCTACTATGATCAGGCGCGTTTCGATCGTTATAGCACCTTGCTCATTGGCGAAGTTGTCGAGCGAAGCATTGAAATGGATAATCTGGCTAACTTAACGCCGGAGTTGAAGGGATACCTCAGAAAATCTGTGGATCTCATACTTCCTCAACTGAATACCGATGGGCAGGGCTTCAACTACGGCCGGTCAATCGGTCCATACGGCGATTCGGCGTTTGTGGAAATCCTGACCGCGGCGGCAAACGCCGGCGTGCTGTCTCAACAGGAAATGCAGATCGCCTATTCGTTCATCTATAAGTCGGCTTATCGCTTCGATACATTCTGGTACGACCCAACATTGCCTACCCCGTCGGTGAATATGTGGGTTAAGGGTCGCGGAACGGATTCCTATCGGGGCAAACCCCGTGTGATGGGTGAAAACTTCAGTCTCCTGCATCAGTACATGTACGTGAATGCCTGGTGGAACAAGCTTGGTTTCGGCGGAAACGCACCCATGGCCGACACTGACTTCAAGACCTGGCTGGCTGCGTTGCCCCATTACACGCTCACCTGGTACAACGTGCCTGGCGATACCGCTCACCCGTATAGCGCAGCATTGATCACCGTGCGCGATGGAAAGCGCGTCATCAACCTGAACCTGAGCCAGGCACCGGACTACAACTCGTACACGCCGTATTACCCCGTACCGTTTTCCGACAAGTTGACCTATGGAACAACGGATCTCGGCTACGCATTACTGATTCCTCAGGTTTCGTACAACGGGAAGACGTACATTCCCGTGACGTATTTCAAGAATCTGAGTGTGCAGGAAAGTAACGGGCAGGTTGTAGTTTCCTTCGATACGACCAGGTTCAGGCAAGCCGTGAAGAATGCGACGTATACGACAGATATCGACCTGCAAGCGCATACGGTGTTGACGTTCGCTCAAGGCACGATCACGCGAACTGACACGTTGAGTTCGGGAACGCTCGCGGGAAATATCGCAATCGAGACTGATTTCACCTCGTTTGCCGATTTCCAGAGCACCACAGCCAACGGCGATGGTGTCTCGGTCACTTATGCGAATAGTAGTGCGACCAGTTATGGCACCACCGGGTTTGACAACTGTGCGCTGTCCAACTTTGACATGGCGGGTGGCGTAACCAATCCGTTGTCAACAACCCCGATCGGTCAGTTGCATTCGAATTTTGCTTGCAAGACAAATCCCTTTGCTCTGAGCGTTGGCACCAGCCGCACCTTCAGCTGGAGCCTCAAATACGCTGATTTGAGTTAATCGTGTAAAAGCGCCGGCCTTCTCACACGGGCCGGCGTTATGTCGTGTCCGCTTCAGTCTTCCTCGATGCCGACGATGAGCTCGGTCGAACCAGCCCGCGAGCAACGTCCCTGCCTTTGCAACGCCGTCGGCGTCACCAAGGCGGGCGGCGAGCATCTCGCACAGCGTGGCGAAACGGTTGTCTCGCTGCAGATGAAGCAGCGCTTCATGTTCGAGCGCATCGAGAGCCGGCACGCGGCAGCAGTCAGGGGTGCGCGTACACGGAATCGAGGCCGGCGATGCTCGCTACGGCTTTCGGCGCGCCAGCCTCGGTAGTTCCGGCGGTCGCTGAACCATATGCATTCACCGCGGCGTAATCCTGAGCATGGAGGCGTGCCTCGGCCGCTTCGATATTTCGCGGGTATTGGGTTTCATCGCTAGCTGGGTTGTACCCGGCCTTCTGCAGTTCGATGAGTTCCTGGCGCACGCTCTCGCGCGTCACAGGTCCATTCGACTGGGCGAACGAAGCGAAGGGAGTGGCGAGAACGGCGGTAACAGCGAGCAATTGAAAGAGCTTCATGGTCATACTCCATCCAGGGTTCAAGGTTTCGCAAACGAAGGTCTGCCTGTGAAGTCACAGAAACGGGCCGGATCGGTACGAAGAGGACGCGCGATGCATCCGTTTTCCACCGCTCCCACGCACAGTGCGAAAGATGTCTGGCGTTGACTACATTGAAACGCGCGGATGTATCTGGGTTTTGTCAGGAGCACGCCGCTGTGTATTGTTATGTATCTGCCGGCGGATCAGACGCACCACGAAACAAAATGCGGGTCTGGAAGTCCCCGGTTGCGGTACCGGCTTTTCTTCTGCGCACGCGTGCGTGGGCCTGCTACGCGGCTGTGTGTGGGGCGTGTTCGATGCGGAGAAGCCCGCGACCTTGCGGCGCGCAGGTCACGGGCTTGTTTCGCCTGATCGTCAGTCCGGATCAGGCTTTCGACAGCTCGCCATCGGTGAGTCGCCAGATGCCGCGCGGATTGTCATGCTTCAACGCTTCCGGCAACAGTTCATCCGGGAAGCCCTGATAGCACACGGGCCGCAGGAAACGCTCGATCGAACTCATGCCAACTGAAGTGAAGCGGCTATCCGACGTCGCGGGAAAAGGGCCGCCGTGAATCGTTGCGTATGACACCTCTTGCGGATGCGAGAACGCATTGACGACGATGCGCCCCGTGCGACGCTCAAGAACGGGCAACAGGCGGGCAGCGAGCGCATGATCGGCCGGATCGATCTGCATCGTTGCCGAGAGTTGTCCGCGGAACTGCTTTGCGATGGCGATCAGTTGCTCAACGTCCTTCACACGCACCAGTAGTGCAGCCGGGCCGAATACCTCGTCCGACAATGACGGATCATCGAGCATGCGTGTTCCCTCGACTTCGAAGAGAATCGATTGACCGTCCCACGCACCCTGCGCTTTGCCTCCCGCTGCGATGCGTTCTGCACCCGCGTTGCGCTGCCGCTCTACATTCTTGCGATACGCCGTGCAGATGCCGGGTGTCAGCATCGTACGAGCCTGCATCGCTTCGACACGGGCGATCATCGCCCGCTTCAGGTCGGTGTAGCCAGGACCATCGATAGCGAGCAGGATCGCGGGCTTCAGGCAGGCCTGACCCACGGTAACCAGCATGCGCTCGGTGAAACCATCGCCGATATCGGCGCCGCGCGCAGCCAGCGCAGCCGGAAGCACGAAAGTCGGATTGACGCTCGTCATTTCGGTAAAGACCGGGATCGGGTCCGGACGTTGCTGTGCACGCCGGAATAACGCCATCCCACCGCCTTCCGAGCCCGTGAACGTCACACCCTTGATCAGCGGATGATCGACCAGCGCCTCGCCGATTTCATTGCCGCCACCGCGGACCAGAGAAAACACGCCTTCGTGCAGGCCCGAATCTTCCACGGCCTGCCGGATCACACGGCCCATCAGTTCTGACGCACCGGGATGCGCGTTGTGCGCTTTCAGAATGACGGGGCACCCAGCGGCCAGCGCCGACGCGGTATCGCCACCAGCAACCGAATACGAGATCGGGAAATTGCTTGCGCCAAAGATCGCGACGGGACCTAGCGCGATCTTCTGCAGGCGATGATCCATCCGCGGGCGCGGTTGACGCTCCGGCTGGGCGGGATCGATCGTTGCCTGGCGGAAGCGTCCTTGACGGACAACGGTCGCGAACTGGCGAAACTGGGTCGCAGACTTCGCGGCTTCCGCCTGGAGTTGTGCGACGGGCAAGCCGGTTTCGAGCGACGCGCGTTGCGCGAGGTTCGGCGTGATGGCGTCGAGTCCAGCGGCAATGCGTTCAAGGAACGCGGCGCGCCCGGCAAGGCTCGTGTTGTTATAGCTGTCGAATGCGTCGTCGGCGAGTTGTGCTGCGCGGTCAACTTCTGCGATTCCGCCAAACGCGAAGGACGGTTCGATCTCGACATTCGTCGCGGGATTCAGCGCCTTCATGCTGCCGGCGGTGGCGGACACTTCCTGCGCGCCAATGAGCAGATTGCCGTTGAGCTTCACGATTTGTCTCCCTGCGATTCAGGAAGTGCGCCAATCAGCTCGGCCGTTGTCAGGATTTCGTGAGCGAAGGTCGGGCCGTTCAGTTCGTGCGCGGCGTGCATCATTTCCCTGGTATAAGCGGCCGTTGCATCGCGCACGAGCGTGACGTGATAACCCAGTTCCGTGGCATAGCGGCTCGTGGATTCAATGCATGTATTGGCAAGCAGACCGACGACGATCACGTGCGTGATGCCTTGCTGTTTCAGCTGGAAGTCGAGATCGGTGTTGGCAAAGCCGCTTGCGCCCCAGTGTTCCTGGATGACGATGTCGCCTTCCTGCGGCACGAAGTCAGGATGCCATTCGCCGCCCCACGTTCCTTTTTCAAAGGTGTGACGTTGCTGAACGAGACGCTGAGTCGGACTCGGATGATCCCAGTTGTCGTAATCGCCGGGTTGCCAGCGACGATGCGGCACGTAGAAGACCTGGATATCGGCCTCGCGCACGGCGGCGACCGTGGCGCGGAGATTGTCCAGCAGGCGGACGTCGTCGGCGATGGCCTTGATCATCGGAAACACCTTCCCGCCCTTCGAGAGAAAGTCGTTATACGGGTCGACCAGCAACAGGCCGGTGCGCTCCGCGCGATACACAGGGTTAGTCATTTCAGTACTCCAGTCAGAAAGTGCAGGCGAACCGGTCGCGTTTCGCAGGCCGCAGGCGCGCTGCTTTTGTCGGACGATTCGTGACGTCTCACGCATCGCATAACGTGAGTGGAGCATATAGCTATGAAAAACATAGTGTCAAGTACGATGCGGGTTTTAGGGCGATTTCGTCGTGACGGTCGGCAGATTGGCACGCGTTCCGTCAAGCGGCGATGGCCCGCATGTGCGTATGCACGTGCAGCGCGCGTTGTGTTACTATGAAATTAATAGTTATCTCGTGGAGAGCGGTCGTGGTACGTGTCGCGGAGAAGACAGATACGGTATGCCCGGTGGCGCGGTCGCTGGATATCGTGGGTGATCGATGGACCGTCCTGGTCCTCAGAGAGTTGTACATGGGCGCAACGCGCTTCGAAGAGATACAGATTCAGACGGAAGCGACGCCGCAGATGGTGGCAACCCGTCTGAAGTCGCTCGAGGCAGATGAAATGATCGAGCGTCATCCGTATAGCGAGAAGCCACTACGCCATGAATATCGTTTGACGGAGAAGGGGCGGTCGTTTTATCCCGTCATTCATGCGCTGCGTGCGTGGGGCGAAACGTGGTGCAAGGACGAGAGCGAAGAGATCGCGGTGCGTTTCACGCATCGTCAATGTGGTCACGATGTGGGTCTGGGCAGCGTATGCCCGAAGTGCGGTATCCAGGTTGAACGGAAAGATCTGGATGCGTCGCTCAGCAGTCAGTTTGCGAACGAACGCACAGAACGGCACGCTGCGTTCAAAAGGAAATAGGGCCCTGATCAGCCCGGTGCCCACTCCGGGCTGGAAGCCAGCTTCGTATCCGTGATCGCTTCCACAATCGCTTCCACGAAGCGTCAGCAAGCCAGCTATCTCGCGTCAACGCGGCCTGTTCGCTGCGGCTTCGACCTCGGCGCGCAGATGCTCTTCCCTGGCCCGCAACTCGGGCGTGAGTTCTGCACCGAAATCGGCGGCTTCGAACAGCGGGCGGATTTCGATTTCGGAGTCGCCTTCCATGGGGTTAGGGCAGCGCCTGACCCACTCGACCGCCTCCTCCATTGACTTGACCTGCCACAGCCAGAACCCGGCGACGAGTTCTTTGGTCTCCGTGAACGGCCCATCGATCACCGTCCGCCGGCTGCCCGAGAAGTGCACCCGTTTGCCCCGGGCGCTCGGGCGCAGGCCCTCGCCGGCAAGAAGCACACCTGCCTTGACGAGTTCTTCATTGAAGCTGCCCATTGCGGCAAGCAGCTCCGTGTCCGGCATTGTGCCGGCCTCTGACTGGCTCGTCGCCTTCACCATCACCATGACTCGCATTTCGTCTCTCCTTGAGTGAGTTGCGGGAGCCGCACGGCCCGGAAGTCGATTCAGAATCGACGGGCGGCTCTGACACCACAACGAATCGAGATGCCGGAAATCGACACCGTCGTCAAAAGACGTGGCGCACGCAGATCCCTTTCCCCGGCGCGTTGCGAGCGCCACGCTCAGTGCAGGAAGCGATGGTGTTGTCGCAGTCCCGGGTCGTCACAATGCTTTTGCGGCCGACTGCACGAGCTGGAGCAGGTCGTCGAACTGGGTGATCAGCTCAAAACAAAGGAGAAACGCCAACATATAGCTGGGCCCGGGAAACCTGTGAATCGATCGGAGGATGGGCACGGCATAACGCGTTCTGACGGCGTCGCGTGTCATGACCCAGGTGATAGCAATCCCGATCGCCGCCCCCGCAAGCACGTCCGTTGGATAGTGAAAGCCGAGATACGCACGCGGCAGGCATATGAAGATCGCGACGTACAACAGCGCGAGTATGCCGACCCGGCGCCAGACGAGAAAAATGCCGGTCGCGACCGACATCCACAGCATCGCGTGATCGCTCGGAAAGGAGCTCCAGGTTCGCTGCACGGACTCGCGTACAAAAGCCATTGGAAAGTGCAGGTGCAGGTCGGGGTTATAGATAGGCCGCACCCGAAACGGCAGGTAATGAGCGAGGAGCCTTCCGGTTGCGAGCGACAGAAGGCCGCTCACAATCGTCGCGATGACCATCTCACGCTGCCATTCAGTGCGTTGACTGGGCTGGAACCAGATCCACCACAAAATGGGTACGAGGACGAAACCTTTGAATGTATAAAGACCCGCGATCACCCTGATCGCGTGGTTAAGCACGGAGCTGAGTTCGATTTGTGTGAGGAAAATCTGGATTGCGGTATCGAAACTGTTCATCTTCGGCTTCTCCTCCCGGATTTATAGCTTTAAGAATGCCTGGTCAGCGGAAGCTGGCGCGCGAAGTATGCCACCCCAAAAGTCATAAAAAAGGCACAAAAAAAGCGTTCGTGGGCAAGGGCGGTGAACGGATTTAAGGGTCGGTTGAATCAGACAGCGGCGTAGTTTCACCGCATGGTCAGGAATTCTTCACGAGGGCAGCCAGCCACGATCAATCGGCCACGCGAGCAGTCTGCGGTACAGCATGAGCACCCAGCGCATCACCACAGTGCCGCCCAGCTGCCAGACCGGCATGATGAACAGGAACGCGACGCATGCGACAGCGACAGCACCCGCCATATCGAACGGGAAATGGACACCGACAAACACGCGCGCCCACGCAACTGCGATACCGGACAGCAGCGTGAGCAGGCCGTACCGCCGCAGACCATCTGACAACAAGGTCAAGGCGACACTCGCGAACACGGTCCCATGGTCGCTCGGGAACGACGAGTCTGTCGCGTGCGGCAAAAAGGTATGGCCGAGTCCGATCATCGACGGTCGGGGATGTTGCCAGACAAGGCCAATGATCTGATTAATGCCGAGAGCGAGCAGGGTGACGCAACACGCGCGGACTGCGATGCCGCGCTGACGCTCGTCGCCGGAGAGCCATATCGCTACGAGTGACAGCGGAACGAGATAGATGAGGTAATCGGCGATCAACCGTGCCACGTCGATTTGCCACACGGGCGTCGAGGCCGTGGCGTTGATCATCAGAAAGAGCGCCTGATTGAACGCTTCGAGTGAATTCATGTCGTGAGTGCGTTGAGGGACGTTTTATCAATGACAGGCAGCCTGGAGCGTTCCACAATCGTCGCGCGCCCCATGCGCACAGGCGATGCAACACCCAGACTACCGCCGGGCGATCTTAGCGGGTGAACCTTATGAAATGCTTAGGCGGGCGCGACCGATGGGATCGTCGCGGTGAACAGTCGGGCTTGCCGGCGGCGCCGGGGCCACAGGCGCGCGGAGCAACCGCGACGCCCGCACGGTTCAGGCGTGCTTCGTGAAGGTGAAGTCGTCGAGGGTCGCGCCAGCGAAGTAGGTGGCGGGTTTGCGATCGATCCCGTACGCAGCGTCGTCGAGCACGAACTCCGCTGCGTTGTCGTAAGGTCGCGCTCAGTGATAGCAGGAAAAGCCTGAACACCGGCACAGAGGACGTGCGCCTGCCTCAGAAGAGGGTTGCCCGGGTACCGCAATCGCACCGCAGTTAGAGTTCCTGGCGCGTGGGCCGGAACAGGATCTCGTTCACATCGACTTCTGGCGGCTGACTGATCGCGAAGCTAACCGTCCGCGCGAATGATTCGGCAGGGATCGCATACTCCTGATAGAACTTGTGGATGTTGTCGGCGACATCGGGCTCGGTGATGCTGTCCGGGAGTTCCGTGTCCACCGCGCCTGGTGAGATCACGGTCGTGCGGATGTCATAGGGCTTGACCTCCTGACGCAGCCCTTCGGACAGCATGAGCACGGCACTTTTGGTGGCCGCATAGACGGCGCTGCCGGGCCGCACCTTATGCCCGGCTACCGACGAGACATTGATGATGTGACCTCCCTTCTGCTGCTTCATGTAGGGGAGTGCCGCAGCGATGCCGTACAGCACGCCCTTGATGTTCACGTCGATCGTCCGGTTCCAGTCCTCGATCTTGAGCCGTTCGAGCGGCGAGTGCGGCATCAGCCCGGCATTGTTGATCATCACATCGACGCGCCCAAAGGTCTGCACCGCTGTGTCGACCAGTCTCTTGACCTCGTCGTAGCGGGTGACGTCGGTGCCCACGGCGACGGCCTTGCCGCCGCCGCGGATCAACTCATCCGCCAGTGATTGAATGCGGTCGACGCGCCGTGCGCCCAGCACAACGCTTGCCCCCTGTGCGCACAGATGCCGGGCGGTCGCCTCGCCTAAGCCACTGCTCGCGCCCGTGATCACGACGACCTTGCCTTCAATGTTGCTGCTCATGGTTTCAACTCCTACTTGTTGCTGCTGCAGCAGGCAGGTTAGCGATCGACGCGCTGCTGAAGGTGCGCCGGGTAGCGGTCGCCCACGACCTTGATCTGCCGCAGTGCTGCTTCGATGGCGGACAGATCGTCAGCCGACAGTTCGACAGCGGCCGCGCCGACGTTCTCTTCGAGTCGATGCAGTCTGGTGGTGCCCGGGATCGGCACGATCCACGGCTTTTGCGCGAGCAGCCAGGCGAGCGCGATCTGCGCCCGCGTGGCGCTCTTGCTGTCGGCGATCTTGCCGAGCACGTCGACGAGGCCCGCATTGGCTTTGCGATTTTCCTCGGAGAAGCGCGGTACGACGTTGCGGAAATCCGTTTTGTCGAACGTCGTGTCCGCGTCGATCGCGCCGGTCAGGAAGCCTTTACCGAGCGGACTGAAGGGCACAAAGCCGATGCCGAGTTCTTCGAGAGTCGGCAGCACACTTTGCTCCGGCTCGCGCCACCAGAGCGAATACTCGCTCTGCAATGCCGCCACCGGTTGCACGGCGTGCGCACGGCGGATTGACTGCGCGCCCGCTTCGGACAGACCGAAGTGCCTGACCTTGCCTTCCTGGATCAGATCCTTGACGGTGCCGGCCACCTCTTCGACCGGCACGTTCGGATCGACACGATGCTGGTAAAACAGGTCGATGCAATCGGTCTTCAGACGCTTCAGCGATGCCTCGGCTACGGCACGGATGTGCTCAGGGCTGCTGTCGAGCCCCTTGCTCGAGTCACCGTCCTTGAAGCCAAACTTCGTGGCGATCACCACCTGGTCGCGAAAGGGCGCAAGGGCCTCGCCGACCAGCTCCTCGTTGATGAACGGGCCATAGCATTCGGCGGTGTCGAAGAATGTGACGCCCTGCTCGAAAGCGGTGCGAATCAGCTTGATGCCTTCCGACTTTTCAGTGGCCGGGCCATAGCCGAAGCTCAGGCCCATGCAGCCAAGGCCGATCGCCGATACCTCAAGACCGCTGTTTCCCAGTTTGCGCTTTTCCATACTCTCTCTTCCTTGAAATGTCGCAGGTAGAGCTTTGCCGTGAGTCGAGCACTGCGATCACGCCTTCGAAGGCGAACCCTGGCTGCGCGAGCATCGCTGCCTGCCGACGCCTGACATGCGCCAGGCCGTAATTGAATTCATGCAGTGTAGGTTGCTGTACACCGTTCAACAATCTGGCTACCATTGCACGGGGAGATGAGTAAAATTCAACTATGTTGCGCGCTGGCCTGTCCGAACTGACTGCTTTCATTGCCATCGCTGACCAGCGAAGCTTTCGCGCGGCTGCACGCATACTGGGCGTGTCGCCTTCGGCGCTGAGCCATTCGATGCGGGGACTGGAGGCGCGACTGGGCGTACGGCTGTTCAATCGCACGACCCGCTCCGTCGCGCTGACGGAAGCGGGGGAGCAGCTTCTGCTTCGCGTGAGACCGGCAATCACCGATCTCGAAGAGGCGGTGAACCAGGTGGCGTCGGCAAACGACCGGCCGTCAGGCTCGATCCGGATCAGTGCTTCGGAGGCGGCAGCAAGACAGCTTGTCGTCCATGTCCTTCCAGACTTTCTCGATGCCTATCCTGACATTCATGTCGAATTCGTCGTGGACACGCGGCTCGTGGATATCGTGGCCGACGGCTTCGACGCCGGCATACGCGTTCTTGGCGACGTACCGCGCGATATGATCGCCATCCGGTTCGGGCCCGACATGCGCTTCGCCGCAGTGGCATCACCCGACTATCTGTCGCGCCATGCGTTGCCGAAAGCGCCTCACGATCTGGCGCAGCACCGGTGCATCCGTTTCCGCTTCGAGAGCGGCGCGCTGTACCGCTGGGATCTGGAACATCGCGGCAAAAGCGCGAGCGTCGATGTCGACGGGCCAATGACCCTGGGCAATCTGAATCTGATGGTCGACGCGGCACTGGCCGGTATCGGCATCGCCTGGGTCCCGGAAACGCACGTAGCAGAGCACGTGGCGTCGGGCCGGCTCATCCACCTGCTGCCTGAATGGAGTCCTTCCTTTCCGGGTTTGTGTCTTTACTATCCGGCTAACCGGCACCCGCCGACCGCACTCAGGTTGTTCGCGCAAGCGGTGCGCGAGTGGGCGAACCGCCGGCAGGCGAATCCGGCTTCTACAATGAAGCGGCCTGTGAAGCAGGTGCAACGGGCATCTTGAAGCGCTCGACAAGGAAATCAATAAACGCTCTTGCGCGCGCGGACTGATTCCGCCTGTTCGGGTAGTAGACGAACAGGTCCGCCGATGGCTGGACGAACTCTGGGAGAACAATTCGCAGCCTTCCGCTCTCCAGATACTTCGCAAGATCCCATTCCGAACGCACCAATATGCCGTGGCCGTCCAGCGCCCAGCCGAGGACGATATCTCCGTCGTTACTCGACAGCGCGCCCTGAACTTTTACGACTTCGCTGTGACCGTTATGCATCAGACGCCAGACTCCATAAGCATCGTCGTTCTGACGGTGGATGATGCACTGGTGGTCTGAGAGGTCGGCAAGACTCGCAGGTGTGCCATGCAGTTCCAGATATCGCGGCGATGCGCAGAGGAACCTTCGATTCGACATGACGCGCCGCGCATTGAGTCGCTTGTCGGGCAGCGAACCGAAGCGGATCGCCAGATCGACACCACTTTCTACAAGATCGATCGGCCGGTCCGTGACGTCAAGTTGCACTTCAACATGCGGATAACGCCTCGCGAACTCGGAGACGAGCGGGGCGATCGTAGTACGCCCGAACCCCAGCGTCGCGTTCACGCGCAGCAGTCCCCTCGGCACTGACCGGCTGGACGAAACGGCATCCTCCATCTCTCGCACCTCGGCCAGAATCCGCGCCGCGTGGTGCAGGTAGGTCTCACCTTCAGTGGTCAGGCTAATACTGCGCGTTGTCCTGTTGACCAGTCGCACGCCGAGACGCGCCTCCAGCTGAGCCAGCCGTTTGGTCGCGGCAGGCGGCGTCAGATCGAGTTCGCGCGCGGCCGCGGACAGGTTTCCGTGTCGCGCAAGCAGTACGAAAAACTCGAGATGGGAGGCGATGTCAGTTTTCACTGAAAGTTAATAAAGAAGTGATTTTCAGTGAATCATAGCGCCACTTTTCGCGAATAACCTAGCGACTCCTACAGCCCGTTGCATCGACAACGCGCGATGCCATCAGGAGACATCCATGAGAATCGTTGAGATTCGCGAAAAGACCGTGCCGATCAGTTCACCGATCCGCAATGCCTATATCGACTTCAGCAAGATGACGCTGAGCCTTGTCGCCGTGGTGACGGACGTCATTCGCGACGGCAAGCCGGTGGTCGGATACGGCTTCAACTCAAACGGCCGCTATGGCCAGGGCAAGTTGATGCGCGAGCGGTTCATTCCGCGCCTGCTCGAAGCCGACCCGGCCACACTCGTCAACGATGCTGGCGACAACCTCGATCCGCACAGGATCTGGGCCACGATGTTTACGAACGAGAAGCCGGGCGGTCACGGCGAGCGTTCAGTCGCCATCGGAACAATCGACATGGCGGTATGGGATGCCGTGGCAAAGATCGAAGGCAAACCGCTCTTCCAGTTGCTGGCGGATCATTACGGCAATGGTCAGCCTGACCGCAGGATCTTCGTGTACGCCGCCGGCGGTTACTACTATCCGGGCCAGGATCACGAAAAGCTCAAGGACGAAATGCGCAGCTATATCGACCGGGGCTACACGGTCGTGAAGAAGAAAATCGGCGGTGCATCGCTCGACGAAGACCTGCGCCGCATCGATTCGATCCTGAGCGTGCTCGGCGACGGCCAGAAGCTGGCCGTCGATGCCAACGGGCGATTCGATCTCGATACGGCCATTCAATACGCGAAGGCGCTGTCGCAGTACGACCTCTTCTGGTACGAGGAACCCGGCGATCCACTCGACTTCGAGCTGCAAGCTACGCTGCGCAACTACTACGACAAGCCGATGGCGACCGGCGAAGACCTGTTTTCGATGCAGGACGCTCGCAACCTCATCCGCTATGGCGGCATGCGCCCCGACCGCGACTGGTTGCAGTTCGACTGCGCGTTGAGCTATGGACTGGTTGAGTACCTGCGTACGCTCGACATGCTGCGTCAGCACGGGTGGTCGCCGAGCCGCTGCATCCCGCACGGCGGCCACCAGATGTCGTTGAACATCGCGGCTGGCCTGGGGCTGGGCGGCAACGAATCCTATCCGGATCTGTTTCAGCCGTACGGCGGGTTTCCCGACGGTGTCAAGGTTGAAAACGGTTACATCACCATGCCCGACCTGCCCGGGATCGGCTTTGAAGGAAAGGCCGATCTCTTTGCCGAGATGCGAAAGCTGTCCGCATAAGCGGTCAGCCCACAACCGCGCCGACCCTGAGCGTCGGCGCAGCGTCCATAAAACCTGAAAAAGACGCAGGCGAAATCCGGCCGTGCTGACCGCAGCGGTTGACCCCGCTGCGGGTGCTCGCCCGATTTTATTAGAAGACGCCACGCATAGGAGACAGTCATGCGGGTTTCAAAGATCGGAAAATATCTTTCCAGGCTCTATGTACAGGTTCTTATCGGGATCATTGCCGGCATCCTCGTCGGGCATCTGTATCCGGACATTGGCTCTCAGCTCAAGCCGCTCGGGGATCTGTTCATCAAACTGATCCGGATGTTGCTTGCTCCGATCATCTTCGCGTCGGTCGTTGTCGGCATTGCCCGCATGAGCGACCTTCATCAGGCTGGGCGCGTTGGCATCAAAGCGGTTCTTTACTTCGAGGTCGCATCGACGATTGCGCTTGCGATTGGCCTTGTGGTCGTCAATATCATCAAGCCCGGCAGCGGCATGAACATCGATCCCGCCCATATCGACAGTTCGGCCATTGCCAGTTACACCCATGCGGCGCAACAGCACGGGATGCTCGATTTCTTCATGAGTATCGTCCCGAACAGCATTGTCGGCGCGTTCGCGAACGGGGAGATTCTGCCGATCATCTTCTTCTCGCTCCTGCTCGCAATCGCCCTTGCCAGGCTGGGTCCGCGCACCGCGCCGTTTGTCGACATGCTCGACATGTTCCTGCAGGGCATGTTCGGCGTGGTTCGAATTGTGATGTATGTCGCACCCGTCGGCGCTTTTGGCGGCATGGCGTTCACCATCGGCAAGTATGGAATTGGCACGTTGGCATCATTCGGTCAATTGATGCTCTGCCTTTACCTGACCTCAATCTTCTTTGTGGTCGTCGTGCTCGGCGTCGTCATGCGCATGTGTGGACTTTCGCTGTGGAAGTTTCTCCGCTACATCAAGGACGAAATCCTCATCACGCTCGGCACCGCGTCGACCGAAGCGGTTCTGCCGCAGATGCTCATCAAAATGGAGAAGATGGGCTGCTCGCGACCTGTCGTCGGGATGGTGTTGCCCACGGGTTACACATTCAATGCCGATGGAACCGCCATTTATCTGACGATGGCGACTATGTTCATTGCGCAAGCCATGAATATTCACCTGACGATCTGGGATCAGCTACTCGTGATGGGCGTCCTCTTGCTGACCTCCAAGGGTTCCGCAGGTGTGGCCGGAGCCGGATTCGTCGCATTGGCTGCTACCCTGGCCACGATGCACAAGATTCCTGTGTCCGGGTTGGTGTTGTTACTGGGCGTTGACCGCTTCCTCAACGAGGCCCGGGCAGTCACAAATCTGATCGGCAACGGCGTTGCGACCATTGTGGTCGCGCGATGGGAGGGTGCGCTCGACATGAAGACGGCGCGAGCGATGCTCAGCCGGGATGCTGACACAGGCATCGATGCGCTGGAGCCAGTTGGACAGGATCCCGCAGGTCAGCGAACGCCGGCACGAGAACCCATCGTTCCATCCAGGCTTCACTGATCCGGTTGAGTCAGGAAAGGCGTGCGAGCAGCGTCCGCGCCTGTTCGAGAATGTCGGCATCGACGGGGCGCAGCGTAAAGCGTGTCGCGTCGGCCAGTTTCGCGAAGTTCTTGCCGGTGCTGCGCGCGTACGCGGGATCGTAGTGCAGGTCGATCAACTGCTCAAAGAGTTCTTTCCTGCGTCCTTCGTACAGCAACGTGTGCCATTCGCGGATTCGGGCATGACTATGCAGGCCTGCGAGCTTCGAGAGTTGCGACTTGAACAGATCGACGTTCTCAAACAGGTGCGCGTAGTCGTCGAGAAGCAACCGGATGCGGTCGTCGCGTGTTGTTTCGAGACTGACACACGTTCCGTCATGGATCTGATTGGTCAGCGCTGCCGGCAATGAGAGCGTGCCGATCCTTCGGCTTTCCGCTTCGATGAAGACCGGCCGGTTGGCGTCGAGGCGGCGGAATGCGGCAACCAGAGCGGAGTCGAATGCCTTTTGCGAGGGCTGCTGGCCGTGAGGCGGCAAGCCGAGAACCGATCCCCTATGGCATGCGAGTGCCTCGAGATCCAGGGTCTGCGCGTCGGCCTCGGCAAGTGCCTGCAGCAGACGCGTCTTGCCACTTCCTGTATTGCCCGTCAGAACCATATAACGGTACCGCTGCGGCAGCGTTTCGAGTGCCGCGACAACATCGCGACGATAGCTCTTGTAGCCGCCCTCCAGCTGACGTGCACGCCAACCGATCATGTTAAACCACGTCGTCATCGAAGCTGAGCGTTTGCCGCCGCGCCAGCAATAGATCAGTGGCCGCCAGTTGCGTGGACGATCCGCGAATGTCGTCTCCAGATGCTTCGCGATATTGCGGGCCACCAATGCGGCGCCAAGTCGTGTCGCTTCGAAGGGAGATACCTGCTTGTACATGGTACCGATCGTGACGCGCTCCTCGTTGGATAGCACGGGAGCGTTCAAGGCGTCGGGGATATGGTCTTCAGCGAACTCGAGTGGAGTCCGGACGTCGATGACTTCGTCGAAGTCGGTCGCACGATCAAGCGATACACTAAACGCGTTCAAGGCTGTAGCAAATCAAAGTGGTGGCGTCGCCGGAAATAAGCGTGATGTGATTATCGCACGCGGGGTGCGTCATACACGGCATGCATGCTGGAAGCGTCCCGCGCGCGTATGCGTGCGCTGTCGATTCCAGACGGCGTCGGCGCGGCCCTGGACCGGACCGGCAAGGCCGATGCGGAGGTCAGGAAGGTGGACCCTGAGACTGGCGTGGTCACGCTGAAGCACGGCGCGTTGGACAACGTTGGCGTGCCGCCGATGACGATGGCATTCAAGGCGAAGGATGCTGCGATGATCAAGCAGATCCACGAGGGCGACAAGGTCAAGGTCCGCGTCGAAAACGTCAACGGCACCCTGACCATCGTAAAGCTGGAAAAACAGCCTTGACGCGGTGACGCTTCGGTACTTGCAGGCTCGCCGGGTGCCGGGAAGGCATTCGGCGGACACCGGTTCGTGGCGCAGGTGAGGGAATATAGCGCTGCTCCAGGCATCGGCTGACGATACCGCACGTGGCAAGTGGGCCGCGCAGGGTGATTTTATTCAATACACCCAGTTGCTGATCGCCTACCTTCGGATCGTCGTTCACTTCCGAAAACCACATGAATCAGCTCTTGTCGATGTCAGCGTTCGCGCTCGCCTGTTCAATTACTCCGGGTCCGGTCAACATTGTTGCGTTAAGCACTGGCGTGCGCCGTGGAGCCCATGCCGCGATGCTGCATGTGACCAGCGCGACCGTTGGCTTCACATTACTGCTTTTGCTGGTCGGCCTTGGTCTCCACCGGATTCTTGCGCGCTGGCCGCAATTGACGCACGTCATTCAGTGGGCGGGCGTCGCGTTCTTGTTGTACATGGCCTGGCAGCTCGCCCGCGACGACGGTACGCTCACCGCTGACCACAGCGATGACAGACCATCGCTCGTGTCGGGCGCGGTGATGCAATGGCTCAACCCGAAAGCATGGCTCGCGTCTATAGCTGGGATGGGCGCTTACGCAGCAAACGGCGACAGCCTCATGGTGTGGCGCTTTACGGCGCTATATTTCGCGATTTGCTATGCGTCGCTTTCTTGCTGGGCGGTGGCGGGAACGTTGCTGCGCCGGCATTTGTACGAGCCGTCGCGCGTGCGGCTTTTCAATCGCGCCATGGCTCTCCTGCTCGGCGGCAGCGCGATCTACTTGCTAAAAGGTTAGCGGTCCGCGAACAACGTTGTGGATCAACCGCGATACTGGCCCGGTGTGGCCGCGACAAGCTGCCGGAACGCACGATGCAGATGCGCCTGGTCGGCGAAGCCGGCATCGGCAGCGACTTCGGCGATCGGGCGGCCCCGCTTCAACAGGACTCGACTAAATTCGATGCGGCAATTGATCAGGTACGCGTGTGGCGTTATTCCATAGCGCACCTTGAACGCGCGGATCAGATATGACGCCGACAACTGCGCTGCCGCACAAATTTCGTCGAGCGACAGCGATCGCGTGCAGTGCGCGCGGATGTATTCCGCTGCGCGCGCGAGCTTGGGGTTCGTATTCCGTGCCTGCGCGGGCGCGGGATTCAGCCAACGGTGAGTATCGTCAAAAAACTCGACGATGGAGCTGTGCTTTTGCAACGTGTCGGCGAACTCATCAATGAGCGTCGTGTAGAGTCGGTCAAGCCCGGCATAGAGCGCGGGCTGCCAGCTGGCCGCTGTCGAGAAAGCACGGAAGCCCTGGTTTTCGCTAAAGCCGATCTCGTGCTGAAGGGAAGTTAGCCACTCAGTGTCGACATGCAACATCCGATAGGACCACGGTTGGTCGTCGAGCGGATTGCATGCATGTACGTCTTGCGGATTCATCAGCACTACTGCGCCCCGGCCCACTCGCTGACGCACACGGCCGTTCTCATAGATACTCTCGCCGCCAGTCACCGCGCCGATCGAAAACGTCTCGTGAGCGTGTCGCGCGTAGCAGATCTCGCGGCCGTCATCGATCGCTCGGGCTTCGATGAACGGTAGCGCGGCATCTCGCCAGAAACGGGGAGCCGGTGCGCAAACAGGGGATAACGCCACAGATGGTTCCTTTGAGTCTTCGATGAGCCTTGCGCTACTTTGACGACGCTGGGTATGGACGCGCGGCATCGCCGGATTTTATCGTGAATTGCTGCGGATTCGATCGTGGCGTCGACTGTCCGTTTGGGTCAGCTGGGTAACGTGCGGACTGGTGTCGCTATGGCTGCAGTCCGACGCGCGGCGCGCGTTTAGCTTCGCGCGCGACAAGGGTTACGTCAAGCCTGCTGGTGACCCGAGCCAAAGCCTGCAGATCGCGGCGGCCCCCATGACGCAGTTCAAGCCGCAAGCCGATAACCGGTCATCGACGGTCGGGCGATCCGGGGTGGAAATACGCACCAGCAGCCGTCCTCGTGCCGAAAGAAAAAGATTGCACGCGAGTTGCCCGGAGCTGAAGCCTCGACGTGCACATAGCGCCTGCTGTCTCCACGCATGCGACCAAACTGAACTACACGGATCCGCATGGCCGGAGCGGGTGCAAGCCACTTTTCGACCAGATAATGAAGGGACTTCCCGGCGGTGTTCATGACCCTCTCCTGCGACCTCGCTCACGCTGCCGGAGGCTCGAGTGCGGCGACCGAAGCACTGCGTGAGTGGTTGATTAGAGAGTAGGACCATCTAACGATTCGCGATAGTTAATGTTTTTAACATTAACTATAATCAAAACACTATGTATTTTTTTGCCCTGCGAGCCCGGCGTAGCCCAACCGGCTGGGCTACGCATGCATCTCAGATGCGCGGATACGCATGGATGGGAAGAGCGCGGTTCATCGTGCATTCTCCAGAATGGGATAGTCGATATAGCCGTTCGGACCGTCTGAATAGAAGGTGTCGCGCTCAAGCATATTGAGCGACGCACCCGTCAAAAACCGTTGCAGCAGGTCCGGGTTGGCGAGATACAGGCTGCCGAAGACGGCGGCATCGGCTTCGCCCTCCTCAATGAGCGATTGAGCGTGCTCTTTGTTGAGGCCGCCGCCGTAGAGGAGTGCGCCATCGAATAACGGTTGCAGAAGCGCACGGTAATTGAACGTGCTCTGGGTCCGGGCAACGTGCAGATAGGCCAGCTTGAGCACGGCAAGCCGCTGGACCAGATACTGGTATGTTTCCTGGGGCGAGGCATCGCTCACGCTGTTAAAGCCCATTTCCGGCGCGATCTTGATGCCGACCCGATCGCTTCCTGCTTCATCCGCCATGGCCGTCAACACTTCGAGTACGAAGCGCGCGCGGTTGGCGAGCGAGCCGCCGTAGCGGTCCGTCCTCTGATTTGTTCCCGACGACAGGAACTGCTCCGGCAAATACCCCGAGGCTGCATGCAGTTCGACGCCGTCGAAGCCTGCTTCCAGTGCGTGACGCGTGGCTCGCCGGTAATCCTCGACAATGCCCGGGATTTCTTCGGTCTCCAGTGCGCGTGGCACGACAAAGTCCTGCGGCCCGGATGCGGTGAACACCTTGCCAGCCGCCGCAATCGCCGAAGGCGCGACAGGCGTCGCATGACCCGGCAGGAGATCCGGATGCGAGACGCGTCCGCAATGCATCAGTTGCAGGAATATCAGGCCGCCTCTGGCGTGAACCGCATCGGTGACGCGCTTCCATGCCTCGATCTGCGCAGCGGAATGGATGCCTGGCGTACGTACGTATCCTTTGCCCATCGGCGACGGGAAGGTGCCTTCGGTAATGATCAGTCCCGCATCCGCGCGCTGTGCGTAGTACTGCACGGCGAGGGAGGAGGGCGTGCCCGACGTGTCGTCAGCACGTGATCGTGTCATCGGCGCCATAACAAGGCGATTGCGCAGCGTATAGCGTCCGATGCGGATGTTTTCGTAAAGAGCATTCATGTCGATTCCTTGGGTTGGGGTGTATCGACACGATGAACTGATCCATCAGAGAGATAAAGACCTATAATTGAATACAGTGATCCATCAGTGGAGCAATGAGCGTGGAATTGCTGAGCTACATGCGCCTGTTTGTCGAGGTGGCGCGTACGAAGAGCTTTCGCCGCGCGGCAGATGCGCTGGATATGCCGAACTCGACACTTTCGCGTCACATCGCGGAGCTGGAGAAGTCAATCGGCCTGCGGCTATTGCACCGGTCGACGCGCAAGGTCGAGCTCACCGAGGCGGGAGAAGTCTATTTCAAGCGCTGCCAGAGCATCGTGGAGGAAGCGCGCATTGCCCATGAGTCGTTGCTGGATGTCGCGGAACGCCCCAGTGGCACGCTGCGTGTGTCGATGCCCGTCGACCTCGCCACCGGTTATCTCGCACCGATCATCGCGGACTTCGCGAAGACGTACCCGCTGGTCGCTTTCGAGTTCGACACGTCGCCGCGCCCTGTCGATCTGCAGACGGAGCCCTTCGATCTTGCGATCCGCATCGGTCCGCCGCCCAAGGCGCCGTCGACGCTCGTCGCGCGGCCGATCGGAGTGCTGCCGCGCTATCTGTACGCGTCGCCGGAGTATCTGAGGAGCGCCGCGCCGCTCACGCACCCCAACGATCTCGACAGACACGTGGTGTGCATCGTGGAGGGGGCGACGAGGCTGGGTGAAGTTGCGAGGACGTTCTATCGCGGCGACGAGTCAGTCGACGTGACAGTCGGGACACGCTTTGCGATGAACAGCGTCGCGCTGAGCCGCGCGCTGGCGATGCGAGGTGTCGGGCTCGCCGTGCTGGACGACGTGCTCGCGCTGGACGACGTCAAGCTGGAGCGCCTCGTTCGTGTGCTGCCCGACTGGAGTCTTGCGCCGCTTCAGGTGCACGCGATCACGGAAACCCGCTTGTTACCGGCAAGAACGCGTTTGTTTATCGATTTCGTGAAGGCAAGACTGCGTGAGTCTTAAGCGGATTTTTCAGTTCACGGCCTGAGCGATTCCGGGTCCGCGCCTTGTTCACCGATCCGGAAATTCAGCCGTTGATTGAGTTCCGTCCGCGCACATCGACGCGATGAACGCGGCGACGGTCATCCGATAGCGGCGTTCTCGACGAATGCCCGGCGTCGTGCGGTCGATATCGGTTAGCACGACAGTGTTGCCATCTACCGATGCCTCGAGGCGCATTGCGCGAATCTCGCGTCCAGATGTGCCGTCCGTTTCCGACATAAGCATCATCGTGCCTGTCGCACCGTGAACACGCATGGTGGTCTCCTTCAATTTTCCAGCTCAGCTCAAGCGCACGACGGCACTGGCGATGCGCGAACTTCGCTGATTCCCTGTTGCAGGTGAGGTCGCAAACGGCGGTGAAAGCCGTTATCGGAACGCTGTGAAAGCTCGATGTCCCCGGAGCAATCTGCGAAGCGGCGCGATCCACGTATCGTACGCAGCTGAAATGCGAGCGTCAATATGAATGAGAACGATTTGCATATGCATTATTGGACTGCAATGTTCTTGTCGTCGGTTGCGCGCGGTTGGGTTGATTGCCCTTGCCATTCGCCGCTTCCTCCCGTTCTGAATCACGGCGACCCATGATCTGCCGAATAGCGGCACGCCGCCGCCGCTCCCTTGCACGCTCTCTGCGGCGCCGCAGCTACGCCTGCCTGGGGGTGGCGCCATCCTTAAGATTTCCTTCAGGATGCGTCGATACTATGCCAGGTTGAATGCTCTGTATGGCGCACTGTCGCGAGTGCAGGGACGCTGTGCAACCGTTAGCGCATCACAACGCTGGCGCGAGCCCACCCATGGAAAGCACGGCCGGATTTCGCCGTGCGTATCGCGAGGCCATGCCTATGAAGTCAGTTACTGCCGATATGCTGCGAGCCCGGTTGACGGCGTTCTCCCTCACAACCACGGGTATCGAAGCCGCCACGTTGCAGGCGCTTCCCGTCATTCCTCATCTGCGCTTCACCGGCAGCCCGTTTGTACTCGTCGGACGCTAGCGGAAACAGGTGATGGTGGCTCACGCGTTGACCGCAATTCAATGGTTGCTGCTCTCTGGATGTTGCGCAGCGTCGGTATATGCGGTGTTTGCAGCGGTCGCAATGCCATCTTTCGCGAGCCGCCGGACCGCAGCTGTCCGTCACGCGGCGCATCAATTCGCGGGTGTGGGCGTTAGCGTCCTCAAGCCGCTATGCGGCGCGGAGCCGCGTCTCTACGAGAATCTCACCACCTTTTGTGAACAGCGTCATGGGCGCTTCCAGTTGCTGCTGGGCGTGTCCTCGCCGGACGATCCCGCCGTTGCGGTAGTGCGTCGTCTGCAGGCGGCCTGGCCCGCGCACGATATCGAACTCGTGGTGAACGAGCGCGTGCATGGCAGCAATCTCAAGGTCAGCAATCTGATCAACATGGCAGAGCACGCCCGGTATGACGTGATCGTGATTGCCGACAGCGACATCGCCGTCACGCCCGATTACCTCGATACTGTCGCGGCGCCGCTGGCCGATCCGCGCGTGGGCGTGGTCACCTGTCTGTATGTGGCGCAAGGCATCGGTGGGTTCTGGCCGCGCGTCGGCGCGCTTTTTGTCAACGAGTGGTTCGCGCCGTCAGTACGCGTCGCCCATGCGACCGGCTCGCGCCGTTTCGGCTTCGGTGCGACGCTGGCCTTGCGTCGCACGACGCTCGATCGCATCGGCGGCTTCAACGCGCTCAGAAACTGCCTTGCCGACGACTACTGGCTTGCCGAACATGTCCGCGCGCTCGGGCTGCGCACGGTTTTGTCGCGGGTGATGGTCACGACAGACGTCATCGAGCCGACCTTCGCGACGTTGTGGCAGCGCGAGACGCGCTGGCTGCGCACGATACGTTCGGTACGTCCGCAGGGTTTCGCCTTTCTGTTCATTACCTTCACGTCGCCGTGGCTGATGCTCGGTGCGTGGCTTGCGTGTGGGCTCGAGGCAGGCGCGGACGGCGCGCATCTCACGGCTGCACTCGCGAGCGGGGCCAGCACGATCGCCGGCGGCGCGGCGCGCGTGCTGCTGCACTGGCGAAGCGCGCGTCACTCGCGCACGTTCTGGCGCGATCTCGCACTAACGCCGCTGCGCGATACCTTGCTGGCCGCGCAATGGCTGGCGGCTGCGTTCGGTTCGCATGTGATGTGGCGCGGGGCACGCGTGCCGCTGGAAGTGTCGACAGCGCAGGACGTGATGGAAGTCCTTGACGTGATGGAGACACAGGATGGCGGCTGAAGCACGCCGCGCCCGGTCCGCGCATGGCGACTCTTCTGCGAGTGATGAACCCGCTACCCATGCTGGCGTTTCGTGCGCCATCACGACGGCTCGCGCTTACGCGCCGCAGCGCGCGCTGATTGTTACCGCTGACGATTTTGGCTTGCACCGGCGTGTCAATCTCGCGGTCGAATGGGCGCATCAGCGCGGCGTGTTGACGGCGGCAAGCCTGATGGTCGGCGCACCTGCCGCGCGCGATGCCGTCGAACGAGCGCATGCGCTGCCGGAATTGCGCGTCGGCTTGCACCTGGTGCTGGCTGACGGTACCGCATCCACGCCGCACGCCGGCATTCCCGCGCTCGTCGACGAGCAGGGACGTTTCGGCGACAACATGGTGGTAGAGGGCGTGCGGTTTTTCCTCTTGCCGCATGTACGCAGGCAGCTCGCGCGCGAGATCCGCGCCCAGTTCGATGCATTCGCGAAGACCGGCTTGAAGCTCGATCACGTCAATACGCACAAGCACTTTCATCTGCATCCGACTGTGCTCGGGTTGATCCTCGAGATTGGCCGTGACTACGGCATGCGCGCCATGCGCCTGCCTTACGAAATCAATGCGCCGCTATGGTTGAAGCCATGGATCGCGCAGGTGCGTCGGCGGCTCGATCGCGCGGGCATTGCACATAACGACTACGTTCTCGGTATCTCCGACACCGGGCAGATGGACGAAGCGGCATGGCTCGCCGCGCTCGCGAATCTGCCTCGTGGCGTGGGTGAAATCTATTGCCATCCGGCGACGGCCGGCGACGGCGCGTTGAGCGACGGCATGCGCGCATATCGCCATGCGGACGAACTGCACGCATTGCTTTCACCTCGCGTCGCGGCGGCGATCCGGGCGGCCGATGCGAAGCTCGGCGGATTCTGCGACATGCTTCACACGAGCGATTAATTTCGGCTCTGGACCCATTCACGTCCCGCGCGGCAGCATGCTGATCCGCAAAAACGGGGCGCATCAATCACCTGATCAACGACAGTTCGCAACCGGCAGCGCCATCGCAAGCGCTTCGCCGGACGGCGTCTGCATGTGCCTCGACGAGACTGCCCGGCTCGAACGCAAAGCTTCTGGTTCTGTGCAAGAATCGCGGCCAGGCTGGTGGGCAAAGAAAGAAAGTTGAGATTGCCTGCCAGAAAAAAGACTGGTGACGAGGAGTAGACAGGTGATTCAACGTATCTCAGGTTTCTTCACGCAGGTGGTGCATCGATTCCTGCCTGACCCGCTGATTTTCGCTATTTTTCTGACGATCGCGACGTTTATCCTTGCGTTCGGATTGACGCCGAAAGCGCCGGCGGAGCTGGTGACGTTGTGGGGTGCTGGCTTCTGGAATCTGCTCGCATTCTCGATGCAGATGGCGATGATTCTGGTGACCGGGCATGCACTGGCCAGTTCGGGTCCAGTCAAGCGATTGCTGGTCGCGCTGGCAAGTTCAGCGCGCACGCCGGGACAAGGCGTCATGCTCGTCGCTTTCGTTGGCGCCGTGGCATGCGCGATCAACTGGGGATTTGGTCTTGTGCTGGGCGCCATGCTCTCCCGTGAAGTTGCGAGACGTGTAAAGGGCACTGACTACCGCCTGCTGGTGGCGTCTGCGTACATGGGGTTTCTGACATGGCACGGAGGACTGTCCGGGTCGGTTCCCCTCGTGGCAGCGACGAAGGGCAACCCGATGGAAAAGACAATCGGCCTCATCCCTGTCGCGCACACCATTTTCACGGGCTACAACGCGTTCATTACCTTCGGCCTGATTATCCTGCTGCCGGTTCTTGCCAGGCTGATGATGCCGAAGCCGGAAGACGTCGTGTCAGTCGATCCCGCTTTGCTCGAAGAGCCGCCCTCGGTGGAGCGCACACTGCCTGCCAATGCAACGGTCGCAGAACGAATGGAAGAGAGCCGCATTCTCGCGATTCTGATTGCATTGGTGTGCGCGGGGTACCTGATCCTTCGAACCGTCCAGAAAGGATTTGTACTCGACATCGATACAGTTAATCTGGCTTTTCTGGCGGCGGGATTGGTCCTTCACAAAACACCGATGGCCTATGCCAGAGCGGTCGGTGTCGCAGCCCGAGGTGCATCGGGCATCATGATCCAGTTTCCGTTCTACGCCGGCATTCAGGCGCTCATGGATCATTCGGGCCTCGCCGGTGTCATCACACGATGGTTCGTCGATATTGCCAACGTGCATACGTTCCCGCTGCTGGCGTTTCTCAGTTCGGCGGTCATCAATTTCGCGGTGCCTAGCGGCGGTGGACACTGGGTCGTGCAAGGACCGTTTGTAATGCCGGCCGCGCAGGCTCTGGGCGCGGACCTTGGCAAATCCGCCATGGCCATCGCCTACGGCGAGGCCTGGACCAACATGGCGCAGCCGTTCTGGGCACTCCCCGCGCTGGCTATTGCTGGCCTCGGTGTACGGGACATCATGGGCTATTGCGTGACCACGCTGCTGTTCTCGGGCGTCGTGTTCGTTGCGGGGATGTACCTGTTCTGAACGTCGCCATCAGCGACGAAATCCGGGCCGCCCGCAGAAGCACGCGGCCCGTTCGCTCACTTACATCCCTCTATCAGCCTGCTTTCGCTGCAGCCTCTTTTGCGAGGAGCCGCTGAGCCTGGCGATCGCCAGCACCTGCTTCCTGCGCCGTTTGGACCGAGGTCTCGGTTGCTTCCGCCAGCATTGCGCGACCTGCCTGGCTAATGCTCACACTGTATGACATCGGCGCCGTTGCCGCGCCGGCAGGTTTGCTGCTGGTCGACGTTGCGGCGGTAGCCTCTGCCGTCTTCGTGGTCGTGGCGGGTGCTGTCGACCCCGCTGCCTGCATCGCTTCGTGATTGATTGCCTGAACCGACATGTGATTCTCCTAAGGTTAAAACGCCAGTACTGCAGTCAGGCTATCGGCGGTTATCTTGCGTGCTTTAGAACTATATTTTTTGTTCAGAGGGGATTTCATAAGGTTGCCTTAAGGTCCGTCTGAGTGGGTATCCCGCAACCACGCGGCAGGTCATGCCGCACGCTCGACGTGACGCACCTCAGGCACGCGAAGTGCTGTCTTCAGGTCTTCCGCTCGCCTCGCGTTCATAAGCATTTCTTAAGGAACGCCACAGATAATGAGGGCGTCAATTAGCGCTTCCCGATCGTCACGGTGATCGGAGAGGCACGTCATCGCGCCACGGTCAGTGCGTAACAAAAGCACCGTGCTTCATTCCTGCGTCGAACCGGAGAAGTCACTTGAATCCATCTGCGAACCGTCATGTCTTCGACATGCTCAACAAGGTCCCCGAAGTCACGATTGTCTTCTGGATCATCAAGATCATGTCGACGACGGTCGGCGAAACCGGTGCCGATTATCTCGCGGTCCATGTAGGGCTCGGCACGGCTGTCACTGGCGGATTGATGCTCGCGCTTCTGATCGCAGTGCTGTATTTGCAACTCCGTTCGTACCGGTACGTGCCGTGGATTTACTGGACAACCGTTGTGCTCGTCAGTGTGGTCGGAACACAGATCACCGATGCACTGACTGATGGACTCGGGGTGAGTCTTTACGTCAGCACGGCCGTCTTCGGCGTCGCGCTGCTTGCGACCTTCGCCATCTGGTACCGATGCGAGCAGACTCTCTCCATCCACACGATCGTGACGAGACGACGCGAACTCTTCTACTGGGCGGCCGTGCTGTTCACCTTCGCGTTGGGCACGGCTGCGGGCGATCTCGCCACAGAGGCGCTCGGTCTCGGATTCACGATTGGCGTCGTGGCGTTCAGTGCGTTCATCGTGGCGGTGACCATCGCCTGGTCTCTTGGCGCCGACGCAGTACTGACGTTCTGGCTGGCCTATATCGTGACACGTCCACTCGGCGCATCGCTTGGCGATCTGTTGTCCCAGGCGCGAACCTACGGAGGGCTGGGCCTTGGAAGCGTCAATACCAGCGTCGCATTTCTGGCTGTGATTTGTGCTCTGGTGATCTATGCCACCTCGCTCGAACGCCGCGGCACCAGCGTGCCACATATCACGGACGAAGCGTAGGCACGCCTGCCCCCATAGTGCCGGTCTGCGTGATTTCACTCAGACAACCGACCCGCAACAGATCGATCAATCGATTCGAAGGAGAAACAGAATGACCCGTAGCACGTTATTGAAGGCCACACTCGGTCCATTGCTGGTGGTGGCCGTATTCTCCACAGCACACATCGAAGGCGCAGGGGCGCTGATCCCGTCAGCCGAAGCGGCGAGCGCATCGAAGCTCGGCGATCTGTCGTCGTTCCGCGGGATCGTTGTCGATACAGCGTCGCTCGTCGACAAAAACAATCTCGGCGCTGCGAAAGCCCGCATCAAGGATCTGGAGACATCGTGGGACGAAGCAGAGCCGTCGCTGAAGCCGCGGTCTGCGGCGGACTGGCATGCTGTCGACAAGGCGATTGACCGCGCGCTGTCGGCATTGCGGTCCAGCACCCCGGATGCGGCGACATGCAAACAGTCACTCCGTGATCTACTGGCAGAGATTGACCGGATCAGTGGAAAGGCGTGATCTGATTCACCCCGTGCGTGGATGCCGTGCGGAGCGCATCGCCATGCGATGCGCTCCGCACGAATCATTCAGCCATCACATCAGCCGCAAGCCGGCTTGGCCTTTTTGCATGCATCGGCGAGTTGCGGCGGCGGATCTTTCTTGAACACGGTCTTGTACGACTCAAGCACCGTCGCCTGGACAACCGGCAACGACTGCACGCCGATCCACGCCGGCGGCGTCTGGCCAATGAGCGCTTTCATCATCGCCATCGCTTCGGCGACGCCCTGATCGTACGGACGTTGCGAGCCTGTTGCCTTGAGCGGACCGCCCCTCGCAATTTCGATCGCGGATTCGAGGCCAAGATCGACCGTCGTGACGGGAATGTTGACACCTTGTGCCCGCATCGACGTGAGCGTATCCAGCGCCGGCTGATCCCATACGGCGAACAGACCCTTGACGTCGGGATTGCCGGTCAGGAAATCTCCTGCGATCTGCCCGACTTTTGACGGATCCGTGAAGTCGACCTGCTTGATCTTGATGTCCGGACGGTTCTTCTTCATCCAGTCGTTGACCGCCTTCGTGCGTTCTTTCGTGCTGAAGTAATCGACGCCGAAGTTGACCAGTCCAATCGTCGAGCCCTGCGGCATGCACGAAGCGAGCACCTTCGCGGCGATCTGGCCATTACCTTCGCTATCGGCCGAGATCATCGAAGCGTACTGCTCCGGATGTTTCAATCCGGTAGGCACGTTGTCCATGAACACGAGCTTGATGCCGGCTGCGGACACCTTCTTGTACGTCGCGGCTGTCGCCGTGCCATCGACCGGAATCGAGATGATGCCGTCGGGATGGCGCTGGATCGTGTTCTCGATATCCGCGATCTGCTTGTCGACCTGATACTCGGCCGAAGCGGTGCCGATCACTTCGACGCCATATTTCCTGAGCGTATCGGTGATGCCTTGCACCTGAAGTTGAGACCAGTCGAGATTCATCGTCTGCATTGAAATGCCGACCTTGAATTTGCCCGCCTTTACCTTGGCCGTGTCGGCGGCGTTCAGTTGCACCGAATCGACTGAAGCCGCTTTTTCGCCGTTCGGTCCTTGTCCGATGATCGTCTTCGGTCCGATCGAAGCGACCGGCAATCCGGTCACGCATTGCGCGCTGGCGGCGAAAGAGGACAGGGCGGCGACAGCTGCCGCCGCCATGACACTGGCTAAAGCCATTCTTGAGCCACGACGATGATTCATGATTCTTCTCCGTTGGTCTTCATGTCTGTGTTAAGTCCGTTAAGTCCTCTGCCGGTTGCGGAACCCTGCAGGCACGTTGCAGTGGTTCCGGACATCACGAGTGATCGACGTGCCCCCGTCACTTCTTTGTAAATGCGACTGCCGCAACGATGATGGCGCCCTTGATGACAAGTTGAAGCGAAGAACTCACGCCCAGCAGAACCAGCCCGTTATTGAGCGTGCCGATAATGAGGCTGCCTAGCAGCGTGCCGAGAACGAATCCGCGGCCCCCGAACAGACTGCATCCGCCGAGCGTCACGGAAGCGATCACATCGAGTTCGAGCCCCTGCACGACGTCAGGCCTCGCGGCATGCGAGCGCGCGGACAGCACGAGCGCGGCGAGCCCGGCCAGCGCGCCGGTAAGAATGAAGGCCAGGGTGGTCACGCGCCGGATGTTGATGCCCGAATAGAGCGCGGCCGTCGGATTGCCGCCCGCTGCATAGATCTGCCGGCCAAAGACGCTGTAGTGAAGCAGCAGGATGCCGGCGATCACGGCCAGCACTGTCCATATGATCGGCACCGGTACGCCGAAAATAACGCCTTCGCCAAAGATCGCGACAAACGAGTCATTGGTGATGATGACCGGCTTCGTCGTCGTGACGAGCAATGCGAGTCCACGCGCGGCGCTTAACGTTCCGAGCGTCACGAGGAACGACGGAATGTTCAGCCGCGTCGTCACAAAACCGTTGATCGCGCCGACGATTGCGCCGGTCCCAATGCCGGCGATCGCACCGATGATCCAGTTGTCGCCGACATACGACATCGCGAGTGCAGCGGACATACCGGACAACGCGAGCGCCGAACCGACCGACAGATCGATCTGCCGCGCGATGATGACGAACGTCATGCCGATCGCGATGATGGAGACGAGGGCGGTCTGGCGGCCGATGTTGAGGAAGTTGTCGATGGAGAGAAACCAGGGCGACGCGAAGCTGAAGACGACCAGCAGGATCGCGAACGCGACATAAAGCGCATACGGCCTGTCGCCCTGCAGCAGAAGTTGCGCGAGCCGCCGCGCACGGCTGCGCCGCTGCTGCGAAAGCTGCCGTTCAGCCGGCAGCGGCGAGACGGAATCGTTCATGTTGCGTGCGCCCCGAAGGAAGTCCCCTCGGGGGACTCAATGGAAGAACGGGAAACCTGGATCAGGTGGTGGAGTGCTTCAGCGTTACCCAGTTCGGTGCGCTCGGCGGTCTTGACGATGCGGCCATCGACGACAATCGAAATCCGGTTGCACAGGCGCAGCAGTTCATCGAGGTCAGAGGAGACGATGAGCACGCCTGTGCCGGCCTGAGCAGCGTCATGCACCACGTCGTAGATTTCCTCGCGCGCGCCGACGTCGACGCCCACCGTCGGCTCATCGAGCATCAGGACCTTCGGCCGTGGGTTATTCCACTTGGCAAACACAACCTTCTGTTGATTGCCGCCTGACAAGAATCTGACCGGGGTCGAGGCGTTCGGCGCTTTTACGGCGAGTTGTTTCATTGCGCTCTTCGCCTGCTGAACGGCGGCCTGACTGCGCAGCCAGCCCCAGCTTGAAAAATGCGGCAGGCGTGGCAGCGTCAGGTTTCGCTCGATGGAATGATCGAGAACGAGGCCTTCCAGATGACGGTCCTCTGGCACCAGCGCGACGCCGAGCTTGATGGCTTCGGCCGGTGTGATATGCGTGAGTGACTGACCGTCGATCACGATGGCGCCGCTATCAACCGCTCTCAGTCCGAAAATGGTTTGCAGAATCTCGGTGCGGCCGCTGCCAATCAACCCCGCAAGCCCATGAATCTCGCCCCGGCGAACGGTGAGGTCGACGTCATGAAGCCTGTCGTTGCTAACACTGGACAACGTGAGGACGGACGCCGCTGCGGGTTCGCGCCCGGAGGACGCACGCGAATCACTCATCACGCCGGCAGTGCCAGTGCCAGCCGCGGTCATCTCCCGCGCATGCAGAGCGGCATGGCCCGGCCCGACAATCGCCGCGACCAGCTGCTTCATATCGGTTTGCGCCGTCGAAAAGATGCCGGCGTTGGCGCCGTCACGGAACACCGTGACGCGCTGCGAAATACGGAACACCTCGTTCAACCGGTGCGTCACATAGATCACGCCTACGCCTCGATCGGTGACCGCGCGAATGGCGTCAAACAGAATCTGTTCTTCGCCACCCGTCAGCGCCGAAGTCGGTTCGTCGAGAATCAGAACCCGTACGTCGCCCATCAACGCTTTGGAGATCTCCGTCATCTGACGGTACGCAAACGGCAAGGAACCAACGGGTGTGCGTGGGTCGAGCGGGATTCCATGCGACTGAAGAAATTCGCCGACCTGCGCCATCAACTGACGCTGCTTCACAAAACCGAAACGGGTGCGCGGCTCGCGTCCCAGCATCAGATTGGCGCCGACCGAAAGCGATTCAACGAGACTCAGATCCTGATAGACCACGGCAACGCCCGCGTTGCGGGACTCCGCCGGCGAGCCGAACGCGATCTGCCTGCCGTCGATTTCGATGACGCCTTCATCGTATGCATGGACGCCGCTCAGGATCTTGATCAACGTGGATTTGCCGGCGCCGTTTTCGCCGAGCAACGCGTGGACTTCCCCAGGAAAGACTTCGAGGTTGACGCCGCGCAGCGCGTGTACGCCGCCAAATCGTTTGGTGACGCCCGCAACACGGATCAGGGGTACCTGAGGCGATGAAGCGGCCGCGACCGCAACCGGCTCACTCATCTGGCTTGTCTCCTTCGTCGCGTACGACGACATTCTTTTCTTTGTCTAGCGCAATCAGCCGCGAAGTTTGTTGTGATCTTCGCATCATGGAAATGGTGAGTCAATAACATTCAGGGCATTCCACGTGCTCGTTACGATCAAAATGTAATGATTGCATCGCAAAGCTTGTGATAATTCTATCAATCGATGTAGCATAGACCCGAACGACTCATCAGCTTTTGATGTGCATCGCACCAATTTCCGGATGTCTCATGCCTGAAGCTCCTTCTTCGTCTTCTTCGGTCATCGCGCTGCGCGGCGGCCCGCTCATCCACCCGGTACGCAATCCGGGCACGCCATTCGACGCGTCGTGGCTGGACGGCCTGCGTGTGAACCAGTCCGCTGTTGAACGGCGAACCGCCACGCTTGCCACACGCCGCACCGTCAAGAAGGATGCGCAGGCCGCGTGGCTGCTGAAGGCCGTGACCTGCATCGACCTCACGACGCTCAATGGCGACGACACCGAGGGCCGCGTGCGACGTCTCTGCGCGAAGGCGCGGCAGCCCGTGCGTGCTGACATTCTCGAAGCGCTCGGCATGGCGCCGCAGGCCATCACGACGGGCGCGGTGTGTGTCTATCACCGCTTCGTCGCGGCAGCGGTCGATGCGCTGAAAGGCAGCGGTATTCCGGTCGCAGCGGTGTCGACCGGTTTTCCGGCTGGCCTGATCCCGCATCCGCTGAAGCTGAGAGAGATCGAGGCATCGGTTGCGGACGGTGCGATGGAGATCGATATCGTCGTGACGCGCGAATACGTGCTGACCGGCAACTGGCAGGCGCTGTACGACGAAGTGCGCGATTTCCGCGCGGCCTGCGGCCCTGCGCATCTGAAGACGATTCTCGCGACGGGCGACATCCGCACGTTGTCGAACGTTGCGCGTGCATCGATGGTCTGCATGATGGCCGGCGCCGATTTCATCAAGACGTCGACGGGCAAGGAGGGCGTCAACGCGACGCTCGACGTGTCGCTTGTGATGGTGCGCATGATCCGTGAATACCAGGAACGCACCGGCGTGCCGATCGGCTTCAAGCCGGCGGGCGGCGTGTCGGGCGCGAAGTCCGTGCTGTCGTATCAGATCCTGATGAAAGAAGAGCTTGGCCGAGAGTGGCTCGAACCCGATCTGTTCCGTATCGGCGCATCGAGCCTGCTGGCCGATATCGAACGCCAGCTCGAACATCATGTGAGCGGCCGTTATTCCGCTTTCAACCGTCACCCTGTAGCCTGAACTCAAGACCGATCCCATGAGCGTAGCCGAGTATTTTTCATCGATGGAGTACGGTCCCGCACCCGAGGACGATCAGCCCGCGCGCGCATGGCTTGCGCAACACGAGGCGACCTTCGGGCATTTCATCGGTGGCGCGTGGCATGCGCCTGCCGCCGGTGAGCGCTTTGTCTCGCACGCACCCGCGACAGGTGAGCGACTCGCCGACATCGCACAGGGCGATGCTGCCGATGTCGACGCGGCCGTCGCAGCAGCGCGTGCTGCGCAGCGGGGCTGGCTCGCGCTGGGCGGTGCAGGACGCGCGCGGCATCTGTACGCGCTGGCGCGCATGGTCCAGCGTCACAGCCGGCTCTTTGCCGTGCTCGAAGCGCTTGATAACGGCAAGCCGATCCGCGAAACACGCGATATCGATGTGCCGCTCGTCGCGCGGCATTTTCTGCATCACGCGGGCTGGGCGCAGTTGCAGGACAGCGAATTCGCCAGTTACGCGCCGCTCGGTGTGGTCGGTCAGATCGTGCCATGGAATTTTCCGCTGCTGATGCTCGCGTGGAAAATCGCGCCGGCTATTGCGACCGGTAACTGTGTTGTATTGAAGCCCGCGGAATACACGCCGCTCACCGCGTTGCTGTTCGCGGAACTCGCGCATCGTGCAGGTTTGCCGGCGGGCGTGCTGAACGTCGTGACAGGCGACGGTCGAACCGGCGCGGCGCTCGTCGCGCATCCGAAGGTCGACAAGATCGCCTTTACGGGTTCGACCGAAGTCGGGCGGTTGATCCGCTCGGTGACGGCGGGTTCGGGCAAATCGCTGACGCTCGAGCTCGGCGGCAAGTCGCCGTTCATCGTATTCGACGATGCCGATCTCGATGGCGCGGTTGAAGGCGTTGTGGACGCGATCTGGTTCAACCAGGGGCAGGTCTGTTGTGCAGGCTCACGGCTGCTCGTGCAGGAAGGCATCGAAGCGCGCTTCATCGCGAAGCTGAAGCGTCGCATGGAAACGCTGCGCGTCGGTACCTCGCTCGACAAGAGCATCGATATTGGCGCGATCGTCGATCCGGTGCAGCTCGAACGGATCAACTCGCTGGTCGAGGCAGGAAGGCGTGAAGGCTGCGCGGTCTGGCAGTCACCCGGTGCTGGGATGCCGGCTAGCGGCTGCTTTTATCCGCCGACGCTGGTCACCGGCGTCGCGCCGGCTTCGACGCTCGCGCAGGAAGAAATCTTCGGCCCGGTGCTGGTGACGATGAGTTTCCGCACGCCGGACGAAGCGATCGCGCTCGCGAATAACTCGCGCTATGGGCTCGCTGCCAGCGTATGGAGCGAGACCATCGGCCGGGCACTCGACATCGCCCCGCGCCTCGCATGCGGTGTCGTGTGGGTCAATGCGACGAACCTGTTCGATGCGGCAGTCGGTTTTGGCGGCTATCGCGAATCGGGCTACGGCCGCGAAGGCGGACGTGAGGGCATTTACGAATATCTGAAGCCGCGTGCGTGGCTCAAGCTTGCGGATCGTCGGCCGGTGCCGCATGGGGCTGGCGCAACGAAGCGCGATCAGCCGTCGAATGTCGCGGCGATCGACCGCACCGCGAAGCTCTTTATCGGCGGCAAGCAGGTGCGTCCGGATAGCGGCTATTCTTTGCCGGTTTATGCGCCGGATGGCACGCTGGTGGGTGAAGTGGGCGAGGGTAACCGGAAGGACATCCGCAACGCGGTTGAAGCGGCACGCGCAGCGCAGAAGTGGTCGCAGGCCAGCACGCATAACCGCGCTCAGGTACTGTACTACCTCGCGGAGAATCTTGCGGTTCGCGCCGATGAATTCGCACGCCAGCTGGTCGCGAGAAATGGTGCAACGGAAGCGGCGGCCCGCGCGGAAGTCGAGGCTTCGGTGGCGCGGCTCTTCACGTACGCCGCATGGGCTGACAAGTTCGACGGCGCGGTGCATACACCGCCGCTGCGCGGCGTCGCACTGGCGATGAACGAGCCGCTTGGCGTGATTGGCATCGCGTGCCCGGACGAAGCGCCGCTGCTCGGCTTCGTTTCGCTGGCGGCCCCGGCGCTTGCGATGGGCAATCGTGTTGTTGTGTTACCGGGCGAGACGTGTCCGCTTGCAGTCACCGACTTTTACCAGGTCGCCGAAACATCTGACGTGCCCGGCGGTGTGCTGAACATCGTGACCGGCGAGCGCGGCGCGCTGCTGCCTGCGCTCGCAAAACACGACGATGTCGACGCGGTCTGGTGCTTCGGCAACGCGACGGATTCGACGCTGGTCGAACGCGAGTCGGTCGGCAACCTGAAGCGCACGTTCGTCGATCACGGACGCCAGTTCGACTGGTACGACCGGTCGAGCGAAGGCCTGCCGTTCCTGCGTCAGGCCGTGCAGGTAAAGAACATCTGGATACCGTACGGCGACTGACTGACCGTCTGACTGAACGAAATCGAAATGCACGCCAACCAGGAAATGGAGGAGACAACGTGCTGAAGAATCTGGACCCGCTGTTAAGCGCCGATGTGCTGCACGCGTTGAGCGCGATGGGCCACGGCGATGAACTGATCATCTGCGACGCGAATTTCCCCGCCGATTCCGTTGCGCGTGCAACGGTCACCGGCAAGCTGTTGCGCCTCGACGGCGTCGACGCAGCGCGTGCGATTCGCGCGGTGTTATCCGTGCTGCCGCTCGATACATTCGTCGACGATCCGGCGTTGCGCATGGAAGTCGTGGGCGAACCGGACACGATTCCTGCTGTGCAACGCGAGGCGCAGGCCGAGGTGAACAAGGCGGAAGGCCGCAATGTGCCGTTTGCTTCGATCGAGCGTTTCGCGTTCTATGAACGTGCGCGCAAGGCGTACTGCGTCATCGCGACGGGTGAACAGCGCGGTTATGGCTGCTTCGTGTTCAAGAAGGGCGTGCTGCTTGCACCCGATGCCCCGAAGGAAGTCCCCCTGGGGGAACGCACATGAACGCACCTCAGGAACGAAGCGGGCGCGTCGTCATTCTCGGCATCTACGTTACCGACCTGACGTTTCGCGCGGAGCGCATGCCGCTGATCGGCGAGACGATCGCCGGCTCGGCATTCGCGATGGGCCCCGGCGGCAAGGGTTCGAATCAGGCGGTCGCGGCGGCGCGTGCCGGCGCGCAGGTCGTGTTCTGCACCCGCATCGGCAACGATGCATTTGGCTCGATTGCCCGCGCAACGTGGGCCGCTGAAGGCATCACCGCGCGTGCGCCGGTTGTCGACGGCGTGTCGACGGGCGCGGCACACATCTTCGTCGACGACACCACCGGCATGAACGCGATCATCGTCGCATCGGGCGCGGCCGGCACGATGAACGCCGCCGACGTCGACGCGATCGAAGCCGACATCGCCGCAGCGCGCGTGTTTGTCACGCAGCTCGAACAACCGCTGCCTGCAGCGCGACGCGGGCTCGAAGTGGCGCGGAAACACGGTGTCATCACCGTGTTCAATCCCGCGCCTGCACTGCCGCTCGACGACGGCATGTTCCCGTTGTGCGACTACATCACCCCGAATGAAACCGAAGCGACCGCGCTCACCGGCGTACCGATCGCGAACGCAGACGACGCGCGCCGTGCCGCCGACGTGCTGCTTGCCAAAGGCGTCGGCGCCGTCATCGTCACGCTCGGCGAAGGCGGCGCGCTACTGCATTCAGCGACGCAATCGGTACTCGTTCCCGCATATCATTGTGGCCGCGTGGTCGAAACCGCGGGCGCCGGCGACGGCTTCACGGGCGGATTCGCAGCCGCGCTCGCACGTGGCGAAGATGCGATCTCCGCGATGCGCTTCGGCTGCGCGCTGGCGGGCATCTCCGTGACGCGTCCCGGCACAGCGCCTTCCATGCCGACCCTGGATGAAGTGAATCGGGTATTGAAGCAATCGGGCCAGATGTCACCGGCCTCCTGACTGTTTGTGCGGCCTGAAGGAGTGGGTTATTGCCATGAAGTCCTCGTTTGCTACCGGAAAACTGTTCGCCGACCGGCAACTGAATTTTCTGCTGATCGTCAACGTGCTCGTCGTGCTGGTTGCGACGTGGCTGTCGCGCGGGCAGTTTGTCGATATCGACAACCTGCAGTCGATGGGCGGCCAGTTGCCCGAACTCGGTCTGCTCGCGCTCGGCATCATGCTCTCGATGGTGTCGGGCAATGGCGGGATCGACCTGTCCGGCATCGGGCTCGCTAACCTGTCGGGCATGGTTGCCGCGATGCTTGTGCCGCATTTCATCAACGGCGACGATTCGCCGGTGCTCTATACGTCGCTCTTCTGCGCGATCGTGGTCGCGATGGGGCTGCTGGGCGGTCTGCTGAACGGCGTCGTCATCGCGCGGCTCAAGCTCACTCCGATTCTCTGCACGCTCGGCACACAGCTGCTGTTCACGGGCTTTGCGGTTGTGCTGAGCAATGGCGCGTCGGTGCATGTCGACTATGTCGACCCGTTGTCGGCGATCGGCAACGGTACGGTGTTTCAGGTGCCGATCGCGTTCTGCATCTTTATCGCAGCGATTATCGTGCTGGGCTGGTTGCTCAAACGTAGCCCGTTCGGTCTGCGTCTCTATCTGATGGGCACCAATCCCAAAGCCGCTTTCTATGCCGGCATTCCGCGCGCACGGATGCTCATCACCACCTATGCAATGTGCGGCGTGCTCGCTTCGCTTGCGGGACTGATCAGTGTGACGCACACGTCCAGCGCGAAGTGGGACTACGGTAACTCGTATCTGCTGATCGCGATCCTGATCGCCGTGATGGGCGGCGTGAATCCGGCGGGTGGCCACGGACGCATCATCTGCGTGTTCTTTGCCGCGACCGTCCTGCAATTCCTGTCAAGCCTGTTCAATCTGCTCGGCGTGTCGCAGTTCTTCGGCGATTGCGCGTGGGGGTTTCTGTTGCTGCTGTCACTGGCTTTCGCGGGTGGCGAGCGGGTGCGCGCGATCTTCGGATTCGGCGGTGGCGGTGGTTCTGGTTCCGGTAACGCAAGCGCGTCTGGCAGTTCCAGCACGGCGCCAGAGCGCTAGCAAAGCAGTCAGCGAAAAAGGGTTTCAGTACGCGGCGGACATCGAGCCCTGGTTGTCCGCGACCGTGAAGAGGGGCGACATCGAACGATAGAGGAGACATTGCATGAAATTGACTCGACTGGGTGCCGCGCTCGCAGCGGGCGCCCTCACGGTAGGCGTGATCGCCGCTGCGCAGGCGGCAACCGACGAAACGATCGTCACGGTCGTCAAGGTGACCGGCATCAACTGGTTCAACCGGATGGACGACGGCGTCAAGGAGTTCGCGAAGGACAACCCCGGTGTGAAGGCGTATCAAACCGGTCCGGGCCGCGCGGATGCCGCGCAGCAGCTGAAGATCATCGAAGACCTGATCGCGAAGAAAGTCACCGCGATCGCCGTCGTGCCCTACGATCCGCCCACGCTGGAACCCGCGTTGAAAAAGGCGATGGATCGCGGCATCAAGGTCGTCACGCATGAAGCGGACAACGCGAAGAACACGATGGTCGACATCGAAGCCTTCGACAACACCGCATACGGCGCCGGACTCAACGAGCGCCTCGCATCGTGCATGCATGACGACGGCAAGTGGGCCGTGCTGGTCGGTTCGCTCGGCAGCCGCTCGCAGGTGCAGTGGGCAGACGGCGGCATCGGTAACGCGAAAGCAAAGTATCCGAAGATGAATCTGGTCGAGCCGAAGCTCGAAACCAACAACGACGGTGAACGCGCATACGAAGTCGCGAAGGAAGTGTTGCGCAAGCATCCGGACCTGAAGGGCTTCCAGGGCTCGTCGTCGCTCGACGTGATCGGCATTGGTCGCGCGGTCGAAGAGGCCGGCATGCAGGGCAAGATCTGCGTGTACGGCACGGGTCTGCCGACCGAAGCGGGCAAGTTCCTCGAAAGCGGCGCCGTCAACGGCATCGCGTTCTGGGATCCGAAGCTCGCCGGTATCGCGATGAACAAGGTCGCGCAGATGCTGATTGACGGCAAGACGGTTGAGAACGGCGCCGATCTCGGCATTCCGGGCTACACGAAAGTCACGGTCGCGAAGGGACCGGGCAAGGGCATCATCGTGCGCGGCCAGGGCTGGGTGAACGTCGACAAGTCGAACTACAAGCAGTATCCGTTCTGATCGATGTGTCGCGGCGTGCCCGTCTTCCTGGGGGCACGCCTTTCCATCTGCGTATCTCTGACTCGCCATCATGAATCAAGACGTATCGTCACCGCAGTCCCAGTCATCGCAGCCTTTTCTGCAGGTAGTCGGCGTGCACAAGCGGTTTACTGGCGTGCATGCGTTGCGCGGCGTGAGCCTCTCGTTCGAGCGAGGCCAGATTTATCACCTGCTTGGCGAAAACGGCTGCGGCAAGAGCACGCTCATCAAGATCATTTCGGGCGCGCAACCGCCTGACGAAGGCGAACTGATTATCGAAGGCGTGCGGCATGCGCGGCTGTCTGCACTGGAATCGCTCGCGGCGGGCATTGAGACCGTGTATCAGGATCTGTCGCTGCTGCCGAACATGAGCGTCGCGGAAAACGTTGCGCTCACATCCGAACTGGCGGAACACGAAGGGCGGCTTGCGCGCACGTTCGACCGGCGCGCGCTGGCGCGCACCGCGGCCCGTGCGCTCGAAGCGGTCGGTCTGCCTGGCGATGCGGATTTTCAGGCGACGCTGATCGAAGAATTGCCGCTCGCGACGCGTCAACTCGTCGCGATTGCCCGCGCCATTGCGAGCGAAGCGAAGTTTGTCATCATGGACGAACCCACGACATCACTTACGCAAAAGGAAGTCGACAATCTGATCGCCGTGCTCGCCAGGCTGCGCGCAGAGGGCGTCACGGTGCTGTTCGTCAGCCACAAGCTCGACGAGTGCTACGCAATCGGCGGTGAAGTGATCGTGCTGCGCGACGGGCAGAAGATGGCGCAAGGCCCGATTGCGCAGTACTCGAAAGCGCAGATCAGCGAGTTGATGACGGGACGTCATCTATCGAACGAGCGTTATCGTGAAGGTGGCGTCGGGCAGGACGTCGTGCTCGATGTGCGCGGCTTTACGCGCGCTGGCCAGTTCAGCGATGTTTCATTCGCGCTGCACGGCGGAGAGATTCTGGGTATCACGGGCCTGCTTGATTCAGGACGTAACGAACTTGCGCGCGCACTGGCGGGCGTCGCACCCGCGCAGTCAGGGCAGGTCGTGCTCGACGGCAAGCCGGTCACACTGCGTACCCCGTCGGATGCGAAACATCATCGCATCGGCTATGTGCCAGAAGACCGCCTGAATGAAGGACTATTCCTCGATAAACCGATCCGCGACAACGTCATCACCGCGATGATATCCAGTCTGCGCGACCGCTTCGGCCAGATCGATCGTGCGCGCGCGCAGGCACTCGCGGAGCAGACAGTGAAGGATTTGCAGATCGCGACGCCTGGCATCGACAAGCCGGTGCAGTCGCTGTCGGGCGGTAATCAGCAGCGCGTACTGATCGGCCGCTGGCTTGCGATCGATCCGCGTGTACTGATCCTGCACGGACCGACAGTTGGCGTCGACGTTGGATCGAAAGACATCATCTACCGCATCATGCAGCGCCTGTCGCAACGCGGCATCGGCATCATCCTGATCAGCGACGACCTGCCGGAACTCCTGCAGAACTGCGACCGCATCCTGATGATGAAGAAAGGGCGCGTCGCGAACGAATACAAAGCCGATGCACTGGACGAAGCCGACCTGTATCACGCGCTGCTTTCGGAAGCGGCATAGCTGGAATGAGAGGACGCACCCCGCATGAATTCGCGTATTAACCAGACCATGACCACTCCAACCGTTGTCGAAGTCGCGCCCAGGGTCAAGCCGCTCAGCGTGCGCGCGAAGTTCACGCGTAATCCCGAGTGGTTCACTGTTGCGCTGATTGCCGCCACGTGCCTGATCGTCGGTGCGATCAATCCACGCTTTTTCCAGCTTGCGACGCTCTTCGACCTGTTGCATTCAGCGACGACGATGTCGCTCTTCGCGCTGGGTACGCTCGTCGTGCTCGCGTCCGGCGGCATCGATGTGTCGTTTACCGCGATCGCTGCGCTAACCATGTACGGCATCACTAAAGCCGTGTTTGCGTGGTGGCCCGACGCGCCGTTCGCGTTGATCCTGATCACGGGTGCGCTCGGCGGTGTTGTACTCGGCATCATTAACGGACTGCTGGTTCACCGGTTGAAAGCGCCTTCGCTGATCGTGACGATTGGCACGCAGTATCTGTATCGCGGCCTTCTGCTGACGTTCATCGGTACGTCGTTCTTCATGAACATTCCGCACAGCATGGACCGGTTCGGGCGTATCCCGCTGTTTTTCTATCACACGGGTGACGGGCTGCGTGCGGTGTTGCCGGTCTCGGTGCTGGCGCTGGTGGCGGCAGCGTTCGTCACGTGGTGGTTGCTCAACCGGACGATGATGGGGCGCGGTGTCTATGCGATGGGCGGCAGTCTGACGATTGCCGAGCGGCTTGGCTACAACCTGCGCGCGATCCATCTGTTCGTGTTCGGCTATACGGGCATGCTTGCCGGCATCGCGGGTATTTTGCATGTGTCGAACAACCGTCTTGCCAATCCGTTCGATCTGGTCGGATCGGAACTGGATGTGATCGCAGCGGTGATCCTGGGCGGTGCACGCATCACGGGCGGCACGGGAACGGTAGTGGGGACGCTGCTCGGTGTCGTACTGGTGACGCTGATCAATAGCGTGCTGATTCTGGTCGGCGTGCCGAGCACCTGGCAGAAGGTGATCATCGGCGCATTCATTCTGATCGCCGGGACACTCTTCGCATTGCAGCGCAAAAGCTGACGGCTTTGCTGCGTGATCCTGCAGCACGGCGGACTTCGTCGTGCTGCAGTCGCATTCACTTGCGCTTGCGCAGCTCCTGTCCTTTCTCGGTAATGATCGAATCGAAGTCGTCGATCTGCGAGAAACGCACCGCCTTCACGACGCCGAACTTGCTCATGTCGACCACGAGATGCCGCTCGACGGCACTCGCCATCGCGGCCTGCTTCAACGCGACTTCGTGAAAATTCCAGCAGGTCACGCCACGCGCAGTATCTACGCCGCCGGCGGAAATGAACGCCTTGTTGATCCCCATCCGACGCAGCATTTCGAGGCTTTCCTCGCCGGCGAATGAATCGGACGACGGCACGTAGACACCGCCCAGCAGGATCATTCGCACATTCGGCTTGCGCCGCAGAATCTCCGCGACATTCAGCGAATAGCACACGACGGTCACATGGCGCTCGACTGGAATCAGCCGCGCGAGCGTGGTGAGCGTCGTGCCGCAATCGATGAAAAGTGTTTCGTTGTCGCCGATAAGACCCGCCGCGACCGCTGAGGCTTCCGCCTTGGCCTGCGCGAAGTGGTCCTTTTCCTCTTCGAGTGAATAGCCGGCGTTGTTGGGCACATCTGTGGCGCTGACGATATAACCGCCAAGATAGGTGAACCGCTCGGGGCTGCCCGCGATATCGCGCCGGACGGTCATTTCAGATACGCCCAGCAATGTCGCGGCGTCACGCAGGCGCATCACGTTCTGCTTTGCCAGCGCATCGGCGAGGGCGCGGAGCCGGTCGGTTTTCAGCATGGAGGTCCTGGCGCGTAGCGTGGGTGCGCGTTATGTTTCGTTCGATTTCCTGAAAGAATTATAACAAGACGTCACGCGCACGGCGAGCCTGATGTGATGCTGAAAGTGCTGAGCCTACCCGGGTGACGGCGGAAGAGGAGGCAGCGGGAAAGTCTGGCGAAACATGCGGTACGGCCGGCGGCGACACACTTACAAGGCCTTGCCCTGCAAGCCAGGATACTTCGCGAAGAGCGCGTTGATCCAGTCGATGAAGAGCTTGAGCTTTTGCGGCAGATGCCGGTTCGGCACGTAGAGCAAGGAGACCGGCCGTGGCTTCGCATTGAAAGGCCGAAGCACTTCCTGAAGCCGGCCGTCCCGAAGGTAGGGTTCGACGAGGTACAGCGCGGTCTTGCCGAGTCCCAGACCGGCGAGTACGCACGCTACGTAAGCATCGGCGTCGTTGACGGACACTGCGCCTCTCATCGGGACACTTTTCGTTTCTCCGTCAACCAGAAACTCCCATATCCGCGGGCGACCGGTGTCGCCCGATATATAGTTCACCGCGACGTGCTGATCCAGGTCCGCGATCATCATGGGCGTGCCATACCGGGCCAGATAATCGGCGGAAGCGCACACGCATGTCGTCATGCTGCCGATGCGCTTTGCGACGAGCCCGGAATCCGCCAGCGCACCCACGCGCACGACACAGTCGACGCCTTCTCCGATCACGTCGACCTGACGGTCGGTGAGTCCGAGTTCGATATGGATGTCTGGATACTGCGCGACGAATTCGGGCAATGCAGGGATGACGAGGTGTTTGGCCAGCGCAGTGGGAAGGTTGATCTTCAGACGTCCCTTTGGTGCAACCTTGGCCCGTGAAAGCGACGCTTCCATGTCGTCGATTTCACTGAGCACATTGACGCATCGCTGATAGTAGGCATGTCCGTCTTCCGTCAGCGAGACCTTGCGGGTAGTCCGGTTCATCAGCTTGCAGCCGAGGTGATGCTCGAGCGTCTGCAGCAGCTTCGACACAGTGGGCATGCTCATGCCGGAGGAGTCCGCCGCACGCGTGAGGCTTCCCGCCTCGACGATACGAACGAACACTCTCATTGCCTGAAGCGTATCCATGGTGCCGAACCCTGTCTTGAAGCGAAGCTTTGCTGTGCACTGGAAATCCGGGCGGTTTGGGAAGCTGACGAGAACCGCACTCAGCGTCACCCCTGTTCATCCCGTCTCGTTGGGGCACCATATCGACGACGAACTTCATTACCCAGCGGGACGCCCGGTAGACAAAGCAGAATCCGGCCGGAGCGGACCACGCGCATGAGTTGCCGGGCGTTCAGTGCGCGCCATTCCCTGCCGTCAGATCGGCACGGGATCCGTCCAGTAGAGCGCGAATCGCCTCTATCAGTCGACCGATGGGTGCGGGTTTCAGCAGCAGTACGTCCCACAATCGCTCCTTCGGATGAGGCGGCAACGCAGCTGACAGCATGACCACCGGAATCGCGGCTGTTGCCACGTCGCCCTTCAATCGTCGGCACAGTTCAATGCCGTCTACCGTCGGCATCATCCAGTCGGTCACGATGAGATCCGGACATTCGCTAGCGACGACGATCAGACCCGCTGCCCCGTCCCTTGCCGTGAGGACGCGGTATCCCTCCTGCTCGATCAGAAATCGAAGCGGGCGCAGGATACTCGGGTCATCGTCAACAAGAAGTACTGTCGCCAATCCGGATGCCGCCGTCACACAAAGGGTAACTACCCGCTTTCGCAATAAACGTACCCAGTTGGATCAGGAGGCATCGCAGACAGCGCCGTCGGCATCCAGACAATCCTGGTGATCAGCTTTCAGGCGACTACAATTCATTCAGCACTGCAATTTTTGCCACCCATAGCCACAAATTACAACCAGGAGGCCATATGGCCGAACCGTCTGCGTCAATCGCAGCGGAACGCGCGCGCAGCGCGGGCGCCCTGATCACACCAACACTTAACGTACGTCCGCATCGCCCGCCTGATTTTGCGGCTGAGAGCAAGGCAATGCATCGTCTGGCGCAGGCGCTGACGTCTTCGGATGGGGCCATGCTGCAGACACTGTCGGACATGGCGCTGGACCTGTGCGAGGCGGGCAGTGCGGGCATCGGCCTGTTGGAACGCGACGCCGACGGGACCCGGGTCTTTCGCTGGGTCACGGTTTCGGGTCAATGTGGCAACGTAGCTGGCACCGTCACTCCGATCGCCGACAGTCCGAGTGGGATTGCGCTCGAACTGGCCGCAGGGCAACTGTTTTCGTTTCCCCAGCGCCATTTCGTCTGTCTGGAAGGAGTCAATCCGCCCATCGTCGAGGAACTGGTCGTCCCGATCCCGGACGAGCCCGAGCCGTGGGGCACCCTGTGGGTGATGTCGCATGACCCGGAGCATCTCTTCGACAGCGAGGATCGCCGGATCCTGACCAGCCTCGCGCACTTCACCTGCGCTGCGCTCACGATTACCCGCGCGAAGGCCGACGCGGAAGCCCGGGCGGCGGAGGCGGAGACAGCGCGCAACGCGCTAGCCCTGGCGGAAGCGCGCAAGGACGATGTCATCGCCTTGCTCAGTCACGAACTGCGCAATCCCCTGGCGCCGATAGACAGTGCCATGGCGGCTGTGCGTAAGCTGTCCGCCGACAATGCCGTCGTACTGTCTGCGCTGGATATCGCTGACCGGCAGATACGGTTAATGAAGCGACTCGTCGGCGATCTGCTGGACGCGTCCCGCATCAGGCATGGCAAACTTTCCGTGCATCCTTCGTACGGGTTGCTCCAGGATATCGTGGCGGATGCGGTGGCGGCGACGCAGGCCGAAATCAGGAACAATCAGCACCGGCTGACGGTCACGGTTCCGCCGTACCCGGTGCCGGTCTTTGCGGACCCCGCCCGTCTGACGCAGATTGTGTCGAACCTGCTGTCGAACGCGGTGAAATACACGCCTGCTGAGGGCGACATCACGTTACTGGTGGAGGCGCCGAACCCAGGCATCACGTCGACACCTGGGTCGTCGCCGCGCGAGGCGGTCATTACCGTAACGGACAATGGCGTAGGCATTTCCCCTGCGTTGCTGCCCCACGTCTTTGACATGTTCGTCCAGTCGGCGTCTGCGAGAAAACGGGCGGAAGGCGGCCTTGGCATTGGACTCGCTGTCGTTAAGCATCTGGTGAAGGCCCACAACGGCACCGTCACCATTGCCAGCCCCGGTGAAGGCCTGGGAACGGCAGTCACCCTGCGGTTACCCATCGTCCGCGAAAGCGTGGACGAGCCCGCAATGAGCACGACGCGCGTGCTGGCACCGATGCGCATGCTGCTGGTCGACGACAACGAAGACGCTGCGGACGCGCTAGGTACGCTGCTGGAACTGGAGGGCCACGAAGTACGGCGGGCATGCAGTGGACCCGACGCGCTCTCGATCGTGGAGTCCTTCGCCCCGGACGTTGCGCTGATTGACGTCTGCATGCCCGGTATGGACGGCTTTGAGCTGGCCCAGCTGCTTCGTCTCCGGGCGCAATGCTGCCTGACAAGGCTGGTGGCGTTGACAGGCTATATCGATGGCGCGAGCAGACTCCCGTCCGACGATCGGATATTCGACTGCCACCTCACCAAGCCACTGTCGCTCGACGAGCTTGCGGATGCGCTGCGTCGCTTGTAGAACCTTATTCCACGTGGCTGGGCCAGGCCACCCTCCGGTGAGGTATCCCGTGATTTCAATGCATGCTCGACGACGATGACTCACCCACGTCGAGCGTGGCCGCGACAACCCACGGCAGGGCACTCACCCGTCGTGCAATGTCCAGCACGTCCGCTCGAGAAATGGACTCGAAGGTGACCGTCATCTCGTCGAACTGATGTTTTCGATGGCAGTGAACCCGGGTCCGTCTCGCCTGGGACGCGTGCTGCCCCAACGCTTGCCAGACCGGGATAATCTTCAGCTGGCCCGCCGCCGCGCGCACCGTAATGCTCGACGCGATGGCGTCGGCCCGATGGTCGTCTTGATATGTCATTGCCGTGATTACCTGATCAACGGTCGTACGTCGATTTGTCCTGTTGGCGAGACCATTGCCCCGCGCACGGAACCCAGGGATCTGAGGGCTTCATGGTGCGCTGCCGCACGCCAGTGGCAGGGTCGGCGAGGAGCGTCCCGCGGCGGTCGCGCACCCGTCCTGCACTCGTGCAATGCAGCGATCCGGACGGCCTCCGCAAAACGCTGGAGCGCATCCATCGACCCGGACACGCTGGTGTACTCCTGCCTACCGATTCTTCCGTCTAAAAGCACCGCCAGTCCCGACTCACGCGCCAATCTGAATACGTTCATTTTCACGCCGTCGCCGTCTTTCGATTTTGACGCCCCGGATGTGTTGCGACACCTTCGGAGAAGCATGTCACGTGCCCGAGCTAGACCGAAGGTGCTCCCTATTGCTGATCTCGAGAGCAACGTCGCGGATCAGGCACCGTGACTGGAGAATCGACAAGACGCTCGCCGATCTTCAGAAGCGCCGGCCAAAAAAGTGAAACGATGTCTATGACTCGCACTCCCTCGGTTGGCGCCCTTACTTGGATTCCTGTGCCTCATTCTTGATCGCCTGGCCACCCTTCGAAATGTCCTGGCCTGCGCCCGCCATCGTGTTGCAGCCGGCCAGAACTGCGGTACCAGCAATCAGCATCCATGCAATCAATCGAATCATTATCTTCCCCTTGTTCAAAGCAGGATCGCACCAGATTAATTTTAGACGATTCTGCGGTCGGTGCCTTTTCCCGGTTTGTTCCCGCGATCATCAAATACAGGCGACTGTTGCTTGAAGTGCCTGGCGTCTCGATCAGGGGATACGCCCACGGCAGTCGTCGAACGTTCAAAAATTTCGAGTTGATCAATCAAAATTTTGAGCTATTTGCGCACGACGAAGTCCCGTAAGATCCGATCGACAGGCAGGTAAAACATTCCTCATGGAGACGCGCCATGGCAAGCGGAAGCCATTGCTTCCGACAGCCGCAATAACCACACACAGACGACAGTGAAGATAGTGACGCACGCAAACCCGCAGCTGGATCCAGTGCCCTCCTCGAACCGCGCGGGGATGGTCCGTGTTGGACAACTGCATGTTTCTCTCGAACATCGGGAGATACGTCTCAATGGGGAACTGGTCCGCATCGGCAGTCGTGCGTTCGATATTCTCGAGACGCTGATCGCCGGTGACGGTGAACTCGTATCGAAGGACGCGCTCATGCAGCGCGTATGGCCCGATACGATCGTCGAGGAAAACAACCTGCAGGTGCAGATTGCGGCCGTGCGCAAGATTCTGGATCGCCATCGCGATCTGATCGTGACGGTCCCGGGTCGCGGATATCGTCTGACAGGTGTGGCGAAGGTATCAGAAGCGGACGAAGCGCCGCAGGGCGAAGGCGCACCCGTTCGTCAGCGTTCAGGCAGGCACAATCTTCCGCAGCACGCGTCTGCGCTGATCGGCAGACAATCCACCGTCACCGGGTTACTGGAGTACATCGACCGCGCGCGGATCCTGACGCTCACAGGCTCAGGCGGGATTGGCAAGACGCGCCTCGCGATCGAGGCGGCGAGGGCGTTGCTGCCGATGTTCGCTGACGGCGTGGCGTTCGTCTCGCTCGCACCAGTTTCCCATCCGCAGTTTGCGCTCGATGCGCTCGCAACAGCGCTCAATACACGCGTATCGTGCTGCGACCTTTCGCTGGCGCATGTAGCTCACGAAATGCACGGCAAGCAGATGCTCATTGTGCTCGACAACTGCGAGCATGTCGTGGAGACCGCCGCGGCAATGGCGGATGTCCTGGCCGCGGCCAGCGACGGCATCCGCGTGCTGGCGACGAGCCGCGAAGCGCTGCGGGCCCGCGACGAAGTGGTCTATCAGGTACCGCCACTCGACGTGCCGAGCCCCGAAAACCGCAGCGATGAAGTATTGCAGGCGGGCGCGGTCCAGCTGTTTCTGTCACGTGCGCGCGCTATCGACCCGCATTTTTCGTCCGACGAGCGAAGCGTGTTTCTGACGGGAGAGGTGTGTCGCCGCCTCGACGGCATTCCGCTTGCGATCGAACTTGCTGCCGCACGCGCGGCTGCGCTCGGTATCGAAGTACTCGCGGCACGGCTCGACGACCGCCTTGGCATTCTGTCGGGTGGATGCAGAACCGCGTTGCCGCGTCAGCAGACGTTGAAGGCGACGCTCGACTGGAGTTACCGGCTGCTCAACGAGACCGAGCGCGTGATCCTGCGCCGGCTGGGCGTGTTCGTCGACACCTTCACCTTCGATTCGATCTGCAGCGTCGGCGCAAGCATCGGTTTCGAGCAGACGGTTGTGATGGATGCGCTTGGCGGCCTCGTGTCGAAGTCGCTCGTCATTCGTACGGATGGCAGCGCGGACAGCAGCAGGACGCCGGGATACCGGTTGCTGGAAACGACGCGCGCCTACGCGCTGCAGCAACTCGAGGACAACGGCGAGCAGCGCGCGGCGGCACTCGCGCATGCAACCTGGTTCTGCGAGCGGTTCAAGCCAACGCAGGCTGAAGGGAAGGTCGGTCGCGCGGCTGGACAGCTTGAAGCGTTTCGTCTGGAACTGGGTAACGTGAGGGCTGCGCTCGACTGGGCGTTCTCCGCATCGGGCAACCGCGCGATTGGCATTGAACTGTCTGCGATCGCGGTGCCGTATCTGTTCGATCTGTCGCAGGTCGGCGAATGTTATAGCCGTGCACAGCTGGCGCTGGATGCCGCACGCGAAACAGACGATATCGACGTGTCCGGCGAAGCCCGGCTCACGCTTGCGACGACCCTTGCGGCTTCGATGGTGTACACGCATGGTCCCTCAAGGCAGGTACTGCATGCGTGGTCCGAGGTGCTCGCGATGGCGGTGAACATGGGCAACATCACCTTCGAGATACGCGCTTTGTGCGGCCTGTGGCATGCAAGCCAGACCGGCGGCAAGGCCCGTCAGGCGCTTGCATTCGCGAGGCGTTTCGACGAGCGCGCCCGCCCGCTGAAGGACGTCACCCACACGTTGATCGGTCGGCGTCTGGAAGGCGTCGCACTGCACTACCTCGGCGAGCAGGGCGCGGCGCGCCAGAAGCTCGAGGCGATGCTGAGCGCGTGGGTGCCTTCGACGCATCGATGGGACACGGTCGGTGCGAGGATCGAGCACGGAATCGTTGCGCAGGCGATGCTCGCGCGCGTGATGTGGGCGCAGGGCGAAACGTCGCTCGCCATGCGGCACGCGAACGAGGCGCTGGACGCTGCGCTCCGGCACGACTTCGAACTCGTCACCTGCTATGTGCTCGGCGAGTCGTTCATTCCGCTTGCGTTGCTCACAGGTGATCTCAGCGCAGCGGAACGCGGCATCGCGACGCTGAAATGTACGTCGTCGCGGGCATCGCTGCCGATCTGGCTTGCATGCAGCACGTGTTACGAGGAACACCTTCATTCGCTGTCAGCCGAAGCGCCGCACCGGCTGGCGAAATTCCGCCACGCACTCGACGGTCTTCGTGCACTCGGCCTCCTCGCGCCTTTAACCCTGCTGCAATGCCAGCTTGCTGGCGCGTTGATGCGCGAGGGGCGATACGGCGATGCACTGGCCGCGGTCAACGAAGCCCTGCGGCAATGCGACGAAACAGGTGAGCAGTGGTACTACGCCGAACTGTGCCGCGTAAAGGGCGAATTGACCCGCGTCACACAAGGCGGTGCGGACGCGGCCGCCTGGTTCACGGCTGCGCTCGAATCGGCGCGGCGTCAGGGCGCGACAGTACTCGCACTCCGCGCCGCGCGCAGCCTCGCGCGATTCTGGGCGGAGCAGAACCGTGCCGATGATGCGCACGGACTGCTATCGTCGATCCTGTCGGACGCCTGCGCCCATGTCGACGGCCCGGATATCGACGAAGCGCGCGCGGCGCTCGTCGAACTGGAGAAGGCGATTTCGGAAACCAGCGACACGTAGCTTGACCCGCCGTGTTTCAGCACGTAGACGAAAGCGCTGCGTATCACGCGTACCGGTATCCGATAAAGCGATCCACCAGGTCGGGCAGATCGAGGCGATCGAGCCACCAGCGCATCGCCTGACCCGTTTCGTCTTCGCGCCAGGCGAGATAGAAATGCGTCACGTCGCGCATGCCGATGAGTTGCCTTGCGACGAGTTCGCCGCGCGCGATGGGTTCCGTCGCGAGGCACTCCGGCAATGTGCCGACGGCAAGCCCTTCGATCTGGGCGGCCAGCTTGCTGGCGAGCGTCGGCAGCGTAATGCAGTCCTGGGTGGCTGCCGCGCCAACCGTGCGCGGCAGTAGTTCGCGCGACGTGTCGCGGATCACCGCGCCGCGATAACGCGCGACCGTCTCCATCGTGAGCGGTTCGGGCAGCTGCGCAAGCGGATGATCGGGTGACGTGACAAAGACGTGACGCATCGAGCCGATCGAACGGAACACCAGATTCGGCACGTTCGGCGGATCGCCGGCTGCGCCAACCACGAGATCGGCGCGACGCGTGATCAACGCATCCCAGGTGCCGCCCAGTACTTCGCGCGACAGGTGCAGCCGCGTATCGATGCTCGCCTCGTAAAACGCACGCACGTGCGGCCAGATCGCATCGAATGGCAGAATCTCGTCGATGCAGATCCGCAATTCGGCTTCCCATCCCTGCTTGACGCGTTGCACCTTGCGTTCAAGCTCTTCCGCGCCCTGCAGCAGCCGTCTGCCTTCTTCGACGACCACGCGGCCCGCGTGCGTGAATTTTGCCCGCCGCCCGCTACGGTCGAAGAGCGGCGTTTCGAGGTCGCTTTCGAGCTTCTGCACCAGATAACTCAGTGAGGACGGGACACGATGCAGGATCTCGGCCGCTTCTGCAAACGTGCCTGTGCGGTCAATCGCATCGAGGGCTTCCAGGACTTCGAAAGAGAGCTTCATCAGAGGATTTCCGGGAGACAGGTATCTGTTCCGATTGTCGCATCGGGTCGCCCGCGCGGATACGGGCTTTTAGGGTCATTTAATAACTCTTTAGCCTGCACGCGGCGACATGGATTGCAAGCGCCTGTGTTTCGTCGCGGCGGCGGGCGTCCGCTATGTTGTGAGGTCGTGCAGCCTGCGCATCCCGTCGCGCAGCCAGTTCGTCAGCGCCCAGCCGGTTTCAGCCGGCGCGGAGGGCTCGTTTTCCAGCTTGCGCAGCGCGTCCTGCTGCCCGGATAGCACGTGACACATCTGCTGGCCGATTTCGGGCCGGCTCTTGAGTACCGGCGTGAGGTCCACCTTATCGAGCCGGTAGAGCGCCGCAGCGGTCAGCGCGGTGAGTGTCGCGCGGATCGGCAGACCCGCGAGGACGCCTGCTTCGCCGATAGCGTCGCCGGGGCCGAGGCGCGTCGCGGGTGAAGTGCCCGAACCGGTCGCATCTTCGACCTTGACCACACCCGACTCAACGACCAGCAGATAGTCGGTCTGTGCATCGGACGATACGATCACCTGACCCGGTTCATATTCGTGACGGGACATTCTTGTCGAAAGCGCCTTGACCTCGTCGTCCTCCAGCGCGTGAAAGAGCCGCACCTGCGACAGCAACTGCTGTCGACGATCGACATCGCGACGTGGCTGCGCCGGCACGCCGAGCGGACGCAATTCGACGCCGGCGGCATACAGGTGCCGGTAACACAGGTCGTACAGTTCGTTCGTCGCCTGGGTCTTCCTCGCCATGTCGTCGACGTAGGCCATCACCTCGTAGTGCATCGCGTTGGCCGACGCGGCCTTGACGACTGCATACGGCTCTGGCGCACCCAGCACGATGCTGGCGTTGGCGAGCGCGCTGTTCAGCGCGGCAAGCACGACGGCAGGGCGCTCTTCAGGAGAGATCTCCAGCGTGATCGATACGCCGTGCAACGCAGAAGGACGGCTGTTATTGACGATCTTCGCCTTGGCCGCGACGTTATTCGGCACGATCACGATGTTGCCCTGCGATGTGAGCAGATGCGTGGCGCGCCAGTTCATCTCCGTGACCCGTCCTTCAACGCCGTCGATGTTGACCCAGTTCCCGATGTGATACGGCTCCGTCGTGTTGAGTACGATGCCCGCGAACACATCGCTCAACGTGCTCTGTATCGCGAGGCCGACAACGATCGCCAGTGCGCCCGACGTGGCCGCCAGCCCGCCAATCGGAATATTGAGTACGAAACCGAGTGAGGCCACCGCAGCAGCCAGGAAGACGATGGCGCCGAACACGTCCTGAAAGAGCCGGTCGCGATGCCAGCTGCGTGCCGCAAAGAGTGCGTCCAGTATGAGCGTGAGAAGCCGCGCGCCGTTAAGCCACCAGACCACCTCGAGAAACTGCGCGGCGATATGCCGGGGGAACGAATCTTCCGGCGCGGGCGGCGTCAACGGGCTCAGACCGGAGCCGAACAGCACGAGGCTCAGCAGGCCGAAGATCAGCAGGCGGGCGACGAGACGAAGCAGGTCCCGCCGCGGAAACGCAGCACGCCAGAGCACGATGTCCAGCGCGACGAGCAGCAAGCCATATATGAGCGGATCTTTCACGTGATGTGTCCATTGCCAGCATGGATGAAAGTCTCATCGAAAACTCAGGCGACTGCCACTGATTTATAAGCTATCTGGCCCAATCGCAGATAAAAGTTATGAATCGTTCTGAACTCCGATGTACATGGCGACTCTGAATGTTTCTGTGCATTCAGGACTTTCAGGCGCGCCGTACGTACGCTTGCGAGAGAGAACCGGCCGCACGCCGGTTTGACTTTACGCACGCTTCAAGGAGGAGCACATGGCCACACAAACGGTTGCCGACTATCTGGCAAGGACGCTCGCCGCAGCGGGTGTCGAACGGATCTGGGGCGTGACAGGCGACAGCCTGAATGGTCTCGCATACAGTCTCGACCAGGTCGGCTCGATCCGGTGGATGCATACGCGCCACGAAGAAGTCGCGGCGTTTGCCGCGGGTGCCGATGCGGCAGCGACCGGACGTCTCGCGGTCTGCGCCGGCAGTTGTGGGCCAGGCAATCTTCATCTGATCAACGGGCTCTTCGATTGCCACCGGAACCAGCAGCCGGTGCTCGCAATCGCTGCGCATATTCCGTCGACTGAGATTGGCCTTGGCTACTTTCAGGAAACACATCCGCAGGATCTCTTCAAGGAATGCAGCCACTTTGTGGAACTGGTGTCGAACGCGTCGCAGTTTCCGCGCGTGCTGGAGCGTGCGATGCGCGCAGCCGTCGAGGAGCGCGGCGTCGCGGTGATCGTTCTGCCGGGCGACATCGCGCTCAGCGAGTGTCGCGCCACCGTGCCTCAATGGAACGTGAACAGCCCGTCCACGATCCTGCCGGCGGAATCCGACATCGACCGGCTGGCGTCGATACTGAACGGCTGCGAAGCGGTGACGATCATGTGCGGCAGTGGTGTCGCGGGCGCGCATGCGGAAGTCGTCGAACTGGCCGACACGCTGGGCGCGCCGATTGTCCATGCGTTGCGCGGCAAACAGTTCATCGAATACGACAACCCGTTCGACGTCGGCATGACCGGGCTCATCGGCTTCAGCTCCGGCTATCACGCGATGATGTCCTGCGACACGCTACTCCTCCTCGGTTGCGATTTTCCGTACCGGCCTTTCTATCCGCCCGAGGCGAAGATCGTGCAGATCGACCGCAAGGGTTCGCAACTGGGCCGTCGTACGCCGCTTGCGCTGGGGCTTGTGGGCACGGTCAAGGAAACCGTCGCGGCGCTGTTGCCGAAGCTGCAGCGCAAGACAGATCGCGCGTTTATCGACAAGGCGCGCAAGCACTATCTGTCGGCCCGCAAGGGGCTCGATGAACTCGCGACGCCCTCAGGGCCTGGCAGACCCATCCATCCGCAGTACCTGACCCGTCTGATCGACGAAGTGGCAAGCGACAACGCAGTCTTTACCGCCGACGTCGGCACACCCACGCTGTGGGCAGCGCGTTATCTGACAATGAACGGCAAGCGGCAACTGCATGGCTCGTTCAATCACGGATCGATGGCGAACGCGATGCCGCAGGCGCTGGGCGCCCAGGCCGCCCATCCGGACCGGATGGTCGTTTCACTGTCAGGCGATGGTGGATTGTCGATGCTGCTGGGCGACCTGCTGTCGGCGCGCCAGCTCAACCTGCCGATCAAGGTGGTGGTGTTCAACAACAGCCTGCTCGGATTCGTATCGATGGAGTTGAAGGCTGGCGGCTACCTCGATACGAACGTGGACCTGAGCAAGACGGACTTCGCGGCGATTGCGCAAGGCGCGGGTATTTTCAGTCTGCGTGTAACGGAATCGGAGGCACTCGAAGCCGCACTTCAGGAAGCGTTTGCGCATCCCGGTCCCGCGCTCGTGGACGTAGTCACGTCGAAACACGAGCTGGCGATGCCGCCCAGCATCGAACTGGCGCAGGCCAAGGGCTTCAGCCTGTATATGCTGCGCGCGGTGTTGAGCGGGCGGGGTGACGAGATCGTTGAACTCGTGAAGACGAACCTGCGTTAGTGGCGCGTTGATTGATATGAACGGCGTGGTTTCGTATGCGATGTCAGCGAGGCCATGGATTCGCCGGGCTGCAAGCGTCAACTGCCTCGCAGATGCGCGACAGTTGACGCTTCGCGGTTCACCTGCCTACTGCGTGCTCGGCCGGTTGGACTGCGGCGGTTTCGGCGGAGGCGGCAACGCCGGATCGGGTTTGGAGGACTCCCTGACCAGTTCTTCCGTCATCGCCGCCGCGACCTGGTTCGAGCCGCGGCGATGCAGGCCGTCACGAACGGATGGGTCCGGCGGCGGCAGCGCCGGATCGGGTTTGGAGGACTCCCTGACCAGTTCGTCCGTCATCGCGGTCGAGACCTGGTTCGAGCGGCGACGATTCAGATCGTCATGGCCACGCTCTTTTCCCGGCACCGGGGCTGCCTTCGAACCGAGGGACGCCTGAGCGTCGGCTGAGTCGAGCGTACGGGTCGGCTGTTGATGCGGCTGTACTTCGGGCTTCGGTTCTTGTGCAACGCTCCTGACTGCCGGAACGGATTCTGGCACCACGTTCCTGGCCGGAGACGGCTGCGGCGCTTTCGCGGTGCCGTCGTTGCTCCTGGCAGACGGCGCTGCGCTGGCCACACTTCCCATCGTTACCTGAGCGCCGAATCGGGAATCGACCCCTGCCGTTATCGCGGCGCTGTCCCTCCCGGCGCTGGCCTCTACCGGAGACGGGTCACCTTTAGGGGACAGTAAGTAAGAGACAAATCCCAACTCAACCAGTAACAGCCCCACTATCAATATCTTGCCTGTATTCGTCATACCTAACCATCGATTGTTCAAGCGATTCGATTCACCAATGATAATCGACTACTCGCCAAACACGTCAGACGGTGTTCTTTCAACGCTGCGCGGCGGCCGCATGCTCCGGTGCTGTCGTTTCGCGATAGCCGAGCCGCGCCGAGATCGCGAGACCCGACTGCCTGAGGAGGGCGACGTAGTGCGATTTCGTGTCGGCGCCGCAGCGCATCGTCGGGAACGAAATCGACAGGCCGGCGATCACGTGGCCAAAGCGGTCGAATACCGGCACCGCGAGACACTGAAGCCCTTCCTCCTGTTCCTCGTTGTCCTCGCCGTAGCCTTGCTCGCGCACGTGCGGCAGGATGCTCAGAACGGCGTCGGCGGACGCGAGCGTCTTTGGAGTCGACTTGCGGAATTCGACGTGCGAGAGCACTTCGCGCGCGTCGGCCGCGCTCATCCACGCGAGCAGCACCTTGCCGATCGCCGTGCTGTGCAGCGGATTGCGGCGGCCGATTCGCGACTGCATCCGCAGCCCGTAGTCTGCGTCGATCTTGTGGATGTAGATAATGGCGTCTTCGTCGAACGCGCCGAGGTGGACCGCCTCGCGGGTGGCCTGGGCGATGCGGCGCATCTCGACGTCGGCCTCGCGCACGAGATCGACGCTCTCCAGCGCCTTCGCGCCTAGTTCGAACAGGCGAATCGTCAACCGGTAGCGTTCCGTTTCGACTTCCTGCGTGACATAGCCGAGTGCCTTCAGCGTCTGAAGCGCGCGGTGCACGGTGGTCTTGGACATGCCGAGCCGTTGCGACAGCTCGCTGATGCCGATCTGTCCGCTGTCGCCGACCGCACCAAGAATCGCGAATACCCTCCCGATCGACGAAGCCGATTCGCCCCTGTCGTTGCACGTGCCACCGTTGCCATCAGCGCTATCCGCGTCTTGCACGTGTGCGGCGGCTTCGTCCCTGCGCTGTTTGCCCGTTGCTGTCATTGCTGTCGTTTCCTGTCGATGCCATGCGCAGAGAGCATACCGCTTCCCGCGCGACCTGCGGGCTAGCGCGCCAGCCAGCCGCTGCCCACCGCAAGCGTGTGGCCATGCACACTTTCTCCAGCCAGATTGCGCGCTTTGCCGCGGCGCCGGTCTGGCCTCGGCTGCAGCCTGGAATCTCGGAATTGGAACGATGGTCCGAAACCTCTGCATTGCGGCGTCGAGTCTGACAAGGCGATCAAATAGCTTCCGGGTAAACGACGAGGCTGGAATTTCTCGTAATCGGAACAGCGTTCCTGTCGCGATGCTATATTGCGCCGAAAGGGAGCAGCCCGACGCCAGATCGGGACATCATCCCGGGTGATTCCACCCGACAACTGGACGCGAAGTCCATGGAGGAGACATGAAGCTCAAGAGGGCCATCGACCGTATTCCAGGCGGCCTGATGCTGGTGCCGTTGCTGCTCGGCGCCTGTGTCCACACGTTCGCGCCGGGCGCGGGGAAATACCTCGGGTCGTTCACGAATGGATTGATAAGCGGCACCGTACCGATTCTGGCCGTGTGGTTCTTCTGCATGGGTGCAACGATCGACCTGCGGGCGACGGGCACGGTGTTGCGCAAGTCCGGCACGCTGCTCGCGACCAAAATGGCAGTGGCGTGGATTGCGACGCTCGTCGCCTCGCACTTCATTCCTGTCGACGGCATCAAGGCAGGGCTGTTCGCCGGCCTCTCGGTGCTCGCGATCACGACGTCGATGGACATGACCAACGGCGGTCTCTATGCGGCGGTGATGCAGCAATATGGCACGAGGGAGGAGGCGGGCGCGTTCGTGCTGATGTCGATCGAATCCGGGCCGCTCGTCAGCATGATCATCCTCGGCGCGACCGGGGTCGCGTTCTTCGAGCCGCGGCTCTTTGCCGGCGCAGTGCTGCCGTTCCTCATCGGCTTCGTGCTGGGTAACCTCGACAGCGAGCTGCGCGACTTCTTTGGCCGCTGCGTGCATCCGCTGATTCCGTTCTTCGGTTTCGCGCTCGGCAACGGCATCGACCTGAACGTGATCGTCACGAGCGGCTTCCCTGGCATCGTGCTTGGTCTCGCGGTGATCGTCGTGACGGGCATTCCGCTGATCCTCGCGGACCGCTGGATCGCGGGCGGCAACGGCGCGGCGGGGCTGGCGGCGTCGTCGACGGCGGGGGCAGCCGTGGCGAACCCGGCCATCATCGGCGAGATGATTCCGCGCTTCAAGCCGCTGGTGCCGGCCGCCACGGCCATGGTCGCGACAGCCTGTCTCGTGACGGCGGTTCTCGTGCCGATTCTCACCGCGCTATGGGTGCGTAGACATCACGCGCGCGACGCGTTGCGTGCGGAGCTCGCAGGGGCTACGGCGCAGCCGCTCAACGAGCAGGACGTGCGCGTTTAGTGACGCATGGAGCGGGTCGTTCGCGACCTGAATAGTGGTTTCGCAATTCAAAGTGGAGCGGCCGTCCGACGCGCGTGTCCAACGCGCGGTCTGACACGTCAATGCCTGGAGATTCGATCGATCGGCCATGAAAAAGGATACCGGTGCTGGGCGCGCCGGTATCCGCCACCGCGCGCTGAGACTTGTTCCTACTAATGGCTACCGACCGATTGATTCGTAAGTCGTTGATTTTTCGAAATTCTCTCTTCCGATCGATAACGAATCGGCAGAAATTAGGTGGATTGGCGTCCTCCTAAGCGCTGCCGGCTCTGACTTTTCCACCTAATCGCCGCCGCATCCAGCGCCGGGCAGGCCCAAATCGACAGGCGCTGCACTAAACGGAGCGGGTGCGTGTCATTGACCATCTTGGCGACGATGTAGCACGAGGCACCGAAGATTGCGACCACCAGCGACCACGATCGCGCTTCTCCGCAAGTGCTCGCGGTTCTCAGGAGGTAAGCGGAATCGGCTGCGGGCAGAACAGAATCGGCAGTCCGAGGAGCTTTAGAAGCTTAAGTTGAGCGGAGCCGTTGCGATTGGCTGATGCGAAGAGCATGACTGACGGTCGCGTGAAAATGCCGATTGCCTCTGGAGGAGGAGCGCGTGACGTGCTGGGTGGTTCTTCTCGTGGTCCGTAGCTGCTGTGACTTTTGGGATAGAAAGAACATGCTTGACGCCCCAGCCTTCCCAGGCCGCGATCAACCTTGGCTGTGAGGCGAGGCTGGTTCACCCCTTACGTTGCTGTATTGCCAGTTTTCGAGCAGATCCGTAGGTCATTAACCGCAAAGCGTCCGCTTTGTGTTTGAGTTCTTCTGGTAGTTGATTCGCGGCCAGGGCAGCGACCGTTCGCACGATATAGTACGGCAGCTTGCGCTCGGCGGCCGTACGATCCAAATCACTATTCTGCATCCGGGAAACACGCATTATGAGAGGTAGGTCGTCGCGTGGTCCCGGAAGGGCAGATAGCCCGAGACATGCTCGGTAGCGCGTGAGCGCCGTAATCATTCCGTCAGGGACGGGCAATTTGATGGGCTGACTTCGAGGATTGGTCAGCGGTGGTCGCCAGAACCATATCCCCCCTTCGAGGCGAAAACTGTTCATTCGTCCGCTACAAACGTGTGCGAGTTGAGGGCCCAAAAAAGACAATAAACTGAACAGGAATCGCGCCCGCTCTGCTGACATCTCCTCTGCGGGGTTTTCTCGTGGAAGCAATTCAATCGCGCCAGTCAGGGCTTTCCAGTCGTCTCCGTCGTAAACTTGTTGAATAGCTCTTGGACGACTCGCGCGTCGTCCGTCGCGCCTCCATCCGTTGTCGAATGCGTCCCCTACCGGATTTCCCGTGATGTAGCCAATGTTCACCCAGTAATCAAACATGGCGTTGACGCCCAGCGCCCAATGAAAAGTCGGACTGGGCTCGCCACGAGCAAATGGTTTCCAGTCGGAGCCCTTGGTAAGGGACGGTTGTCCGCACCAAAACTCACGTGGCTGGGGGTCTTTGCAAAACGACACATATTCGACCAGATCCCAATGCATGAGCGAAGAGACAGGCTTCTTCTTGACAATCCAGGCCCAAAGGAAAAGCCGACTCATGGCGCGGCTGTAGGCGACGCGCGTATCTTTTGAGATGCTTGTCCTGCTTCCGAGATACGCTTCTGCTGCCTCCCAGTCGGTCTTTACGGGCAAGCTCAGCATCTCAGTCGGTGTGCGATTGGCGCCACGGACCCCGGAAAGCGTTTCCGGAGGTGTCAATTCTCCCGCCGGCCGTAGCGGCAAGAACCAGGTGTCCCGAGTACGCATGGCTGGAGTACCTTTCTAGCGCGAAAGAGCCGAGGTTTACGGAATAAAGAGGATTTCGTTTAATATACCAGAAAACAGATTTAATCGAGAGGGGATTAGCCGTGTTTGATAAGAACGGGAGGGGAAATGCTGGTATCAGCTTTGCTTATTATTTTATTAGTATTGCTGTTATGGTTTGCGAATAGAAACACTCGTCACATATTTTCAATGCGCCGAATTGATAACGGTACGTGCCTTTAGGCAGAGAGGATGCCATGCAAAAGCGTCTACAGCGGACATCGGGGTATGAGCCGCCACGCAAGGGCAGGAATGAGAAGGGACGAACGAGTGCCCGATACCTGTGGACGGGGCTGGAGTACGATCAGATGCTCCACGAGTCTGTGTTTTCGGCATATGCGAGGTTTTCTCACCTCAATGTTCTGAATGTAGAGCTCGCAAATAATCTGTTCAACTTGCGGCCTTTTTTCCATAGAGGTCTGTTCGGACACTCTATAAGTTTTGACACGAGTGGTTTCGAAGCCGCGACGGGTTGGTCACTTGTTGACTTACAAACCAAGACGTCACGCGACTATCCGAATCTCGCAAATCTGCTGTTCGCGGACTCGGTTCGAGTCTGCTACAGCTGTCTTGCTGATGGTTACCACAGCGTCTGGCATCAGTTCAGGCTTCTAAGACGATGTCCTATTCACGATTCGGAGCTTGGGGACGAATGCGCCCATTGCGAGGGCAAGCTATCCTTAAAAATGAACTACTACGGGACGCTCAATGACGAGCCGCTGCTGCGATGTCCGAAATGCGGCGGCGCACCGGCTTATCGCCAATTTTCGATAGACAGGTACAGTGCCTTTCGGGCTCAAGCAAGTCGTGTAGAGAAAGCGTTTGCACCGTTACAGCAATGGTTCGAGGCAGCACAAAACCGCTTTTGGATTGTCGAGGAGTTGCTCAAGCAGAATGAGCCTGTCGCGTGGACAACATGGTGCGACCTGGGCAGCTTCCTCTGGAGCGTTGTCAACGAACTTGAGCCGTTGCCCGATATTATCGATCGACCGCAGTTAGTTCCTGTCAATTGGCACCACTGGGAGCAAAACGAGATACCGAAACGTACCTACAAGGATGATTTCAGAAATACATACGCATTGTCCTCGCCGGCCGTCTATCGCGTATTGCTGCGTCGGTTGAATCGCTGGGTTTATGGAGAAGACGCACCTGCCCAGGTTCACGAGGATCTTGTTCAACTTTTCAGTCCACAGGGGCTGGACGCGTCCGGGCGCGAAGCGCTGGAGACGTCACTTGTGCTTTTTCGCGGATGGTACGAGATTTTCACGGAAATGCAGTCTAGCTGGGCCAATCCTCGAAGGGCCGTGCTGAGTGAGCGTTTCCCGAGCAATCGTATTGGCGACTGGCTTTCACGACGCGCACAGTATGCCATCCTGATGGGAAGTTTTGCCGTCATACTGCGGTTGGTTAAGACGCGCAAGTCGCCCGTGTACTTCGCCAAAGAATTTGTCGACGATGAGATCAAGCTACCGTTCTTGTTGCCAATTGTTCAGTTGCCGGCCAAGAAAGATGAGGGAGGTCAACACGGACGCCTCGTTTGTGCCGTCATCTGTTTTGAGCCTGATTAGTGCGAGAGAGACACCGTCCTCAGTGACGCACTTGTGCAGAACGGGGCTGGAAGCAGCAGGTCAAAGAGAACGATGTACCACGGCGCGGTTTTGATTCATCAACTTGTGGAGATCAGACGGTTCGACGCGGACTGACATTGGGGTGGGCCATGCAAGGGTCAAGCTGTGCAAGAACACAGAACAATAGTTTTCACATGGTGGTCGATGTTACACGGCAGCGAGATCATCCGGCACACAGGCATCGCAGCCAGCCTTTTAAGGGTTCGAGTGACAAGTGCTGCGCGTGCCGTGGAATGCTTCAGCATTCTTGGTTACACCATCCTCAGCACAAGGATGAACAGTCGCTACACGAGGTGTTATCAACCCTGTTTGGACGCTATCGTGCCGCATTCCACCGCTCAACCGCTTCTGCTTTTTGCATACAACCAGCCCGATGATGGCTTGCTCAACGACGAGTTCTGGTGGCTCACGTTGAACAAGCCGTATGACGTCCTGTACCAGGAAATCGAGGCATTACTCGCTGCAGGCATCGAGTGGCGCCGACAACTTGAGGCTTCGGCCGAAAGCGGCGTCACGATTTTCGATATCGAGGAAGTGCAGAGCGTGCCTATTAGTCTTCACATATGGTGCGTCGCTGCGGCTGACGATTTAACTGCCGTGCGCACGGTTGCGCACGGCTTGGGTAGGCGCGGCATCGCACCGAACTGGATTCTCACAGAATCGTTGCAAGTGGCATCTACAACTCTCGATATGATTTCAGGAAAGATGTTCTGTCAACCACTTTTCGACGTTTGAAACCACAAACGGATGCAACGTGGGGGCGGCAGCAGAGAGGAAAGCTGGCGACCGGTGAATTTCTACGCTTTTCATAATGTCGCTAGTCCCCGGCGCTCCGCGAGGGCGTGGACGATAGCTGACTCGGAATAACTGGGCTGGCCCGGTTGGCCTGATCCAGAGATCCTCGGGGCATCTCACGTCCGAACTGTAGATAAACCGCAGCCACAGTCTTCTGCCCGGAACTGAGCTTCCAGAAGTTGTCTTTCGCTGGATGCCAGTAGCAGGTGAGAAATCTGCAAGCAGCGGAAGCACATACGGCAGGTGTTCGTTAAGAAGGCCTCTGTACGCCCACAGATTCAGCCGATTGGCCCGTCGAAGCAGCTCGACAAATTCGCCGTATGCGAGCTCGGGAGCCAACGACGCAAGCTCTTTGTAGTGAAGACGCCACGTATCGCGAAATTCCTGCTTCAAGCGGATAGCGGAGGCTTCGTCGGGCTCTGTCGGTTGCAGGTCAAGATACGGTCGAGCGGTCTTCTCTTTGCTAGGGCACCAATGTGATCCTCCGAAATGCGCGAAATGGCCACCCTTCGCTGGCGCGATTGTGTTCAGCTCCTGAGGACAGAACGGACACCTCGCATTAGGTCGGTTGTCGACAGCCGTACGTGAAGCTGGAGGCCGCCCGTACTCCGTAAAGTATTGCTGTGCGGTGATCCGATTCGGTAGCGTCGGATGGAGAGCTTCATGCATCAGAAGTGATTCCGTGGTTGGAGACACGGTATATCGGCAGCGAACCCAAAACACTTTATGCCTGACATTCGTTAGGCGATAACGGATTTGTCGAGTGTTTGGCTAGCTAGGCCGCAACGAAGGAGCTAGTAACCTGTAGTGCGGGATTGGAGCCGAGAGGTGGTCGCGCACCCGGTACGTTTCGTACAGTAGGTGACGGGGCAAACAAGACGTTCGTCCCAAACTCTGAGCGTCGGGAGCTTGTATTTCGCTCGTTATTTCCGAGTAGTTACAGGCCTCAAGTGAAAGCCAGCTATTTGTCCACAGAAACTGTTGAGCACCCTGTGGATAACAGCCGGAAAGAAGACATAGATGCTTGATAGCCTTGAGATTTTACCTGGTGACACAAGCGTATCGTCAACAGCAGGATGGCATTGCGACGTGGTTTCCAGAAGCCGTCGCTGGGCAACATGTCAAACACAATAGCCGACATGTGTCCATCTCGCTTGAGATTTGACGCGGCGAGGCGGCGGAAGATTTCCCACTTCCGTGGGCCGGCGTTCAGCCCTTCGGTATTGGCTCAGTCGGCACTCTCAACCTATTCACACCCCACTCGGGCAATTCAGCGATGTGCTCCTTGAAATAGAGGCCAATCTCATCAATCTCATCGCGTCGTTCCACCGGACATTGCATGTTGACCGACAGCGTTCCGCTGACAACATCGTGGTCGTGCTCTAGCCGACACAGGCCCGAACCGAAACGATGCCACGGGTACTCAACAAACAGCGCGCCTGTTTCGAGCAGATACAGTACCGCCACGCGGCTGCGAACCAGTTCAAGGTATCCGGAACTCGCGGAAATTGGGAGACGCAGGTTGCCATCCGAAAATGTTTCCGTCAGTCGACTTGTTCGCGGACCTTGCTCGATGACAGGAGATGCATTCGTTGAAACCAGAGCGTGCGGGTCGCCTCCGCATTCCTTCGGTTTTACGAACAGGAGGACCTTGCGTTCGTTGGTGATGTCGCCGATGATGGATTGAAGCAAATCTCTGTCAGCATAGAATCGGTCGCCTGCGACCCATCGCGCCGAAAGAAGTCTCGTGAGGGCCTCGTTATTTGAGGCTTTAATGACGGTGTGTGGCAGCACGCGCTTTACTCCAACCAGGGGGCTTGCTTTCAGTTGCAGATACCACCTAATCATGAGCGTCTGTACCGCCTGCGCAAGACCGTAGTGGATATACGCATCCCGAAGAAGTTCGGGGTAGTCATCGCATAGTTCAGAAAACTGCGTGAAATAATCGGGACTCGGCTTCAGCTCGGGGATAGTTACTTCAAATATGCGGTGAACCCACTCGGCGGCGCAGCGCATTTTCGCCAGATGTCTGGAGAGCAGCTCGCGCAGGTCTGAGAGGCCGGTTCTCGAATCCAGGATGCGGGCCTTGTCAGGGTGGTCCTCGCGCAGCCACACTTCCAGGGCGGTTGCATCAATATTTCGCCAGAAGTCGACGTTGTTGTCCTGGTGAAGGTCAAGCAGCGATTTCGCGTATTCAAAGAGCTTTAATACGTCGTCGCGCGGTCTCAGAGAGTCGATGTTGTTGAACATGATGTCGGATTATTAGAAGGGATTGCATGGTGTCACGGATCGGCGTATTGGGGCCATTCCGGGATCGGCGTAATGGCGCCACCAGATGATCGCCGTAATCGAGCCAGTGCAGGATCGGCGTATTG
>NZ_JBNDML010000030.1:0-70978 GCF_050436565.1 Paraburkholderia sp. GAS42 | reverse complement strand
TCCGCGCCCATTTCGAGCCCGGATACATTTGCGCAGGCCCTTCTATCTTAGGTCACACATTGAGGTTGCAAAACTAAGGCTGACCATACATTTTTTATGCGCGTGCAGATCTAGCCGTCACCGCGTGGCGGAGATGTTGGTGCGGTGTGCAGGGAGGCCGCGACAACCCATCGCTGGGCGCTCAACCGCCGGGTGATGTCGGTCAGTGCCGTGGGCGACACTGACTCGGACGTGACCGTCATTTCGTCGAAGTCGTGCTTCCTGCTGCAATGAACCGGGATGCGTTTCGCGTGCGCGGCGTGCTGACCCAGAGCCTGCCAGACCCGATTGATCCTTAGCTGGCCTGCCGCAGCCCGCACCGTGAGGCTCGACGGGGCGGCCCTGATTGGGTCCTGGTCTTGAGAGGTCATTTCAGTGGTTGTCAGCTCAACAGGTGCCCGTCGCCGAGCCTGTGGAAAATGCAGGTCAACATGGCGACCGAGACGAACGGGCAGGAGACGAATAGCGGTGTCAATGCCGGCGCCGCGTCACCTCCCATCTGTGACGATGGTCCATCCGCCTGAGCAGGCGTTCCCGTAGATGCTCGCGCCGATAGTGCCCCACGACCAGCGTGGCGGCGATTGCGAGCGCGAACGACCCAACGATCACGCCGATCCAGGATTCGATCATGGCAAACGCCCTGCCGACTTCGACTGTCTGTTACAGCTTCAGTGTAGGTGCTGATTATCCAGCATCGTATCAATTACCCGCTTTTCTTCAGCGCATCCGCAATCCGATCCAGTTGCACGAGTAACGCCGCAGTCCGCGCCGCGATGGACTCGGAAAGCGCCGGTGTAGCGAGCAACGCATCGATCCGCTTTCGCCAGTAATCGGGTTGCGCTACTGGATTTTTCCGATCCTTAATATCACCGTTCTGGATTAACCGATCGAGTTCAAGCACCATTTTCCGGATATGAAAAAACTCTTCCTGGTCGTGATCATCCGCCATGGTCCTTCACCTCCAGCCCTTATTGGTGTTTTGCGTTCGGCGTATTTTACAGAAATATTACATTGGCTTGACATGAAGGACATCTGAATCGGCCTGAACTGTCGATATTGTGGCGGAAAAAAAGGAATATCGCTGTCCCGACGTCAACAATATCGACCCGTCCTTGCTGATTGATTATCTTGATTACCCGGCGCAGTTCATACCGCTTTATTGCCAATGAGAATCAATAACCAGCCCCGCGCAATGCGGGGGCGAAGCGATATACGAGTGATCTGATTCACAGTATTTTAACTTTCTTATTATGCGGCAATGGGAATCCTGGAACAGCTTCACTGATTGATGCAGCGGAAAGAGACCTGGGACTGGACGACAGGCTGATGAACCTGAACAGTTACGCGTCAGCCCAGACCTCTCCAAAGTAGTTCCTCCCGCACCGATGACGGGATGCGGGTGGCCTTCCCGCGACACGCCGCATTGCCACGCCTGCCCTCCTGCGGATAATACGAAGCAGATTTCTTTACCCGGTGGGCCATGAGACGGGACGACGTTCGGATGCAGACGCTGGGCGAAGAAGTGGCGAACACGCTCATTCACGCAACCGGACTGATACTCGTCGTCGTCATGGCGTTCATCGTCTGGCCGCTGCCACGCACCGCTTCGAACCGGGTGCCAATGCCGGCCGCCGCGGTCTATCTGTCGACGATGGTACTGCTGTACGCAACATCGGCCGTGTACCACGGGCTGCCGCCCGGTCGGGCCAAGCGACTCTGCATGAAGCTTGACTACTGCACGATCTATCTGTTTATCGCCGGTAGCTATACCCCTTTTGCGCTCGGCGTCCTGTCCGGACACGGAGGCACGGCACTGCTGCTCGTCATCTGGGCCCTGGCGGTAGCCGGCATCGCATTACAGGTCTTCGGCAAGCTCGCGCATCCGCTTCTGTCGACGGGGTTCTATCTCGCGATGGGATGGGCGGTGCTCGCCGTCGCATGGCCGTTATTCGCATTGCTGCCCACAGTGGGTCTGGTCTGGTTGCTGGCAGGCGCTGCCTGTTACACCGGCGGGGTCGCTTTTTTCCTGATGGATAGCCGGCTGAAGTTCGCCCATTCGATCTGGCATCTGTTCGTGCTGGCGGGTTCGGCCTGCCATTTCATCGCAATCGTTTGGTACGCCTAGAGCCGGTCGGAGTAGTGGGCGCCGGCTGGCGACCACTATGGGCATCGCTCGAAGCCGTTCATCCGGCCTTGCATCATCTGCTTGCGATGTGTCAGCTGCGACAGCCACAGCCGCAAGCGCGGATACCGCGGTCAACAGTGCGACGGCATCGACCGGTTTCTGGAGGAACAGATTGTGTAAATCAGGGGGGCCGGCAGGCGGCAGGCTCAAGGAAGAAGCCAGAATGATCGGCACGCTGGCCAGCACCGGATCCTTTCGGAAAATCCGGCATAGCTCGGGGCCGTCGATACCAGGCATGTCCCAGTCGGTCAGCAGCAGATCCGGCCGGCCGATGCGCGCCAGGGCCCAGGCCGAGCCACCGTCAGGTGCCCAGACGACCTCGAACCCGTTCATGCGAAGGACGGTGGTCCATGCCGCCGCCGTCAGCCTGTCATCGTCGACGAGGAGGATCAGAGGCCGTTGCTCCTGTTGGTCCACTTTTCCCGCCCCCGGTTTGTCTTGAACAGGAAGGAGCAGCAAAAATCACGCCGCGCCATGCGGAGCCATCGTGCCGCCTGACTGTTCTGCACCGGAGCGTTGATGCGCAGCGGCCGGCGCATCTCGAATCCGGATGGCACCCACGCCGCTTCCCCGCGAGAACGCACAGCGCGCGTAAGATGTATCTACACGCAGGCGGAAAGGTAGCTGTTGCCGGAAAATCAACCGTTCACGGCGACTGCCGCGCACAAACCATTTGCCCTGGACGGGGTTGAGCAATTTTGTCCGGGACAATGATGGCGTCGCCGCAGACAGCGTCTGGCCGCGACCGCTGGCCACTAATGAAGTGCCGCAGACTGGCGTCGGGGGTTGCATCATGATGCACGTTTTCCTGGCTAACAATCGCCATGAGCTGATAGAAAGATGCCGGGCTAAGGTCGCGCAACGGCCCGCGCGGGCGGCAACTGCGCAGCAACTCCAGAATGGGGTGCCGCTGTTCCTGGACCAGCTCATCAGGACGCTGCGGATGGAGCAGACATCGGAGCCGATGGACAGCCGCCGGATTTCGGGACCCTCGGGCGGTGGAGCGTCGTTATCGGAAATTGGCGAGTCAGCCGCACAGCACGGGCGCGAACGGCTGGCGCTCGGGTTCTCGGCAGATCAGGTCGTGCACGACTACGGCGACCTGTGCCAGGCCGTTACCGATCTCGCGTACGAGCGCGATGCGCCGTTTCAGATCGACGAATTTCGCACCCTCAACCGCTGTCTGGACAATGCAATAGCCGATGCGGTCACCGAATTCAGCTACCAGCGCGATTTTGCAGTGGCGGACAGACAGGCCATTGAAATGCATGAGCGGCTGGGATTCTTCGCCCACGAACTGCGTAACCTGCTTCAGACTGCCACGCTCGCGTTTACCGCCGCCAAAACCGGAAACTTAAGTCTGTCCGGCGCCACGGGGGCGGTGCTGGAGCGCAGCCTGGACGGGCTGCGCGATCTGATCGCGCATTCACTGGATGAGGTCCGGACGTCAGCAGGAATTTCCGTGCAATCCAGGAAGTTTTCCGTTGCCGATTTCATTGCGGAAGTCAAACGTGCCGCCGACCTTGCGGCCCAGGTTCACGGATGCATATTGAAGGTGTCCGCAGTGGACCCGCGACTCGCCGTCAGTGGAGACCGTGACCAGCTTTACTCGGCGGTCGGAAACCTGCTGCAGAACGCCTTCAAGTTCACACACCCTCACAGCGAGGTGACGCTGGACACGTATGCCGTGTCGGATCGCATCCTGATCGATGTGAGAGACCAGTGCGGCGGTCTGCCGCCCGGGGATGCAGAACGGATGTTCCTGCCGTTTACCCAGAATGGCGAGGACAGAACCGGACTGGGACTGGGACTGGGACTGTCCATCGCGCGGCGTAGTGTCGAGGCCAATAACGGGATGCTGAGCGTGCGCGATGTGCCAGGCAAAGGCTGCGTCTTCACGATCAGCCTGCCCCGGTATGCCATGACGGAAAGCTAGGCGCGAGCGCTGCCTGGCCGCCCTGTAAGTGCCACGTGATCACGGAAAATGTCCGGCTGCGATTGCAATCAGGATGCGAAACGACGCCGCGAAAAGCGGGGGAAGGAGCATCAAAAAGTAAACGGCCCGCGCAGACTTACCGCAGGGAAAACGGCGGCCTCGGATGTCGCCGACCGTCGATATGGGCTTTTGCATATTCAACGGCAAACATGCATGCCGCGCTCTCGGACGCGAAGTAACCAAGAATGCCAAATGTTTCGCGTCTGCCGTTCCGGTGCGTGACTATCGCGGTTGCGGCGTAGCCTGGGATGGAAATCGGGGCGAGAGGCATGATGGTCGATGCCTTGTATTCCACGGGATCAGCGTGCATGGCATGTCGCTCCTTGTCGTCGTTCGGCGGCCAACTGTGAGCCTCAATTATTTCATCCTAGGACGAATGTGTGACGATCAAAAGTGTGCAGCGCCGAATTGGCGGCAAGGGCGGTCGACGCGGCCGAGGTCAACCCCGCCCAACTCCGCAGTGGCGGCTAAGCCAGGTCGAGGGGAGAAGCCACCCACCAGAACCATCGGGTAACGAACAGGCAGCAAGCCCGTCCACGCTCACCGATGCGCAGCCTGTGAGGCCTGCCATTTGCTGCTCACTGCGTTGTCAGTCACGTCCTTTCAATGCAGCCGTACGAGGAGTAACGCCATGTTAGTCAGAGATGTGATGAAAGAGCCGGTTTGCGTTCAGGCGGAAGAAACGCTCGATGCTGCAGCCCGCAAGCTGAAGAAGGAAAATATCGGTGCCCTGCCCGTGTGCCTGAACAACAGGGTGATCGGAATGATTACCGACCGCGATATCACGATGCGCGGCGTCGCGGATGCCCGCGACGTCAGCAAGATGACCGTACGTGAGGCGATGTCGGCCGAGGTCCTCTTCTGCTTCGAGGATGATCGGGCCGAAGACGCCGAAACGATCATGCGTCAGAATCATGTGCAGCGTCTGGCCGTCCTCGACCGGGGAGACCAGCACCTCATCGGCATCATTTCACTGACTGCGTTAAGCGGCGGTGTCTCCGAACGACGGCCTTATGAGGTGATCTTCCATAAGACGTTCACTGATCATCGCGGCCACCCCCATCACAGTGAGTTGATGCGTATTACCGTGGCCAAAGGCACAAAAGCAGAGGCGATCAACACCGCCACCCGTCAGTTTGAAGAGATGAACAAGGTCAAAGCCTGGCATCAGCTCGCTGACGGATATGACGTCACGAGCGTCCATGTCGATGCGCGGGGCGCGACGGTTGAAGAACGCGAGCCGACTTCAGAGAGGGAAGCCCGGATACTGCGCCGGGCCCGCGAACTGTGGGAGCGCGCGGGTACCCCAGAAGGCCAGGACGAGCAGATCTGGGGACAGGCTGCCGGTGAGATCGATCGCGAGGACCACCCTCCGGACTGATGCGTCGCGAGACAATGAGCCTAAGCAGAGGGACCAGGTAGCCGCTATCGTACAGACGGCAGGGTTTCGTCCGATCCAGGCTGATCCCCGCTCCAGGAGGTCACCATGTACATCCAGCTCTCGCCCGGGGTCGTCCAGACTCTCAAGTCGCTCGACAGGATTCCGGGTTCCCAGGCGGAGACGTCGCGCCCTATGGTTAACTAACTACTGACCTGTTTCTTATGTGATTTCTTGCGGTCCGGCTCCGGTTTGATTTTTGTTACGCCGCCGATCGAGGGCGGATCGCTCGCCGGAAAGGTGTCCTCGACGGCCTTGTCGACGTTGGGTTCGCTCTTGTCGCTGTTCTGATGTTGTTCGGGATGGTAGATACGCATGATGGCCTCCGGTTGTGAGGGTTTGGGACGATCGTGTCCCGGAAATATCAGCAAGGTGCGTCCGTGCGGCAGAACCAGGCGATGCGGCTGGGACGTGCGGCACCGTCTCGGGCGTGAGTGCCGGCGAGTTTCATCACAGGCTCTGTTGTGCAAGGTAGATCCGGATCGTCAGGCCGGAGATCGTGCGCGGCTGGCGCGCACCATCGCGGCCGGGACGTTTCTTCAGCCCGGCGGTGAGTCGTAGTCGCGTCTTCGCAGGGCGGCCGTCCATACATGACGGGACCCCGCTGGCCATGTTTTCCAACCGCGACGAAGGCCCTACCTCAATCCGACATAGCCGAGCACGAACAGGACGATGACCACGGCTCCCACAAGCCAGACGATGTTGTACATGACGCTCTCCTTAAGTTCGACAGCCCCTTCACAGCCGCGCGACGTGTGGATTGCGACCAGCTGGCGAAACGTGCCGTGGCATCTGGCGTTCTGTCACAACAAGGACGTGCTACGTTGCGCCGGTGACCGGCTGTCCGCGAATGTCTTGGCTCGCGGGAACGACCCGGGAATCATTGGTGCGCGCAGGGTGTAACACGAGGTTCTCACCTGCGCCCCGGTACGTCTGTACGGTAGCGGTCAACGTCCTTCACCCGATGCGTCCCGATGCTCCTGCCCCATCGGATGGGCGAGTCAGTCAGGCGGGCACAAGGCGACCCTGAACATTAAACGGCGGTGTCGAACGAAGGCAGCAGCCTTATGGACTTTGACTGGGATGGGCATTGGACGGGGATCGGGGCCGGAGCGGACGAGCAGTTCGAGCGGTTCGAACGCTTCAAGGCTGGCTAGCCGCATCACCGGGTGCAAAATAAGCGCGATTACCCGAGAATATCCGGGCGTATTCAGATATCTGGGTTACTCACCTGATCCGAAAGGAACTGACCATGAACAAGCAGGAACTCATCGATGCAGTATCGGCCGTCACCGGCGACATCAAATCGGCCACGGCACAAGTCATCGACGCCTTTACCGAGATCGTGGGTGCCGCGTTGGCGAAGGGCGATACGGTGCAGTTGATTGGCTTCGGCTCGTTCGGCGTCGGCGCACGCGCCGCACGCACGGGGCGCAATCCCGCCACGGGCGAGGCAATGCACATTGCTGCCGCAAAAACCGTCAAGTTCACGGCAGGCAAGGCCTTCAAGGAGCGAGTGAACGCGTGACAGGCAGGCGCATCGTAATCGCAAAGGGGCTACCGTCGGGTAGCCCTTTGCATATCCAGCCCGGCCCGACCAGCTGTCTCGCGAGTACGACCTGAGGTGCCGTCAGGATTCGTGCGCGGTCACCCCGTTCGCGAGGGTTTCAATGCATCGTGCCAGGAAGGTAGAGATTGCAGCCGGGCATTCGGGTATTCGGGCGGTCATGCGGCACCTCCCCGATTGCCGGCGCGAAACGCAATGGGGCGCCGCCATAACCGGGGTCCGTCTTGCCACCGACATTGATCGTCGCGGTCGCAGCGACGGCCGCGTAAAGACCTGCGGCCGATTCCGCGCCAGAACCTGGCCCGCCCGGACGATTGTCATGTGTCGGGCGCGCTTCCTACAGAAAGCAGAACATCCCCACAACAGCAGCGGCCATCACGGCCGTCGCCAGCCAGCCGCCGATCCGCAGCGCGCCTGAAATGCGGAACGTCCCCATGATGTCTGGATTCGATGCCATCATCATCATGAGCACCATGATCGGGACTGAGGCGACGCCATTGATGACGGCACTCCAGAAAAGAGCCTTGATCGGATCAATCGAGGTGAAACCAAGGGAGAGGCCAACCACCGTAGCAAGAATGATGATTCCGTAAAACCGCTTGGCGAGCTTCGGTTCCAGCTCCAGGCTGTTTTTCCACTCGAACGTGCCTGCCATTGCATAGGCCGCAGAACCGGCCAGGACCGGTAGGGCAAGCAGCCCGGTGCCGATGATGCCAATACTGAACAGCAGGAACGCAAACTCACCGGCGATCGGCCTGAGCGCCGAGGCGGCTTGTGACGACGTCTGGATATCGGTAATGTGGTGCGCGTGCAGGGTCGCGGCCGTGGCGAGAACGATAAAGAATGCGATCAAGTTCGAAAATCCCATGCCGATCCACGTATCGAATTTGATCCGTTTCAGATTTGACGCGCCTTGAGACGGCGCATGCTTGAGCGCGCGCTGACCATGTCGTGCCAGCAGTTCCTCGACTTCCTGCGAGGCCTGCCAGAAAAACAGGTAGGGGCTGATTGTCGTGCCGAACACCGCGACGACGGTTGTGATGTAGTCGCCGTTCCACGACAGATGCGCAAACACGGTCCGGATTGCGACGGTCATCCATGGAATCTGGACGGCGAACACGACGCCGACGTAGGCAAACAGGACAAGCGTCAGCCATTTGAGAACGCGGACATAGTTTCGATACGGGACAAAAACCTGCAAAACGAGCGAAAGCAACGCCAGGCCGACCGTGTAAACATGCGTCGGTCCACCGATGACCAGATTGACGGCCGCGCCCATGGCCGAGAGGTCAGCCGCAATGTTGATCGTATTCGCCACGAGCAGGAGAATAACCGTGCCGTAGAGCAGCCACGCCGGATAGTGACGTCGAATATTGGTCGCCAGTCCGTGGCCGCTGACCCGACCGATCCTGGCGCTGATGACCTGGATGGCCACCATCAGCGGATAGGTCAGCAGGATCGTCCACAGGATGTCGTAGCCGAACGCTGCGCCTGCCTGCGAGTATGTTGCGATGCCGCTCGGGTCGTCGTCAGCCGCCCCGGTAATCAGACCGGGCCCTAACTTCTCGACCCACGAATTGACGTTGGTGTGCGGCGTTGACGACGGATCAATATCGGATTCCATACGGGCTCGATAGCATGGGCATTTGAACCGACGTTCGTTCGTCGCTGCCACGTCGTGGTCGACCTCACGTCACACCAAAAAGCTCCTCTGACCATAATGCATATTCAGGAATTCGCGAACCGCGTAAAGCCATGGATCAAACATCGGATCTGAGGCCAGATGAGGCTGCCCGAGCACCAACCGTCAGCTTTCGCACGAATTGGACGATTACTCGAATCCGCAACACACCTTGTGCGGGCATTGGGTGCTCAACTTCCTGAACCGCGCTTGCATCATATGCGTGACGACCCTGTGTAGATCGCCTCGGAGGGCCGGATGTTTTTGCGCTCGCGCAACGCCGTGGTGTCCATTGCAACGGCTTCAGTCGTGTCTTCCCCGTCAGGAAGAACATCTCGGGAACGCGTTTTTGCGCAAGCCCGCGCCAGTAATCCGTCTCACGAAGCTCCTTCGGCAACTGCTGGTAGCAGGAAAAGGCCGGCCTTGCGGCCGGCGTTTCGAACAGGTGGCGAGGGCGTCCGGTTGGTTCGACACCCCGATCTTTGTGCAGGTGACCTAAAGATCGAGCGTCCGGCCTTCGACTGCGCCCCGGGTGGCCAGCCAGTAGGGCCGCTGGTTGTAGTACTCGTGCAGCGACGAACCCCACTGCGGGTCCGACATCGCGGGCCAATGGTCCTTGTCGAAGCCGGGCGCGCTCTTGATGCGCTCGGCGGTGATGTCGAGCCGGAAACACTTCTCGTTGGTGTCCAGGGTCAGCGCGCTCCACGGGATGGCGTAAAGGGTGTTGCCCATACCCAGGAACCCGCCGCTGGACAGGACGGCGTACGCAATCCGGCCGCCACGCACGTCAAGCATGATGTCGGAGATTTTCCCGATATCTTCGCCATCCGAAGTGATGACCTTGTCGCCGTCGAGCGTGGCTGCCGCCATCACATCCGGGCCGGGGCCTTCGCCAGTTCCGCCGCCGACAATCTTCGCGCCGCTGCCACCCGTTGCAGATTGGATGCTGGGGTCAAGTGTGGTCATGATGTTCTCCTCGTGAAAAGACCAGACCTTCTATCCAGCAACCGTCATGCCATGGGCGAACGCAGACACGGATTGGTGTGCGACAGTCAACGTTACCTTCGTGCGAGGCACACGGCAGGGTTGCCCATACTAAAAATGCGTTAATGCAGCTGTTTTTTCAGATCGGAAAGTTCGGCATGGACCGAGGTGACTGCACTTTTTACTTTCGCATTTACATTGGTTGCACGTTGACACGCCTGCTCTGCACGGTCGCCGACCTGCTCCAGGTCGTCTATCCATTGACGCATGCGATTTCCGTCTTTCGACTCCATTATTTTCTTTGCGCCTTCGGACTTCTTGTCCAGCTGATCAACGCAGTCCATAAGCTCCTTGGGCAGCGTGGCGTCGGCGTGACAGGCCTGCGAAGCTTTCTCGATGGTTTGCTCCAGGTGGGTGAAACGCTTCTGGATTTCGCTAGCTTGCAGCATGATGAAACTCCCCCTCGAAGGTTGTTCCAGGGTAAGTTGGGGCGCCGTTTTCCCGGATCCCAACGTGGTACCGTCAGTCCCGTCTGCCTGAGCCAGCTGGCATAATGCTGCGCCGCGGTTCCCAGCCAGTCGACGGGTGGCGGCCTGTTTACTATAGAACTCTCCACTGCAATCAGACAGGTCCCATTCGCTGCGCGCGTGGCGGAAGCGCGCGGGAAGAGGTCACCCGTTTCCCAGACTGTTGAAGAAGTTCGCCAAGGTGCTGTTTGTCTGGAACCGTACAGGTTGCAGCGCCGTGCGCTGCACCGACCGATCCGACCCGGGACCATCTGGACCGCAGCGATCGGGCGATAGTGGCGCATCGAGGTCGGAGGCGTCATGGGGTGATCTCAGGACACGCATTTCCTTGTGTGCGCGTCAGTCGCCGCGTGTATCGAACGTGCCGCGTTGCAAAAACCGGTTGCTACATCGCCGTTCGATGTATTCGCTGTGGAGACGGACGGCAGGATCAATCACACGATGGAACAGGGCAGCGGTGGACGGCGACAATGAACTTGTCCGGCGCATTGACTCATCAGAATTGCAACTCGCGCTGACCTGTTGCCTCACGTAGTTTGCTACCCGTCGGATTGTCCGGCGGGAGCGGCTGAGGTGACGAGGCAAATCAGCATGACGACACGCAAGGAGTTGGTCGCAGCATTGCAATTGCGGTATGGCAGCGCGGGTCTTGCCGTCGTGAAAGCGGTCGCCGAGTCGCATGGCGGCACGGTGTCGACTACCAGTGCCGGCCCCGGTACGGGCAGCGAATTCACGCTCCGGCTGCCGATCGTGCTGGAACGGCGCATGGCTGGCGAGCCGGTGTGATGGCGGCTATGCAGCCACCCGTTTCAGTCTGCAGCCGCAGCTTGCCTGCCGTGGAGCGGCACACTTTCTTTCAACTGAAAGAATTGCCACCGAAGACACATCCAGCCATGGCTGGCAGCCGTTACAGCGCGCCGCGATGTGCCACCGTGCGCGCGCGAACTATAATTTCAAGAGGGTTCAGTCAGACTCGGCGTTCATAGGACGCCGCTGCACGCTGCGCCGCAGGGCATTCTCGCCAATTCGTCTGAGGCGTTCACGTATCCGCCCTTGATACCTGATATGTTTAAGAACAATCCGGCGAAACAGTACGGTTTCTGGACAGGATGTCGGGGAGCGAGACATGGAAAACGAGCAACATTCCAGAGAAAACCACCTGCTTTCGGTTCTGCCCGAAGCAGAGCGGGCGCGCGTGGCGCCGCATCTCGTACCGGTTGAAATGCCACTGGGGCAGGTCGTGTACGAGTCAGGCGATCGCCTTGATCACGTCTATTTTCCGACAACGTCCATCGTATCGTTGCTCTATGTGATGGAGGATGGCGCGTCCGCCGAGATTGCGATCGTGGGCAACGAAGGGATCATCGGTATTGCGCTCTTCATGGGCGGTGAAACGACGCGAAACCGGGCAGTCGTGCAAAGCGCCGGCCAGGCGTATCGACTGGATGCGCGCATCCTGAAAGAGGAATTCCGTCGCGCCAGCCCGGTGCAGCGGTTATTGCTGCGCTATACCCAGGCATTGATCACCCAGATGGCCCAGACCGCCGTCTGCAACCGGCATCATTCGATCGACCAGCAATTGTGCCGCTGGCTGCTGCTCAGCATGGACCGCCTGCCGTCAAACGAGCTGAAGATGACACAGGAGCTGATCGCGAACATGCTTGGCGTGCGGAGATCCGGCGTGACGGAAGCGGCACTGAAACTGCAGGAAGCGGGGCTGATTCGCTACGGTCATGGCCACATCGAAGTGCTGGATCGACCGGGACTCGAAACGCGCGTGTGCGAATGCTATGGCGTGGTAAAGCGGGAGTTCGACCGGCTGTTGCCTGATCTGAAGGCGCTATAAGAAGCGCGTCATTCGTGCACGGCGCGGATCGCTCAATGACTCGCGCCCTGCCCATGTCGTCGAGTGCGGCAGGGGCTTTGCTGCACAGGCGAGTAGCGAAGAGTCGGCGGCATGCCCCTGCGGTAGTCTGGGGGATACGGCTAGCACTGTTTACCAGGGCGCGCACGCAGTTGAACCCTGGCGTGAAACAGAGAAATCTTCGCACGCGAGCGGACCGCCGCAGAACAGAATACGGTGCTTTGACGGTGTGTTGCAGAGCGTCATCTGGATCGAGCCGAACGATTTCGCGGTCGGCCAGAGCGCACTCGGAGCGACGCCGGCAACGGCCGCCGGGGCCGTACGCAGGCACGCGGTGTTCGCGTACGCGGGGCGACAATCGGGATATCTCGATGTACACCACCGTACCGACTGCGTGGCGAATCAAGGTCACCCTCACTCTACCGGGCAGGCCTGTCCTGAGTAGTGCGGATACCCGCTTGCAGCAAATTGAACGTTGCGGAGATGCCTCGCGAAAGGCGTGAAGATTCAGCGCACCTGGCGAGAGAGCGGCGACGGGCTGGTCGAAACGCGGAGTCGAAAGGAGAAGTTCCATGTTGGGAACAATATTGATAGTCGTGCTGGTGCTCGTGTTGCTCGGTGCGATACCGACCTGGCCGCACAGCCGTTCGTGGGGTTACATGCCCAGCGGCCTGTTAGGCGTTGTGCTGGTCGTCGTGCTCGTGTTGCTGCTACTGGGCAGGATATAAGCTCAAAATTCCTGTCTGGATGATCCCGTCGCGGGCACCCGTTGCAGGGCCGTCCCATCAGCAAACGAGCGGCCGGCACGCGTCGATACGTTCGGTCATCCGTCACTTTCAAGGAGCAATGTCATGAACAAGGAGCAGCTGAAAGGCCGTGTCAAGGAAGCAAGTGGAAAACTGAAGGAAGTAGTCGGCAAAGCCACGGGAAATAAAACGACCAGGCTGAAGGGAGCGGTCGAACAGGTCGTCGGCAAGATCCAAGCCGCGTACGGCGATGCGAAAGAGCAACTCAGGAAGCAGCCGTAGGGTGTTCCGCGGACGGGTTCTGAAGCGCTACGCAGTGGGAAAAAGTGCTCCCGTGACGCATTCCGGACGTATGCATCTGAACCGCGGAGGTGTCTCATGAAACGGGTAATCGCTCTGGTATCGACGGCTGTGCTCGCAATGGCTGTGACCGCTGGAACGCTCCAGGCCCAGGGAACGCCACAATCCATCACGGAGAAGCGCGTTGATGTGGTCCAGGTGTCGACCGGGTATCGAGCGTCAAAGATCACCGGATCGCCCGTTTATGACCGCAACAGGGACAAGATCGGAACGATTGACGATCTGATCGTCAGCCCAACCGATCGGGCTTCCTACGTCATCCTCTTGGTGTGAGGATTTCTCGGTATGGGAACCCATCTCGTCGCGGTACCGTTTAGCAGCCTTCAGTTCGTCGATAAGCAACTGCGGCTGCCGGACGCGACCATTGAGTCCCTGAAGGCATTGCCCGAGTTCAAATACGCGCCTGACTAGCCGGTGCCGTCGGCCATGACTACGCCTGAGCGACGCCCGAAAATGAGAGCCGAACATAGCGAACCGGTGCTCAAGTGCATCACCGGTCTGATGACGCGGCCCCCGCACCTCGTCACACCCGGCGGCCTGCGGGACAAGGCGCGTCGTTACCGCGCCCGGCCGTGGCCGAAGCTCACCCGCCACATGGGGAATGGAGGGGGGCGAGTGGACATCGATCCGTGCGAGAGCGCGATCCGCTCATCCGAGGCAAGGCGGAGTGGACTGTTCGCGGACACAGTCGAAGGCGCAAAGGCCCGTGCCAACCTGAACCCGCTGATCGAAGCGTGCAAGATGAACGGTGTCGAGCCGTATCGCTGTCTCGTCACGTTGTGCCGCGCATTGCCGCTCACCACGATCGCCGACAACTACGAGGGATTGGTGCCGTGGCTACTCGATCTCGCGTGAAGACCGCTTACAGACCGACGCCCGCAAGTGGGCGCCAGGCAGCACTAATTGCGCTCCGGAACCTGAAGATGGCGCGGTCAGCACACGCCTATGTCCGGGGCAACACCGTCAGATTTTACGAATGGCTTGAAAGCCTGGAGAGCCACACGTTACCGGAAGGACCTCCCGTCTGGATTTGCGGCGACTGTCACGTAGGCAATCTGGGGCCCATCGCGAACGCACGGGGACACGTCGAGATACAGATTCGCGACCTCGACCAAACGGTTGTCGGCAACCCGGTCCATGACCTCATCCGCCTCGGATTGTCGCTGGCTACCGCCGCCCGCGGCTCTGATTTGTCGGGCGTGATTATCGCGACCATGATTGAAATGATGATGGAGGGCTACGAGCGCGCTTTCGACAAGGCGTGTGAGGATGCAGACGGAACCATTGAAAGTCCGGAGTGCGCCCGGGTAATGATGAGACAGGCATGGAAGCGGACGTGGAAAAATCTGGCCAGGGAACGCATCGAGAACACTAAGCCCACGATTCCTTTAGGCAAGACATTCTGGCCCTTGTCCCGGGACAAAAAACGCGCGGTCAAGCAGCTGTTTGCCGATGAGGTCGTTGCACGCCTGGCCACCTTATTGCGTTCGCGCGACGAAGGCGCGTCGGTCGAGGTGCTTGATGCAGCTTATTGGGTAAAAGGCTGCAGTTCACTTGGCCGCTTGCGCGTTGCGGTACTTCTCGAGGTCGGACGTGACTCTTCCCGCGAGGATGACCTTTGTCTGATGGACATCAAGGAGGCCATCCAGGCCGCTGCTCCTCGATACCCGGCGGTCAGGATGCCGCGAGACAACGGCCAACGCATCGTCGAGGGAGCTCGCCACCTGGCGCCATTCCTGGGCGAACGCATGCGCGCGTCACGCTTTCTCGACCGGTCGGTGTTCCTGCGCGAACTGCTTCCTCAAGACCTGAAAGTGGAAATCAACCAACTCGCTCGTGATGAAGCAATGAAAGTCGCACGATTCCTGGCGCTGGTCGTCGGAAAGGCCCATGCCATGCAAATGGACGCGTCAACGCGCGAGAGCTGGCGGGTGGAGCTGCAGTGCAATCGTTCAAAAACGCTCGATGCGCCCTCCTGGCTGTGGGCCAGCATCGTCGAACTTGTGAGCAGGCACGAACTGGGCTATCTTGAGCACTGCCGCAGATATGCAATGGACTCCGCGGCAAGATAGGACGGGCGCAGCCCAGCACTACAGATCGGCATGGCGACCGCCCCTCTGCGTGATGACCGCGCGTGCCGCCTGACGCGATCATCACCCGGGGACCGTGCTGCCGGTTCGGTCCCCACTGACTCTCTCCTACCCCACCGCATGGCGCGAACTTCCAGTCGGTCCGTATGAACGATGGCCCCACTAGCTAATGACGCCGCGATCATTGCTCAGTCGAAGCACGCCGCGATCACACTGACCCTGGCGGCTTTGTCCACGGCGCGAACAGGCCGTAGTGTCGCACTTTCCTCACCAGTATCCGTCCCTGCCATGAAACTCGTGGAGTCTCTTTTCGTAATCGCGGTTGAGCGGAACGGAGTCGTCGTACTCGGGGCTATTCTTGATTGCGTCGCGACTGAGTCTGGTAGAAACAGTCGAGCCAACCCAGTCGATCAGGTCGATCCACCGCGTTGCCACCAGCACCTCCTTGCCACCGGGCCACCAGTTTCGAGTATCGACGGTCAGATAACGAATGGCCCACGCAACATCGTCGAAGATGAAACCGGAGACATGGCCTATGCTGCCATCGGCCACCTCGATGTGATAGCCCTCTACGGCATTTGTGCTGTGCAGATGGACATCCACCGGCGCCTGATGTGCGTCCGGGTCGGGGCGCGGGAGTGCCTCCGATGCTGGGTCTGGCGGCACGTCCTTTATTCGAATGCGGGGGAGGAGCCCATCCCCCACAGGTTTAAACCACCCCAGTACGTCGGATAGCCGTAGTAAAGGAGGTACTCGGTTTCGTGCTGACGCGACACCGGCTTATGCGTATCGATGTTCGGACTATCCCGCACCTGTTGCCGCGTAAGATACACGTGGACGGTGCCTGATTCCCGGTCCATGTGTTTGACCGAATACGGTGAGATCAGTACCTGCCGCTCACGCATCCAGTTTCCCGTGTCGACCACGAGATAGCGCACGCCCCAGGCTTCGTCGTCGAAATAAACATCATCGACACTTCCGATATCGCCGTCACGTGCCGCGACGGTGCATCCATGAAGACTCTTTATGCTTCGCAACATGTTCGATACTCCTTCTCTGCTTCCGGCGGTCAATGCGCCCGCTCGCTTCCAATGTTGCGGGTGCAGGGATCTTGCCCGGTGCTTGTCATTCGTCTCAGTGCTGCGCTCCTGAGTGATAGACGCCCTTGATGACCCGAAATCGCCGTTGAAAGAGACCGATGTTCGCAACGAGCTGTTTTCATGGGCGGCTTCGGGTCAGTGGAGATGTCCCCCGAACAGCCCGAGCAGCCCGATGACGATCAGGTAGATCGCAACGATGTAATTCAACAGGCGCGGCACAACGAGAATCAGAATGCCGGCGATCAGCGACACCAGCGGGCCCGCGTTCGTGAGAATGTGCATGCCTCCTCCGTAGGATTGAAAACGATAAATAGGTACAACCCTGCGCCTCCTGCGTCGCTCGTTACAGCGAATTGAGCCTGGTGACCTTCGTACCCTCGAGCGTGACCCCGGCCATCAACCCGCTGTTCGTGAGCACGAACGCTTCGACGGGCGCGGTCGCGGTGGTGGTGTCAACATTGCCGTTCGCGCCGACTTTCAGGACCGCCACTGACGCATCGCCGCCCACCGACCAGCCTTCGCTATTCCGGAACCGGTCGAGTGCGTCTTCAGTCATGAACAGGAAAATGATGGCTTTCGATTGTGCGCCGATCTGCAGCCCGATTGAACCGGTCGTGGTGCTGTAGTAGCCGACCGTGCTGCCGCCGACGCGCAGCGAGCCGTCGCCATACTGGCCGCCAACCCCGAAGCCGGCCGAGATGACCGACGGGAACACCAGTACACCACGAGCCTTGCCGACGAGTTCACGCGAGCCATTGGCAATCGCGTGCAAGGGTCGAGTCGACGCCCGCGTCGATGGTGTGACGCTTGTCGGTCTGGTGGCCACTGGCGTCGGATGTTCCGGTCGTCGTGCAGCCCGAGACCGCGAGGCCAATTGCCAGGATCGATCCCGGCGTACCCCATATGAATGTTCGTCGTAGCATGATTCTCCCCAGGTTGTTCCTGGATGTCCCTGACACTACGCGCAGGCGGCAGCGGATGCGGTACGACAGCGTACAAAACCGCGAAATAGGTCTCGATGAATAAATGTTGTTTGACGCGCAACACGCGCATCGCTTTCCGGTCCTTTTCGGGCATCGGGGCACGTTGTTGCTTTTGCCAGCAGACAATTTTCGACCAATGGCGCAGACCAGATTCCGCTTCTGAAGACACGTCGGCCGACTTTGGTATCGCGTCGCGTGTGTTTCTCCGGGCAACCGCTCCGGATGTGCGCCTGCTTCAAGACCTGCAGGATCGCCTGGCATCACACTGCGCGGCGCGCGAGCATTCTTCTGATCTGGCCGATTGCATAGGCAGGATTCAGATTTTTCGGGCAGATGTCTGTGCAGTTCAGAATGATGCGGCAACGAAAGAGTCAGTACGGATCTTCGAGCTCGTCCAGTCGCGCTTCCGTGGCCATATCGCGCGAATCGACGTCGACATCGAGCAGCCGCACCGGCGTCGCACCACTGCGGCTCGGGTCGTAACCGCCGGGTGCAAACGCTGCTCGACAATGTCGCGCAGAGCGCGCCGGTCGGGTCAGAAGCGGCCGTCGCGGCACTAAAGTCGGCCATCACGGCCACCAGTATGCTGTACGAAACGGTCCAGCGGGCCACCCGGCAAGCGGTCCAAGTCGCCGGAAGCAACTTCAACGTGGCGACCGCCGCTGCAACGAAAGCGACCCAACGTGCCGTCGAGCAGGCGTCGCGGGCCGCGAAGAAATAACGAGGAACATGGCCGGCCGTTTTCGTCGTCGCGACACGACGGAGCCAACGGGTCGCTCACGGCACCCCGCCTGCAGGCGACTGGCGGTGGGGGCCCTCACCGGACCTCTTTGACCATTGCCCCCGTGGAGGAGATTGGATCATGTCAAAGCAGCTGGTCGTGGTGACGGGCGGAATGGGTGGACTCGGCGAAGCCATCAGCGTCAAGAGTCCATGACGCGGGTTACACGGTGGTGGTCACCCCCAACCGAACAATGCCGGCGTCGAGCGCTGGCTCGCACGGATGGCCGCGGATGATCGTCCATTGCACGCCTATGCAGTCGACGTCGCCGCCTATGACTTCTGTCAGCGCTGCGCGCAGAAAGTCATGAACGTCGGCCCGGTCGACATCCTGCTCAACAACGCGGGCAGTACATGAGACGCAAGCTTCAGGAAGCTGCACAGGGTCAACTGGGGTGCGGTGATCCGGACCAACGATCAAAGCCGGCCAATTGTTGCTTGCCGGCGAGACAATCGAGCGCGTTGCCGATCAAGTCGGCATTACCACGCAGACATGCCGCTATCAGCAGCGATTGCGCAAAGCGCCCAGGCACGTATCTGTGCCGATGGCAACGGACGCGCTGGACGAGTTGATGCGAGCGGACGGAGCCGGAATGGGATCCCGCATGTCATTGGGCTGCAGGTAATAGACGACCGGCTTCCGGTGCGGGGACCACCCCGGAAGCGGGCATACTCACGCCCGGCGCATGCATCCGGAAGAAAAGTTCCTCCTGCCACGGTGCCGCATGAGTTTCGAGCCGCGAGTTTTACGTGGGTTGGACGCCGTCGCTGGTCCGCGTTTCGCTTACAATAAGATTCATGCCGAGTGCCCGTGCTGGCCCCGATGGGCTCACGGTACCCATGCGTATCCGGCTCGCCACCGCTGCCGGCACCAGGAACCTGTCGAAGGGGACAACATGATGCGATTCATCGCTCTGTTTCTGATCGTCGCCACCGCGCTCCTCGCGGGCTGCAACACCGTTGCGGGCGCGGGCGAGGACATATCGAAAGGCGGCCAGGCCATCCATAACTCGGCCGAGCAAGCCAAATAGACGACGCTGGCGCCACTCGCCAGCCGTTCGACACCGCGCTGCACCGGCGAGCGCCCCGGCACGCATGAGTCGGGCGTGATGGAGTCGCCAGTTCCACGGCCGACATTGACGACGTTGTTACCCTTTCGACAAGTTCGTGGACTTGATCCGACGTCGCTTTGCCGATGTCGCCCGCAGGGTTTTCAGCAATTGCGAAACCTCGCTGCGGCTGGCAGCGACAGACGTGTGCTGAACCAAAGCCGCAACTGACGTGACCAAACGGACATTCGTGCTACGAGATCACGAGCGCACTGTGTGCCAAGTGGCAACACTCACGCGTAGGGGGAAAACCAGGTCGCCTGCGGCGAATGACCAGTACCTTGGCGCTATCTCACGGTGCGCATGCGGCGCTTGCCTTGAGTCAGCCACTCGGGATCGAAGTCCAATTTCATCCCTCGCCGCGATGAGCCCAGTTCGTCGGACGATATCGGCAGACGGCTGCGGTTGAAGGCCAGCGCGCGCGTGGCATTGACACATGCTCAGCACATTCGCCTTTTTGAAAACGCAGCCGTCCCACAGACCTCAAGAATGACCGGCATCATGGCGCTGCTGAAACGGATCGGACACTGTTGTCTGCTCGATTCTCCAAACGCCTCTCTGCCGGGAGGCCATCATGGGATTCGCACATGCCAGAAAGCTGCAGGCGTTGGTTCAAACTGCCGGGCAGGCGGGCGGCTATGTTCGGGTGATTACGCTCCCTGAACCTTACCTCCAGCGAACTCAGGAGATCGATTGTTTCTGGGGAGAATTCCACGACAGCCGCCGCCGCAAAAGATGCGGGCGACGTGCGTCTGATGGCAGAAGAAAAACAGGCCAACCTATTGATTTGCCCGTCTTGCGCCGTGCCGGAACCGGAGGTCTTCATGCAACGAACGGTCGAATATCGCGGATTCGAAATTCACGTTGATCTGCTGTCCACGTCGAAGGACATGTTCGACGTCTGGTTCCGTATCGAAGGACCCATCAAGCCTTCCGGCGTAGCAGCGCTTGGCGAGCGCATCAAGATCCGGGGCGGACCGTTTTCCCGTCGCTGGGCCTACCTTGTTGCGGAGATCGCCGGCCAGGCCGCTATCGATGTAATCCTTGGCCCCGCTGAGTAGACGCAAACTGCGGATCGTGTTGTACCTCGCAGTGAGGGCCTTGCACGCGCCGCGTGTGCTGCCCTCGTCGCGCACCACGACTCCCCGAAAACCACGACAGAGGCGATCATGGCCGGCATCCAGGATGGCGTAATCAGGCCGTTCTGTTCGGCTTGACGACCACTCGATCGCCTGCGCGGTTCTGCGTTGCGCGCTGCTTGCTGTGCCCGGGTGCGCGACGCAGCCGCAGCCCATCCCGCCAGCTGTCCACATCGAGACCGTCGAGGTGAAAACACAGGTTCCTGTGCCGTGCATCGACAGGAAAAGGCAATCGCGACAACTATCAGCAGCGGTCGATTTCGTTCGAAGAATCTCATGCTACGATTCCTCAAAACAATTCGTCGGAGACATATATGCAGCCTTGCAATGCCTGCCGCGAACTGGTTGGAAAGCCATCGAGTGTGTCGCCACACGGCGACCTCGCCGCTTCAGGTATCAGTGCGTTCGGTCCGCTGGGCAACATGACTAAGGTCAGCAGCAATTGGAACTGCACAGTCTGCGGCAACTGGATGTACCAGAACACGGCGGATGGACATCCGCCGAACGAATGGGCTATTGGCGAGCGACCGGCAGACTGGCCGGCAAAATGACGGTCATGCACTTTGCGTGGTTTTGTCGCATCAAGGCGGCAGGATAGAATTCGGGGCTGACAAAATATGCTTTGGCAGGCCGATCAAGAAGACGCAAACGCCGCGAAAGAGCCTTGCACCAGGCATTGCCCGGGTGCTGAAGCGCCTGCACTATCCGCTCGAGGTGATGTTGCTATGCGTACGGTGGTACGTCGCCTACTCGCTCAGCTTACGTAATCTGGAGGAGATGATGGGGTATGAACAAGGTAGAGCGTTTATCCTCTGCAGAGCATAAGCGCTCTACCTTGTTCATACCCCAGCCACGGTCGGATTCAACGTCTTCATCGAGCTTTCTGTCGTTCATCTTGTTCCGCACATCATAGCGGACTGCGTTATTGCGACAGAGCCCCATAGGAAGCCTGCGACGCCAACGTTTTGCATCGCAGAATAAAAAGAAGGGGGCTCGACATAGCCCTTGATAATCACATCGCCCCTTTATCGAGGGTTGGCCGGGTGGAGGACGCGAAAACTCCAACGCAGATAGCGCTCGAACGCTTCCAGCGAGATGGCTTGATCAGCCTGGCATCGAACCGCGCGGCGTGATGCGCCGTGTGGAATCCGGAGCTTCCGGTGATCGCAATGATCCGGCTGCCGTAAAGTACCATGTGTTGTCGCAATGCGGCGCACGCGTCGGTGCCATCCATGTCCCGCAGCGACATGTCGAGAAACACGCGTTCCGGCATTTCGCGCTCCGCGATCTGAAGCGCATCGCCCCCGTGTACGCGAAGAAGGGCTGATGACCAGCGCTGGTGACGATGTCGGCCAGCGTGTCGGCGGTGTCCTCGTGGTCGTCGACGAGCGGGACTTTCATGTTTTGGCGATCCGGATATAGATCAGGAGTGCTATACATTTCAGAAAACTCGAACCAGCGCGCTCCGGCAGGGGCGTGCGGGTTCAGCAGGCAAAGCCTACGCCGCAACCACGCAGTTGTGGCCTTCATGTTTCGCGCGATAGGGCCGTTCGTCGGCGAATTTGCACAAACCGATGAGGCTATACACTGCGGCTGCTCGCTTCCCACCCGTATCGAAACCCAGGAGCATATGTTCCGTCGCCCGATTGCGCACGCCCTCACACCTCGCCATCCATTCTTTGGCGTTTCTCTCCAGCTTCGGCCTGACAACACTTCGCGATCGACCCTCCAGCCTTGCAACGGCTTTGCGGGCCTCATTGGTCGCTCTCTGGGCGTCAGCGCTGCGCTTGGCGCGTCTCCCAGCCCGTCGACGGCCTGCGTCCACTACCGTACAAACAGATTTGACGGGTTGCGATATGATGTTCTCGAGGGCTCGCTTTAAGCCTTCGGAACGAGCCGCTAAGGTCGCCGCCAGCTTCCGCCGACCGATCACAAAATCCAGGGAGGAGAGATGCTCAGGTTGGCGCTGTGGGCCATATTGGCCGTGCCGGTTTTTCTGGTTGGCCAGCTTGTCGTATTAGCCCTGCTTCTCATCATCGTAACTCTGAACTGCCTCGATAGACTCACGGCACCGCACGCTAAGCGGATCTCTGGCGCCGCTTCGAAGGAGTGACGTCGCGAGAGACTGGTGCGCCAACTTGTGCCACGGGCAATATGCCGCGGTCGTCTATTGCGGTGGAGGGATTGAGGTGGCGCTTAAGTCTGGCCGATGAACGCGCCCACAATCGTACAGGCAGATTTGTCGCCCTCGCAGTATGGTTGTTTTCAGGCCGACAGCGGCTCTCGAGCCGTGCGTTCAGGCCGCATCAACCCCTTAATGAGCGACCTTTTTTGTACAGCAAGGCAGTACGAAAATGAACCTTTTCGGTCGCGCTTGCTGGCTAGGACCGGCTCTGCCTCTCGGCGATGCGCGTCACTAAAGCGACGACCAATCAGTGACGAGCCTTCGTCCCCAGGTTGGGACCGGCTGGAGAACGTGGATGCCAGCGCCAAACGGGCCTGCGCGCTGTCGTGAATGATCGGCACCGCGCCACGAATGCCAGAGACAGGCGCTCCATGTCCGAAATCAATACCACCCCGTACGGCCCGGTCGATGCTGCTGCTCTGCGAGCGGTGGAATCGACGTTCGAAACCACGCAACTGTTTGCGGCTGTCGATTCGCTTGACGTATTGCGCGCCCCTCGTTGCCCTCCAGTTTGATGGGGAACATTACCCGCGCCGTTTCGTATGTGTGAAACCGCACGCCTGCCTTCAACTTTCTCTGCGCGCCGAGCCTGGATAGCTCATATGCTGACCAGATGGCCCGACCACTGATATTTTCAATCCGCTCAGCCTGACGAGAACGTCCATGAAAAAGATATTTGCTCCCCGGATTTCCGCGGTCGCGCTACTTGCCGCCGCTGGCATCGCCCTGATCCCAGCCCTCACACAAGCCGAGGATGGCGCCCGCATTGCCGGGCAGATTTGCTCTGGCTGCCACGGCGTACACGGGCGCAGCGAATCGCCGATGTTTCCGAAGCTCAACGCCCAGACACCTGAATACATCGAAGCCCAGCTCAAGGGATTCCACGAACACGCGCGTGGCGAAACCGCTGCCCGCGATTACATGTGGGGCATGGCCGCACTGCTGGACGAGGCAGCCGTCAAATCGCTGGCCGATTACTACTCGCATCAGGCCGCAACCCGGGGCGCGGCGGGTGACCCCACCTTGATGGCCAAGGGGCAGGAAATCTTCGAACACGGCGTGCCGGACAAGGGCGTGCCGGCTTGCGCTTCATGCCACGGCGCGCAGGCCCAGGGGGCCGGTACGTTTCCGCGCCTCGCAGGGCAGCATCAGGAGTATCTGCTGCATCAGATCGAGGTTTTCCAGAACGGTACCCGCGGCAACGCGCCCGTGATGACCGCCGTCGCGCATACGTTGAGCGCCGACCAGGCCAAGGCGGTTGCGGCCTATCTGCAATCCAGATAAGCAGTTGCCAATTTATGCGGTCGACGGGCGCTGACCCCATGCGCCACCCTGTCCGCACAGCCGTTGATCTCCATCAAGGCTGTGGCGTTAGTGCGCTTTGATGTCGAGCGGAGGATGACTAGCATTAAGGTATCGGTGCAGCTTCCTGCTCATGCCACGGGCGTGAAGCTGCAAATCGATTCGCCAATGCTTTTCGTGTACTGCTGCGGAGTTTGATATGCAGTCTCTGGGACCACGTAATGCCATAACCGTCATCCTTCATGAACACGAGCAGATGTCGACCGTTATGGGGGCATGCGGCGCTTTGTGGGTCTGCTGGCAGCAGGTACGCCCGCTCCGGGCCTCATGGTGTTACGGGCGATGCTTTATTACATCCGCGAGTACCCTCAGCAGGTGCACCATACTAAAGAGGATCGTTACCTGTTCACGCCGCTGCGGGATCGGACAGATGAGTTTGACTATGTCCTTGCGGAACTGGAGTCACAGCACGCTCGAGGTGACATGAAGTTGAGAAATATCGAGCACGCGCTGACCCGGTATGAACTGAAGGGTGCCCCTGCACTTCGGGAGCTACGAGCCGTGGTGGATGAATATGCAGAGTTCTATGCAGACCACCGGTGAATGGAAGAGACGTTGATTTTGCCGGCCGCCAGACGTCTTCTGACAAAGGAAGACTGGGCGGAGGTCGACGCCGCCTTTGGAGCAAATCGCGATCCATTCGTCGGGGTAAAACTTGAAGACGATCTCGGCAAATTATTCTCGATGATCGTCAATACGATCCCGGAGACGGAAAGTTAGCAGTTCGGTTGCGCTTTTCGACGGGCGGCCGGTCACGTGATGCAAATGCGGATCAGCGGGATCCGTGGCCGCGTAATTGAACAAAGAGTTCTTTTGAGCACCAAACGCCGACGCGGGAGGGGATACGCAAGATGCTCGTCACTTTCACCTGGAACTGCGGCACGCAAGCGTGCCGACTTATGTTGCCAGTTACCTCTTTCCGATCCTGTTGCTGGCGTATGAGGTGCATAGGGTGGGCAGGTGGGTCTTCGACTACGGGATGAACTTCGCGAACTTCAGGTTCATGGGCTACGAGTTTCTGCTGATGCTTGTGTTCGTTGCGCTCCAGGTCGTCTTTGAAGGCATTTTCCTGATTGGGGCGTGGATGAGCCGGGATCACGATTTCGAACATCGGGTCGCGAATCTCCTCGCAGGCCTCGGCTGTTCGCTAGTCGTCATCGGTTTCGACCTGGCTTTGCAGTACGCGCTGTAGCGCGAGTTCTGCGGGGTCGGCCAGGTCCGCTTTCAGCAACGCCGACTGTCTCGTTATGGTCGACCAGAGGCTGTCGTGCCTGCCCGAATTGAATAGCCGTGTGGGTGTCTGGCTCCCGCATCACACATCAGTTGATCAGAACTTGTACTCCGGATTCTTTGGATCGAATACCGAGTCGTCGAAATGTTTCGGCGTCACCTCCGTGAACGAAAACTTCTCCAAGAGTTCCTTATCGTTGTCCCACGCTTCGCTCGTGCGAAAAAAAGGTTGCCGCAAGTCGAGGCCGAGCCGCTCCTTCTTTGCATAGAAGTCGGGCCGACCGGTAGGTGTTTCCCACGTGAACGCCACTACGCGCGCACCATGATCGTTCAGCACCTCGATCTCCGAGGGCTTCTCGACGCCGGCCGCGCGATACTTCTTCAGTTCAGCCAGAAACAGATCCGTGAAATAGTCTATACCCAGTTCACGCACGGTATGGTTCGACTGCGCCTTGACGCGAGCGCCATCGATTGGTACCCACAACGACACGAGGTTGAGGATCCCACCCGGATGCGCGTAAAGCTGATCCGGGTCCTTCTTCTCGTCATAAATCATTTCCTGCCCGGCATTCCTGCCGTCAGCCAGCCACTTGACATAGACTTGCCGCGGCTCCTGACGATAGCGGACCAGCATGTGAGCCGGCTTCTTCTGCCACTTGCCTTTCACGCGTTGTTGGCTGAACGTCTGGAACTCGCATTCCCGGTAGCGCGTGATGCCCGTCTGCACGTAGCGAGGCACAGTGTCGGGCGCGAGCGCTTGAAAGAGTTCGATCAGTTGCGCGTCGTCCAATCTTTCGAGCTCACCGCTTTGCGCGGCGCGGCTTAGCCAGGCGACCTGGCGCTCGACAGGCAGACTAGCCACCTGTGCGATCGCGACGGGTGACTGATCTGCCGGCGCTGGATGGCTCGCCGGTGTCGGCGTGTCCTCAGCATGCCCCGGCGCGACAATCATTGCAGCCGATATGAGCGCTAGAAATGCGAGCCTCGCGAACCCTGCGGCGCGGGACTTGATTGACGTCTTGGCGACACCCAGCATGTGGCACCCCGGTTTCGTCGATTTTTCGTTAAGACAGCGAGGCAAGCACGATCTGCAGCCTTCTGACATGAGCCTTGAACGCGTCGCGCGTTTCGCGATCGGCTGTCGATCAAGTGCGACGTCTCGGCGATTTCGACGTGCTCAGGGAAGTCATCGGCGACCTTGCTCCTTATGTCCGGTGGCGACGATCGAACGATAGCGACCAGTAAAGCCTCCTCAGCGTGAATCATCCCAGTATGGAACGGTTATCGAAGCGAAGGTCCGGTGGATCACAGGTGCGATCTTTGGGTCGGCCAACCACATGATCTTTTGCGCATCCGCCAGCGCCCTGCGCACAAGCGTCACGCGGCTAGCAACGAAGTCAACGCGAACTCCATCAATGGCGTTGATGGACATCGCTGGTCCCTGCGTGAGTCTCGAGGAATCCTGGCACGATCAATTCATGGGTTGACTCGCTTAGGGCACGGTTTCAGCCGCGCGTCGCGCGGCCGGATCAATTGTGCATCTCCCGCACGTACGCTCGCCCCTTCTCTGTGATCAGACACCCACCGTGTGGGGCCGCCGAAATCAGGTCGAGCTTTTCCAGTTCGGTCTGGATATCCCATCCAACCATGAGAGGTTGGTCGTTCGCCGCGCGTTGGCTGAGTTCCAGAAGCGTTTCTTGCGCTTCGGTGCTGAGCTCTTGTGCCATGGTCGTCTCCTTCCAAGTCTTCAAGGAATTCTAGTATGAAGCAACGTCCGATCCTTTCACCGACGCAATGGCGCGCACTCGCAGCGGTAAGTCTTCACAGTCGCCCCTGAAACGCTCGGCTAACCACTGGTCCCGCGTCGGTCTTGCGACGTTGCGGCGCAACCCTGTTTCCTCGCACCACCAAAGCTGCCCACGTCCCGCTGTTCATTTAACCTCGACCGAAACAAAACTGCGCGCGTGGTTGCGCTGGATCAGCACGGCTACCTGTTTCCCTGCCTTGGCTTCCAGCGCAGTCACGTCCGCCTGCGTTTCGACCAGCGTGTCGTTGAGCGACAGGACGATATCGCCAGGCTGGATGCCGGCTTTTGCCGCCGGCCCATCAACTCCGTCCACCATCAGACCGACGGCCAGGTCGCTCGCGCGCCGCTCGTCCTCATTCAGCGGATGCATGCTCAAGCCCAGGCGATCCCCTGAGCCGCTTTCGCTTGGTCGGGCTTTGGGGCTGGAGCTTTCCGCGGACGCGCCGACCATGACCGTGATTGTCATCGGCCTTCGATTGCGGATCAGCTTGAGTGTGGTTTTTGTCCCAGGAGGCAAAGCAGCAGCAGCCTCGCCGAGTTCGGCCGAGCGATCAATCGTCTTGTCGCCGATCCGGATGACCACGTCACCTGGCTTGAGTCCGCTCGAGGCGGCCGGTGTGCCGGGCGCGACGGAATTGACCAGCGCACCTGCCGGTCGCGGCAGGCCAAAGGCCACCGCCAGGCCGGGGCCGACGTCCTGTACCTCCACGCCAAGGCCGCCCGGAGATGTCGCATGCAGGGCTAGCACCTGCGATCGCACCTTGGCCGCCAGGTTGATCGGGATGGCGAAGGTCAGGCTGGGGTGGCTGTCTGAGTCCGCATAAATCTGCACGTCGATGCCGATCACCTCGCCTGCACGGTTGAACAGTGGGCCACCCGAATTGTCCGGGTTGGCGGAGACATCGGTTTGAAAAAACGGAAAACTGCTCCCGTCCGGGAGCGTGCGAGAGGTGGCGCTGACAATGCCGGCGGTAACGGTATTCTCGAAGCGGTCGGGCGATCCGATCGTCAGCACCTGTTCGCCGACGCGCACTCGCGACGAGTCGCCAAGTTTGACCGTCGGAAGCTTCGTGGCATCGATCTGAATCACCGCGACGTCGCTCTGGGCGTCGACAGCCAGCACCTTTGCCTTGAACTCGCGCCGGTCGGTCAGCCTGACCATAACTTCGTCGGCCTGATCCACCACATGAGCCGTAGTCAGAATGAGGCCATCGGAGCTAACGATGAATCCGGAGCCCGCACCCGATATCGCGCCTGGCGGGTTGCCTTGAGACTCCTGCGGTTGCTGCGGCGCGCGCTTGAAGAACGCAAAAAAGGGATCGCCAGGATCGAGCGCCACGAAGGCTGGCGCCGACGTTTGCTGCTCCGGGGCCGTCGTGCTGATATTTACGACGGCGGCCCCGTATCGCTCTACGATAGTGGGAAAGTCGACCGGCGCGGCAGCGTTGGCCGGCGAAACCCGCTTCTCCTTCGCAGGCAGCGGAGCCGCGCCCGCGGCAGTCGCCGTTGATTTCAGGCACGGATAACCAACGAGAAATACAGCTATCACGGCAGCGCGGAACAAGGTGCGGGCAAAAGTCTGGTGGAACACAGCGCACCTCCAAGGCGGTCGTTATGCCGGGGCCGGGCGCGTGAGGCGCCGGTGGCTAACAGGCACTGTGGATAAATTATTTCGCGCGTAGCAACCGACGACTGTGACACAGCGCACCGATGAAATCGAAAACGAAAACGAAAACGAAAAAATCTGCAACGGCCAACGCATTGACAGCGGCCATGCGACCCACCATGCGATCCACGTTCCGGATTTACGGACGCGGATGGTGAGGAATCGAGTCAATAGACCTGTTCAGGCGGGTCGATGTCGACGTTAATCGCGGCGTAGAGCCCCCGCTTTGGCGCGGCCTCCACGCCCGAGGGCTGGATCAGGGATGCGCTGTTTGGTCAGGCGGCACGCCCTGACGACGAGATGAGGTAATGACTGCATGAGCGCACGAGCCGCGGTGACCGCGACGCCCTACCCTATGGTGAAGTTGAGGCCGTCGCCGCTTGGAGGCGCTTTCGCTGGGCTCGTCGAATCGGCTTCCGGTGCGGTTGCGGTCACTGCGGTCACGAAGTGTTCGCCTGTGTCGCACTGTTGCTGGTCACCCCCTCCGGAGTACCTTCCACAATGCCGTTCTGCCCCGATCGAATCGACGTGCCAGCGGTGCCGGCCACCATTTTGTCAATGTCTTCGAGCGCACCGATTACGGCGCGATGTCCTGTGCGTCTTGCAAACTCGCACGCCGCCTCGACCTTCGGCCCCATCGAGCCGGAGGCGAAGCCCAACGCACCCAGTGCGTCAGGGCTCGCGTTGCGGATTGGCCGGGCTGAAGCCTTGCCCCAGTCGAGGTAGACGCCGCCCACATCCGTCGCCACGACAAACAGGTCAGCCTCGATGTCGCAGGCGAGCAGCGAGGCACTACGATCCTTGTCGACCACCGCCTCCACGCCGCGATGGCGCCCGTCCGGTTCCGCGACGACTGGAATACCGCCGCCGCCCGCGCAAATAACGACGGCCCCGTGCGCAAGCAACCAGCGCACAGCCTGGACTTCGAGCATGCGGATGGGCTTCGCACTGGCAACCACACGGCGGTATGACGTGCCATCGTCCAGCCCTTGTCGCGCGTGGCGATGGCGGCATCGGCCTGGGTGAATATTGCGCCAATCGGCTTGTCAGGGTGGGCGAAGGCCGGATCGGCGAGGCTCACTTCGACCATCGTCAGCATCGTAGCGCAAGCGCGCCCACCGGGAAGCAGGTTGCGTAGCTCCAGCTCGATCAGGTAACCGATCATCCCTTCCGTTTCCGCATCCAGCACGTCGAGAGGAAAGCGCTCGGATTCGGACGCGGTCATCCCTTGCGACGCCAGCAGACCGACTTGAGGTCCATTGCCATGGACAATCACAAGACTGTTTCCAGCCGCTGCCTTCGCCAGTTGAACAGCGGCACGGCGGACGTTGTCGCGCTGTGCACCGACGCTCGCGCGCTCGCCGCGCCTCAGCAATGCATTTCCGCCTAGAGCCACAACAATAAGCATAGCGATCCCCTTTTAGCCGGCAAGCGTCGCAACTAGAATCGCTTTGATTGTGTGCAACCGGTTTTCTGCCTGTTCGAACACGATTGATGCGTCGGACTCGAAGACATCGTCGGTCACCTCAACACCATTCGCGAGGTTGTATTGATCGCGATCTTCTTGCCCAGTTCGGTCTGCGTGTCATGGAACGCGGGCAAACAATGCATGAACTTCACGCGCGGATTCCCGCTTGCCATGAGTAGCGCCGGATTCACCTGATAAGGCAGTAGTTCGTCGATGCGTTCGCCCCATTTCTCGAACGGTTCGCTCATCGACACCCAGACGTCGGTCTATATGAAGTCGACGCCCTTCACCGCTTCGCGCGGCTCTTCGGTCAGCGTCAGGCGCGCGCCTGTCGAGGCCGCGATCGCGCGGCACTGGGCGTTGAGATCATCGCGTGCGGCCAGAGATTTATCGGTCAAAAGGCGCCTCAGGTCACGTAGCGCCTCGCAGTCTGCAATTGGCCATACTGAATATCTGATGTGACGGCAGATAACTGGGTCAAACATCCACCGCGGCATCTCCGATACGCGCGCTGTTGCCTCGAGAGGGTCGAGTGCACATCGAAGAATGATCTCGCCATTCTTCTCGACCACGTTGAAGATCCAGGCCATTCGACCGAACCATTCAAGGAGCTGCGCTAGAGGCCTATCAGGTTCTCAAGGATGCGGAGAAACGCGCCTATGACCGGATGGGCCGCCAGCGGCAGAACTGGCCAGGATTTTAAGCCGCAGCCTGACTGGGACGAAGGCTTCGAGTTCAGCGGCACAGGCAACGGGCGAAGCGCGGATGCAGACGTCAGTGATTTCTTTGAAGCGATGTTCGGCGGTGAACGCACAGGCGGGCATTCGCGGCAAACAAAGAGGCATCGTATGGGGCCGGAACGCGACGCCAGACTCGCGGACGACCTGGAAGATGACCGGGGGCGGGAAAAGTGGACCAACAGGAGCAACGAGAGGTCAGCCGCAATGTACCTTCGAGGGGGAGTTTCATCATGCTGCAAGCTAGCGAAATCCAGAAGCGTTTCAGGCCGACAAGCGTCACACCATCGACGCAGGCGTCGACTCGACCCTTGCACGCCTGTACACCACCGCCAACGGCTCGCGTGAACTTGTCGGCAAGGCCCGTGGCGTACTCGTGTTCCCGTCGGTCATCGCCGCCGGCTTCTGGATCGGCGGCCAGTACGGCGAAGGCTCGCTGCGAGTCGGCGGCAGCACGGTCGGCTATTACAGCACCACGACCGGCTCGGTCGGGCTGCAGATCGGCGCGCAATCGAAAGCCATCATTTTCCTGTTCATGACCGAGGATGCACTTGCCCGGTTCCGTAATAGCGAAGGCTGGTCAGTGGGCGGCGATGCGTCAGTGGCCGTCCTGAAAGTCGGCGCGAATGGGAACATTGATACCACCACCGCGACCGCGCCGGTCGAAGCATTCGTGCTCACGAACAGCGGGTTGATGGCCGGCGTAACGCTCGAGGGTACGAAGATCACGAAGCTCAAGTCACTGTAGCGCTCAAAACAGGCGGGGCGGTGCCGGCGTGCCTGCGTGGCGTTTTCGATCCTGCCGGAACGTCATGCACAGTCTCACGACATCGCCCTCTTCTTTCGCGGTTTTCGCGTGTCAATATGTCTGGGTGTCTGGAGCGCCGGCGAAAGCCGCGCGCGACGTCAGGATTGGTCACTAACACCGGGCGGGATCCGGGCACCAGCACTTCGAAAATAACGCGACGAAGAGGCGAGTCGAGTACGCAAGGCCGCGTGTCGGAGACGATGCCGACCATGATGGTCCCTCACCGTTCGTCCATGGTGGTGCCGCCCAGATCGACGCCTGCCCGCGGCGGCGCATCAAAACCGGTGGCAGCCGTTACTCAGGCGCGTACCTGAACTCGGGCAACGCTTTCAGGGACTCCCTGGTCGCGTCTGGCAGCCGCATCTGCTTGTCGACGACCTGAAGGCTGCCAAACGGTACAGCGACGAGATGGGTTCCCATTCCGAGAAACCCGCCTACCGAGAGAATGACGTAGGGAACCCGATCGGTTGGGCTGACGATCAGATCGTCAATCGTTCCGATGTTGTCCTTGTTGCGGTTATAGACGGGCGATCCGTTGATCCTGGAGGCCCGGTATCCCGTCGCCAGCTGGACGACGTCAACGCGTTTCGCCGTGATGGATTGTGGCGTTCCCTGAGCCCACAACGTTCCCGTGATCAGGGCCGTTCCGAGCACAGCCGCCGATACCAGCGTGATAACCCGTTTCATCGTGCACCCCCGCGGTTCAAAAACATGCGTTGGGAAAGGCGTCACGCGAGCACTTTGCCGCACTACGTGACGCCTCAAAACCTGTCGGCACGAACAGCCTACGGCTGCTTTTTCAGTTGCTCCTTTGCATCGCCGTACGCGGCCCGTGTCTTGCCGGCGACCTCTTCGACCTTACCCTTCACCCGGGTCGTTTCGCTTCCCGTGGCTTTGCCGACAGCTTCCTTGACCTTTCCCTTTGCTTCCTCGACGCGGCCTTTCACCTGATCCTTGTTCATGACACTGCTCCTTGAAAATGACGGATGACCGAACTTCTCGACGCGTGCAGGCCACGCGGTTTTCTTATGGGACGGCCCGGCGACGGCTACCCGCGAAGGAATCATCCAGACAGGAATTTCGTGCTTATATCCGGCCCAGAAGCAACAATACAAGCACAACGACTAACGCAACGCCTAACAGACCGCTGGGCATATAGCCCCACGAACGGCTGTGCGGCCAGGTCGGTATCGCACCGATCAACACCAGCACCAGCACGACTATCAATATTGTTCCCAGCATGGAACCTCTCCTTCGGACTCCGTGTTCAACCAGCCTGTCGCCGCTCTCTCGCCAGATGCACTGAATCCTCTGGCCTTTCGGAGGTTTCTCCGCAAAATTAAAAGTGATGCTGACCGGCATCCGCACAATCCGGACGAGACCCGCCCTGCAGCGTGAGCTTGGCATTGATTTGCCATGCTGTCGGTACGGTAGTGGACATCGGAATTTCTTTTTTTCCGCCCGGAGTTCGCGACTGCCGCGTGCCGGGGTACGGCTGCCAGGGGGCATGCCCGGGCTGTCAGTCCGACTGCACTCTGGCCGGCCATGAGATCGTTCGGCGCGATCCAGATGACGCTCTGCAACACGCCAGCCAAAATGCGGTATTCCGTTCAGCAGCGGTCCGGTCGCGAACAAAAACTTCTCCCTTTCACGCCAGGGTTCCATTGCGTGCCCACCCTGGTAAAGCGCGCCAGCCGTATTCGCCGGGAATGCTGCAGGGGGTATTGCGGTAACCCTGCGCTGCTCGCCCGCGCAGGAATGAAGCGCGGTGGTTTATATCGCCTTCAGATCGGGCAGCAGCCGGTCGAACTCCCGCTTCACCACGCCGTAGCATTCGCACACGCGCTTTTCGAGCCCCGGTCGATCCAGTACCTCGATGTGGCCATGACCGTAGCGGATCAGCCCCGCGTCCTGCAGTTTCAGCGCCGCCTCCGTCACGCCGGATCTCCGCACGCCAAGCATGTTGGCGATCAGTTCCTGCGTCATCTTCAGCTCGTTTGACGGCAGGCGGTCCATGCTGAGCAGCAGCCAGCGGCACAACTGCTGGTCGATCGAATGATGCCGGTTGCAGACGGCGGTCTGGGCCATCTGGGTGATCAATGCCTGGGTATAGCGCAGCAATAACCGCTGAACCGGGCCGGCGCGATGAAATTCCTCTTTCAGGATGCGCGCATCCAGTCGATACGCCTGGCCGGCGCTTTGCACGATTGCCCGGTTTGGCGTCGTTTCACCGCCCATGAAGAGCGCAATACCGATGATCCCTTCGTTGCCCACGATCGCAATCTCGGCGGACGCGCCGTCCTCCATCACATAGAGCAGCGATACGATGGAGGTCGTCGGAAAATAGACGTGATCAAGGCGGTCGCCCGACTCGTACACGACCTGCCCCAGGGGCATTTCAACCGGTACGAGATGCGGCGCCACGCGCGCCCGCTCTGCGTCCGGCAGAACCGAAAGCAGGTGGTTTTCTCCGGGATGATGTTCGTTTTCCATGTCACGCTCCCCGACATCCTGTCCAGAAACTGCACCGTTTTTGCAGAATTGTTCTTAACAGAATCAGGCATCAACGGCACTTGCATGAAAGCAGCAGACGGATGGGCGAGGATACCGACCTTGACTAAACCCGTTTAAATTATAGTTCGCGTGGGCACGGTGGCGCGTCGCGGCGCGTTGCAGCGACCACCGGCCATGGCTCAACGGGTCTGCGCTGACAGGTCTGTAAACTGCGAGGGAGGTGTCGTCTGCTGGCTGGCAGGCTCAGCAGCAGACTGAAACGGGTGGCCGCATTGCCCGCCGTTACGCCGGCTCACCGGTCATGCGCCGTTCCAGCACGATCGGCAGCCGCAGGGTGAATTCGCTGCCCGTACCGGGGCCGGCACTGGTCGCCGACACCGTGCCGCCATGCGATTCGGCGACCGCTTTCACGACGGCAAGACCCACCCCCAAACCGCCGGCACTCGCCGCAATCGTTCTGCTGGATTGAGCGAAGAGCTCGAAGATATGCGGCAGGAGCGCCGCGGATATGCCCAGACCATTGTCCTTGACGGACACCACCAGGTCCTGCCCGTCCGCGAGCACGTTCACGGCGATGCAACCCTTCTCCGGCGTGTATTTCACTGCGTTATGCAGGAGGTTGTCGACGGCCTGTGCGAGACGGACCGGATCGCCTTCAATGCGTACTGTCCTGTCGGCAATCTGCACGGTGAGTGTCTGGCCGCGTTGAGCGGCCGCCAGTGCAGCTGCGGTGAGAGGGGCGGCCAGAACCGCAACAACGTCGATGGGGGCCTTGCTCACACGTAGCGCGCCACGGTCGATCCGCGTGGCATCCATCAAGTCCTCAGCAAGCCGGGTAATCTGTGTGATCTGCCGGTCGAGCATGTCGATCGACCGTAACACCTCCGGGCGATCCGCCGATGCCCTGCGGATGAGATGGATGGCGAGTTGCATCGGCGTCAACGATCCACGAAGCTCGTGCGCCACCATCGCAAGAATTTCGTCCTTGCGTCGTAGCGCGTCGAAACGATGGGCAGCCGACTGAGCATGACTGGAAAAAGCGGTGGAGGCTCGTTGCTGCGGGCGTTCCATCATTTCATCGTTCACGTCTGCGTGGTGCGCGTCGGGCGTACCAACAGACCACCGGAAAGACACTGGATGAGCTGACATGTTGAGCCTCATTTTTTGACGCGCGAATCGCGACCAGCGAGCGATGCACGCTGCGGCATCCGACGCCCTGCCACAGCAATGGCTTGCTGTATCGCGCGCTTTGCCGACCATTCGTGAATACCTGCCTCGTGAGAGCAACCCGAAAATCGCTGGTACGCGCAGGGTGGACTAGCACGTTCTCACGGCTGACGGAGTACGTCTGTACGGTAGCGGTCAACGACCTCGCCCCCGCAGACCGCAATAAATCTGTCGTTGCGACAGTACGTGTCAACTCGGGCGATGCCACGGCCCGGTGGCAGTCGAGCCTTGTGGCACAAGTGTTCGGACAAGGCGAACAAACTTGTCACCGGCCGCATGAGTGCGGGTGAGCGGGCTGCGGGTCCATGCGACAGCATCCGTCGACAGGTGGCGGTCGTGCTCACCGACAGCAGCCGCTCGCGAAGACCGCCATGAGCTTACCGGGAGCGGCACCGTTTACAAACGTGCTCAACGACTGCACTATTTAGATAACTCTTCTTATCTCTGTGGCAACGTTTCTTGACTAAACTCCATGTCATGAAAACGCGCCTGACCTCGACACCTTCGTCTGAACCTCGCCTCGTCGATTTTCCCGATGTTGGAGTTCAGAATTGGTGCTAGCCAGCGTTCATAGCACCGCTAGCATGTCCATTAATTATGCTAGCGTGCCTTGCATATGCTGATAAATCATTTCGAGCATTGCGCTTAACCTTGCAGCCACAGCACCGCTTTTCGCACAGGAAACGTCTCGCGGAATATGGCCGCCGCCGAACACTACCACACGTGCTAATCAAAAATAGCTCTTTGCACAAGAGTTAAAGTTATCGTTCCTTAAACCAAATCAGAAAATACAGAAGCGCTTTCTGACTGCATGCGGCCGGTAACGATCCTGAACTCCACCCATGAAAAGTGTCTTTCGGATCGCATCGTCCGTGAGACTTGATATCCAGCACCGATGCGACGCTAGCAGAGTTACTGAACAAGCATCATCACGATTGTTGTACCGTCGCAACAGGCGTCGAATGGCGCTGATCGCACGCAACGCATTGCGCAGCAAGCCATCCCGGCGTTTTGGCCGCTAGCATTCCTGTGAACATGGCTAGTGGCATTTGTGAACACCAACAGCATTAAGCTTCATCTTCCAGAATCCTGTCACCGGAACATATTCAAACTCATACTGACGCTTCATCGGTATCGGCCACCTGTCTCATACAACATCCTCGTATTGGCCTCGAACTTGATTGCCCACTGCGATTGATCGAGCATGTTGACGGCTTGCAAGAAGCACCCGTTCCAAGCTTTCTCCAGGTGGTGGAAATGATGCCGGATGCAGCGTCGCATATTCATGCCCGTGTAGTTAGGCCGAGGATCACATCGACGGCGGCCTGCCCTGCGATTTCCGCGACGAGGTAGGCCAAACGTCGTGAAAACGGACCACCCCGGATTTTGATACGCTCGGCGAGCGCAAGGACTCCGGGAGCTTCGATGGAGCCGTCGATGCGAAACCAGACGTCAAACATGTCCGCCGATGTGGGCTGCAGGTCCACGTGAATCTCAAATCCACGGTATTCGACCATTCGTTGCATTCAAAACTCCGATTCCAGTACACCCGCAAAACAGGGCATACATTGAACGGTCTCGTTCACTTCCGTCGTTTAAAATGGGGCGTTGCCACGTCGATGACGGAAGCCGATAACGCCTCACGCCTGCCCGGTAGCACTGAGATCATATTCAGATTCATCGACGACACCCCATCATAATTACGCTGATATTCTGCGCCCAACTATTTCTTGCTGAAGATTGCAGGCGGGGCAGGTCAATTCCCTTATCCTTGGCTGAATTCTGTAACAGACGTACGTTCGCATGCAAATCTTCAAGATTACGCGTGCATTACTGCACTATAGGGCGCACACTCGTCGTATTCGACACGCAGGGTCTCCGGTTCTGCGTCGGCTTCCTGCTAGCCCTGACGATACTTTTGATCCGCACGGCTCCCGGTAGAGCATCCCATAACGCTCCCGCTCCCGAGGTATCGCGATCGACCTTTCGCGCCATCCGGACCACGTCTTCCTTCGTTCAGCGCATCGCTTGCATGCCGCAGGCGCGTTACCTTGAGATGGTCCGAATGGGGACGACTCGATGAAATTTTGGATTCCACAGTATTTCGTGGAATGGACGACCCCAATCCCTTGCGCGGCAATAGTCGTCCGATGTTTTCAGTTTTCTAAAGGAGTCGAAATGCTAAAGCCAGCCCGAGTGATATCAACTTTCTCTGCTACCCAAAGTGACTTCGCTCTCACGCAGAAGGCGCGCGTCGCGGCGATGGCGAAGGCGGAAAGCGATCGCGCCCAGAAGCGGCAGGACAACGACGCCCGCATTGACGTCAACGCCGGCAAGTGGCGCTATGTCTGCCAGAGAGATTAGACGGGAGCGTGAATCACCGTGATCAATTTTCCCAACCCCACTCGCTCCTATGATGCATCCAGACATTGCGTGTGCTTCTGGGGTTACGACGATTCTCGTGAGATCGCATTTCTGGTCGAAGATGCGATGCTGACAAAACTAAACCCCAACCTGGGTTCTGACGAACCTGCGTTGCTGGCGGCCTTCGATCGCAACCGGGACCGGATTCAGGAGCTCGCGAGGAATCTTTATAAAAGCGGTCCCCGGAACAGGTACACGATCTCCTGAATGACGGTGTCACGAGCAGCAGGATGGCCATGGGCGTTGTTGTACTGATCACTCTTGCCACTCTGCTGGTAGCTGCGCTTCCCACCTGGTCCACAGCCGTCCGTCGGGCGACTTCCCAACCAGCATGCTGGGCGTGCTCGTCATCGCTGGGCTCGTCATGATGCTGATGGGGAAGATGTAGAGCCGACCTTACGTTCGCACGTGTACGTGTCGTGGCAAACACGACAAACAGGAAGGAACAACATGACCTACGCAATGTATGGCGTTGCTGGCGGAATGACGTTGATATTTTCCATATCCCTTTACTGGTATCGCAAAAACCTGATTCGAAGACAGGAAATCCGCTGGCTCGACGAACATCACGTGCTCGACCGGCTCCGGGCGCGGCTCGAACTCTAGAGAATGTCGGCAGGCCGGCCATTGCAACGCGATCCGCGCGAGGAGTACCAGCGCTGAGTCATGTACGCGTCGGATTGCCCACCTGCTGGAGCAATCGGTTACTTCCAGGAAAATATTCACTTCTTGTCAATCGCATCAGCAGCGCGCTGCTGCACGCGCAGCGTCTCCGAATTTCCATGAGTTGATCTGACCGGACGTTCTCGCGAGGGAATCGAACCCAACGTACAGCAGGCAGTTGGGCAAGCGTACAACCGTACGCGAATGGCGGGTTCCTGCGCCAACCTCTTCTGCCAACCGTGCCACGGTCATACGTGGCACGCCAATCGTCTAACGTCCTCGCGAGACAGGATTTTGTATGTTCGGTTTTTTGCGCAGTTACTTCTCAAACGATCTGGCGATAGATCTCGGCACCTCCAACACACTGATCTACATGCGCGGCAAAGGCATCGTCCTCGACGAGCCTTCGGTCGTGTCGATCCGGCAGAACGGCGGCCCGAACGGCAAAAAAACCATTCTGGCGGTGGGCAAGGAGGCCAAGGAGATGCTCGGCAAGGTGCCGGGCAACATTGAAGCCATCCGCCCGATGACGGCGTGATCGCCGACTTCAACATCACCGAGCAGATGATCAAGCATTTTATCCGGATGGCGCATGCGCCCCGGGGGCTTGCGCCGTCTCCGCGCATCATTATCTGCGTGCCCTGCGGGTCGACCCAGGTCGAACGACGCGCATTCAAGGAGGCTGCGCACAGCGCGGGCGCGTCGCAGGTCTATCTGATCGAGGAGCCCATGGCCGCCGCAACCGGAGCGGGCTTGCCCGTATCATACCGCGCAGCTTCACGGTCTCGAGCAACGAGATCCTGGAAGCGCTCACCGATCCGCTGAACCGGATTGTATCGGCGGTGAAGATCGCGCTCGAACACACGCCGCCGGAACTCGGCGCCGACATCGCCGAACGCGGCATCATGCTTGCTGGCGGTGGTGCGCTGCTGCGCGATCTCGACCGTCTGCTCGCGGAAGAAACCGGCCTGCCCGTGCTCGTCGCCGAAGACCCGCTGACGTGCGTCGTGCGCGGCTCGGGCATGGCGCTCGAGCGCATGGACAAATTCGGTGGTGTCTTTTCCTACGATTAAGCGTGGGGACGCGATCCGCACACGGCGGTCCTCAGCGGCAAGGCCTGTTCAGTTTTCATTTCCGCGCGAACCGCCTCCCGAGACATTGCGGCGGGCCGTTGCTGCAGCGTGCAGAATCGCTCGCGCAGTCGCCCATACGCCTGCTACGTACCTATCTTCAAATGCCACGGTGCATCGCAACCGGTGACCTCCAGATACCGCGAGAGTCGCATGTCGACCGTGGTTCGGCCATTCGGCGCCAGTTTGTCATCGGCACTTGTTGGCCGCGTGCTGCCGAGCGCGTCAGGCCCATGTCGACCCTCATGCAACGTTCACGCTATCGCGGCGAAAGACCGAATTCGTGATGGGAACGGACGCCGGGGCCTGGAGGTGCGGAGAAATGTGATCGGCACTTCTGGCCTCATCTTCCGTAAGGTAGTCCCAGGCGGCGGTGTCCTGCCGTGGCAGCCTGGTGATGAAGGCGTCTCGCCAGGTGCGCTGCTCGTCGTCGCTGCCTGCGTTGCCTGATCAGTCGACAACAATTCGACGCGGAATGTGTCGGCGAACGATGCGATGGTCATTGTCTGCCTGAAAAGGGCTCATTTGCCGGCCTCTGCCGCGCGCGGTCGAGTCAGGTCGTGGAACGGCAAAACGTTGGGGACGAAAAAGTCCGGTTCGCGTTCAAAAACGAATGCCCGATATCGACCGGCACGCTGTAACGTTCAAAGCGTGGACAAATTCTCCAGCTGCGCTGTCGCACGTCTGCAACTGTCTCGCAACGTCGCCCTGCCATTCCCAGCGTCTGCCATCATGCCTGTAGTGCCGGCGGTAGTTCACGGTTCGTCCTTCGACATGCGCACCACATTGTCGGGGAAATGAGTCAGAAAAAAACGTCAGCGGCAAAGAGATGCCCTCGCGATACAAGCACAAGAACCATACGACGTCGGCGATGCCCTGATCGTAAATACCGGCACGCACGGGACTTCCAACCAGGGCGCTCCATGCCACCGCAAGGTTGTCAGCATCGGGGGGGGCGAACTGCAACACAAAAGTCGTCCAGGGTCGTCGTCCAGCCGCGCCCTTCAAGTTCTAAACGCGGGAAGTTGAAACGAACACCTTGCGGGTCATTCAATCGCGTCGGTTTGCCCCGGGGAGAGAATCGGGCAGTCCCGCGTCGGAATAGCACCGCTTTCTGACCCCACTCCTTTGGTCTTTCGTGCATACCTCATCGTCGACTCCGGTGATTGCATCGTTTCGATTTTCAGACAGCCGGCGGAAAATGATCGCGACGGCCGGATCAACATCGCGCTTAACCACGAAAACCGAGCTGCTGTCCCGTCACTCGCCGAACGATTGTTTAAAACTCCGCAGCCGTGGAGGTCGGATGAGCGGCAGAAAAATCAAAACCCGGTGGCACGTCGGTCAGAAGCGAATAGAGGTCGCAGGCGGCAAGCGGATCAAATAAAGCACGTCGCGACAATCTTTCGCTGCGGCCAGGGACCCTGTTAGGTAACACGATGCAACCCACGCCTGATCGCGCTGGCTCGGCCGGCATGTTTGCGATTGCTATGCGATAGTGAAGAGGGAATTCGACCGGATGTTGCCGGATTTGCAGGCGCGTTGACCGGGGTGCGAGTGCGCCGTCGGTCGGGCCGGAAGATATGATGCCGTCAATCGACGCTACGTCGGGAGTCGCTCGATTTCGTCGAGTCGCCTGAGTAGTCGGGTCACACGGCTCCCACCATCAGGTAATAGCCGCTGATGCGGCGATAGCGAAGCAATGCGCCGATGCCAGTACGAGAGTCCAAGGGCACTCCCCGGCACAAGAAACGGAAAGATCTGTTCGAGGTGTGTCAGTTCTTCCTCAAATTGTTTGTGCAGCACTATGGCTCCCGGAAGCTGTCGATGTCCCGTGCCAAGTATGTGCTGATTGTTCCTGCAAGTCTCCCACTACCTTACTACTTGTGCAGCGAACCCGACTTTTCGTGCGAAACGCGGATACGACCCGTTAGATCGCATGCTGATAAATCGGCATTGAGGGGCCAGGGGCATAAAAGGGCCCGCCGGAAATGCCACGTGCACAAGCTCGTCTGCATTCGACGTACAACGGCCACGCCGGGTGTAAGAGACGCGCGCTAGTGGTGCCGGGGCAGGCGCACAACGAACACTGTTTCTGTCTCGTCTGAGCGCGCGTCGATCACCCCCCCGTGGGCCTTGGCAATCTCGCGCGCGATATACAGTCCGAGCCCCAGACTGCTGCCGGCATTTCTTTCCTGATGGTTCGGGCCGCGCTGGAGCGGATCGAACATATGATCGAGAACTGAGCTCTCGATGGAGGGGCCGCTGTTTTTCACCTCCAGACGGACTTCCGCGGCCTCACCCGTCAACGTCACACGCACTGGCGCGTCTGGCGCTCCGTATTTGATCGCATTCAGAACGAGGTTCCCAAGTAACTGCTGGAGACGCCGGCCGTCCCAAACGCCCTGGCAGTTGCCGGCCACATCCAGATCGAGCTGACGGTCCGGGTGCACCGCCCGCACCAGGTCCAGTTCATCGGCAAACCGCTTTGCAAGGTCCCCCTCGGTCGGTGCGATATTGATGCCCAAACCTAGCCGGGTTCGATTGAAATCAAGCATATCGTCCAGCAGCGCCTGCATCTGAGCGCCACTTCTGATCAAACGGGACGCGGCTTCCGACACTTTATCGCCGGCGTTCAGCGCCGCGAGGTACGAAGCGGTCATCAGGATGGTTTGGAGCGGACTGCGCATATCGTGCCCCAGCATTCCAAGCAACAGGTTACGAGCCTGATCCACCTGTGCACTGAAAAAGCTGATTGATTCGGCAATTGCCTGGTCGATGGCCTCGTTGAAGCGAATGATGTCGTCCAGATGAGGCATGTCGGGCTGACACTCATCGATCCACAGGCGCAGCACGCTGGCGCGCAGGGCGCGGTATTCGGCGGCCAGCTGGTTGATGTCAAACCCGCCCCGCGCGCGCAGAAGGGCGTGCGTTTGTGCGGCGGTCTCCGGGGCCCCGGCCAGCTTGGGCGCCTGCCCGATTGATTTCTCGAACTGGGCGTCGCTGGTCTGGAATGTCGACAAATCCTTTGCGACGGCCTCCAGAATCTGTTGCGCATGATCGCGCAAGGCCAGTGATCGCATGTTTGCTGCTGCCGGCAACAGTGTGCCCGCGAACGTCTCCCACTGTGCCAGAATGGCTTCCATGTCACGCAGGATGAAGTCAGCCAGTCGCATGTCTGCCCCGAAGGATGGAAAAGAGCCGATTTAACTCATTTTTGCGGAATCCGATGCTATACGCAACCGATACCCCATCTGGTCAGGCCCGGTAGTTGCTGCTCCTAAGGTTCGCAACGGGAGAATTCAATGTCTACCGGGAACGCAGGACGCCTGCTTATCGCGGACGACGACCCGAATTTGTTGGACGCATACTTGGTGTTCTTCGACGCCCACGACTACGAGACCCGAACAGCCGGAGATGGCGTGGAAGCGCTTGCGGAGTACCGTGCGTGGCGCCCGGATGCTGTTGTTCTCGATATCCAGATGCCCCATATGGACGGACGCGCGGTAGCAAGAGAGATTCGGCGCTTGCAATCCACACCGTCCCCACTGCTGGTGGCGGTTTCCGCGCTGGCATCGCCCTCCGAGCGGGCCGAATCAATCAGGTCAGGGTTCGATGACCACCTTGTAAAACCGGTGAAATTGCCCGTCCTTCTGGCTACGCTAGCGATGAACCGTTCAGATGAAGGTTCACATTGATGGGGTAGCGTATCGGTTCCGGATGTTTTCCTCGCAATCTTCCCAGTACCGAAGCGGGTCGCGATGGTGTGGATAGTGTAAGTCGAGCCACGCCGACAGCCTGCTCCAATCTGGATGGTTGGTACCAGTCTGGGCAGACCAGATCGACGACCTCTCAAGAATTTGACCATTCACGCGATCACGGACAAGCAAGCTGCCTAGTCCGCTTGAACTGTTCGCCTGTGATTCAACCAGATACCGCGGCAGAATCCTGAGCTCAGCATCCTCGGCCCACCCGTATAAGGCGCGGACCACGCCGGAGGGATCTCGCAGCTCTATGGGTCCGCTTTCCGGGCGAACGGCTGTCCATCCTTCAGGAAACTCAGTAACAACCTCGGTTTTGCCTTCCCTCACCCACTTCACGCGCCATGCCCTCGCCATCGACTCGCGCATGCGAGATACCGACTCGTAGCCAGCAGGCAACTCGATCGCCATCGGAAGAGTAATGAGGTTGTCTTTCCAGAGTCTGGTTTCGTCGTCGACGCGCTCGACCACGTCGAACACCCCTGCTTCGAATGGGTTCTCCGGCCGGCTCGATACTCTCACGTTCCCGTGAGGCAGTCCCTCGAAAAGGCGCTCGGCATCATGACGGGTAAGTTTCGTCTTTCCTTTCTTCATTGGTTTCTCTGCGCCTCGCGGATTCAAGAAAATAGCGGCAAGGATTCGACAACCATTTCGCGTCGACGTCGCGAAGGTGCCCGCCGACTGGTCCGCGCAGCAGCTTTATCGCTGGCCGCGCCGAGTGATCGGTTCAACTCCGACAGTGCCCGGCAGAGAGCCGTGCGAGGAGGTGTCACCTTTAAGGCCACTTCGAGCTGGTCGAGCAGTGCCGGCAGATTCGTTTCCGTTGTCCTGGAATGTGCAAAGTTCCTTGTTTGCATAAGGCCGCCCTCCTTGTTCTGCCGCTCCCATCAGCATGGCGTCACTGCAAGTCTTCAAGATCGAGCAACATTTGATCCGTCGTGTTCGAGCGATGGGTTTCCACGGATACGATTTGCGTCTGCGGCGCCATTTTCAGCACATCGAGATGGAAAACGACTTCCACGCCAATCCTGACAATGTCGGCAGTCGAAGGTGGCAGGTCACCGCCGTTCCCGGCGCTGGCCTGTTTTTCTTGCGCCTTCGCAACCGGCGTGTTCAAGCGGCATTCGCCAACATTGAGCGACGGCAGCCGGCCGCCGCACACTGGCACGCGTATTGGCTTCGAACGCCCTCGTCCAGAGGATCGTCTACCGAGAGCAGGTATTCGATGAACAGTTCTTCTCCTGCCCGGATTGGCCGGAGCGTGTAAATGTAGATGCGGCCGGCGTCTTCGATTGTCTCGCAATTAGGCGCGCACGCGTGGTTGAGCCATCGTGCGCTATTGCCGCCGCGGCTGCCGTCGATCACGCGTCCATCCGACAGCCCGAAAAGGAACGTATGCCCCTCGATCCCATCGCGCCGGTGGCGGCGCACGGCTTCCCGCCAGCTTGTTAACTCACCCTTATATTCGAACACGCGCTCACCCGCCCCGAGCGATCGCATCGCAAACACACCCTTGCCATGAACTGACGAACGCCGGACGATCACGCGCCGCATACTGTTTCCTTCACTGATATCCGCACCAGTATAGAAGCGGCCAATTTCTGCATCCACTGCTCCGTGATGTGCAAGTCGTAGCCAGGCCAACGGTTCCGCTCGCGACGTTGAGGTTGGAAAGGTCAGGTGTCGCGATCACCAGGGACTGTTCTGATGATCGTTGCCGCTCACTCTGGTAAGGGAACTCGACAAGACATTTACCCGTCGCGCTAAAGCTTAGCTTCGGTTTCAGGCCGCCGTGCGAAGGCACCTGGAGTCAGAACAGCTGCACGCCGAGTTCGCGCAGGCTGTCCCACTTCACGGTGCTAACGAATGTCCTGCCCGTGGTGTCGAGCGATTCGATCATCGCGCGTTGCCCCCGCGCTTCGGCGACGACGCGCACGATGCGCGTCCGGTAGCGCAGCAGCGCCCCAATCGGCGGGCACAATACTTCCCGGCGAATCCGCGATCGTTTCTTTTCCATACCGCTATCTATATAGATATCCAGACAGTTGCAGGGCCGCGGCACGTCACGGCGTCTCCGCAACCCATGCTACCAGGTCGGCCGGGACCCGTCCAGGCCGGCGTCGGGAAATGTTGACCTCCCCATCCGGCGGCGACCCTCCCGCGACGGCTAGCCGCCGGCATATCTCCGGCCGGCGACTGTTGCCCACTGTCAGGCCCCGTTCACGGCATCCTTGAACGCTTTACCGGCCGTGAACTTGACGGTCTTCGAGGCAGGGATCTGGATTTCGGCGCCAGTGGCCGGATTGCGGCCGACCCGCGCGGCGCGGGCCCCCGTCGAGAACGAGCCGAAACCGATCAACTGCACGGTGTCGCCCTTCGTCACCGTTCCAGTGATCGCGGCGATCACCGCGTCGATCGTCTCGCCAGTAACAGCCTTGCTTTCACCTGTCGCCGCGGCGACCGCATCCACCAGTTCCTGCTTGTTCATTGTCGATTGCTCGTTGTGGTTGTGATGTCGCCACCCTACCCGATCGGCGCGCCTTCATGCAATCACCGCCAGCAGGCGGTCCGATTCCGCGGCAACCGGATCAGTTGCGGGCGCACCGACTTCGCCGCGCGTCGCGCCCGGGTCAACCGGAAACGCCCCGCTACGGCTGATTTGCTGTTGATTTATTAGGGATACGTCAAATTCTAACCCTGATAACTGGTATTAGCAGCGTTGCGTTTTCAAGCCAAGCTGAACAGCTACGCATCAACAATCAGCTCAATCGACGGGTCCTTTTATCGCAGACCGTTGGTTGCGTTAGCAGGTCGACTTTGGTTCGCCTGGATTTCGGCGTACTTGCAAGCGTGACCATACCCGGATCAAGACCGTCTGCTCAGCGTCCGCCGGGAATGACGATCGGACGAATTGCCAAGCCGCACGCAGCCGAAGCCGGATCGGCGATCCGCAAGTCCGCGAATGCGCCGTTATTCCAGCCAGTTCGATCTACAGGCACCGCGATGACAGCGGATGGCGTGTACAAATGCATCCAGGCCTACGCCACCCAGGCTGGCATTGACGTACTGGGCTTTGGTGTACACAGCCTGCGCGCCACAGCAGCGACCAATGCGCTCCAGCACCAAGCCGATATTGCGAAGGTGCAGGAATGGCTGTGGCATGCGAGCATCTCGACAACAAGGCTGTACGATCGCAGACGCGCACGTCCCGAGGAGTCCCCCACCTTCAGGGTCACGTATTGAGCTCGCGCGGTTCAGTCAAGCTACGCTCGCGAGCATCGATCGACGACAGGTGATCGCGCCGCAATGGCAGACATACCGATTGCGTACGCTCTCGGTAAGTGGCTCATCAATCGCGAGCTGGTAGTCAATGAACAGCTCCTCGCCCACGTCAATGCTCGACGTGGCCTCGATGAATATCCGGCCCGCGTCTTCCACCGCTTCACAGTTGGCTCCGCATGCGTGGTTAAGCCACCGCGCACTGTTACCGCCGCGACTACCATCGATCACTCGGTCATCCGACAGCGCAAAATGAAAGGTGTGCCCGATGACACCCCTCTTCTTCATGCCGATGCGCCGCTTCGCGTCACCTCGTCACGTCGCCCTTGAATTCAAGCACACGTTCGCCTGCGGCAAGCGGCCGGAGGGCAAACACTCCCTTTCCATGAACCGGCGAATGCCGGACGATCAGACGCCGCATAGGTCTCCCGATAGTCGCATCCACATGATAAATACGCGCGCACAATTTTCATAATACGCACATCACCGAAATTTGCCGCCGCGTTTTCTGCAACGGCAGGCCTTTTTTTCTGAGTGGGCATCATTCCCCTACTCGCCGGTGGCCGCTGGGTCCTTGCATCGATCGAATCGCGTCTTAAGGTCACGTTGCCGTTTGCGAACTGCGGCGTAGACAGCTCGCGCATAGGGAGGAACTTGCATGAAAGCGATTCGAAAATACTGGCGCATCTTCTGGACTGAATGCTGGGCGACGTTAATGGATTTTGCCAGCCCAATCACGGCCCTTCTCAGGTGGATTTGCCGCCGCCGAAATTAACTGACTAAAAAGCACCCGCGTCCCGAGCGAACGTGGGTGCACTTCAGTTCTCCGCTTCGCTCCTGTCTCGTCACCCCCTCCGTCCCTTCCTCCAAGCTTCCGCTGCCGCGGCTTCTCCCCGTTCGCGGCCTGTCCGTCTTTGCTCTCATCTCAGACCGACTTGCGTTCGTCTTTTCCCACGCGAAACTGGGTTCGCGTACTCGCGTTTTCTGACTCGCAACTCGTCTCTCACTTACCTGGAGAATGGCAATGCATCCTGTCGAAACACAGTTGTCCCGAACCCTGACCGACCCTGCGTACGCGGACCTGCCTGAACCCTGCCGAAAGATTATTCGCGCTTCGATCGTGCTGGCCGACGTCGTTCCGTACGCGTCCCTGACTGTTCTATGGTTCTCGGTCGTCTGGGCTGTCAATGAACTGCAGTTGCTCACCGGACACGTCTTGTGGGGAGCGCCCCATGCCCTCCTTGATCTCATCAAACTGGGAATCTCATCCGTTGCGCTGCTGATGCTCTACGTCATGCACATCACGCGGTCCGAATGGATCCGTCTCGCACACCAAACCATATACGACGGACTTGAGGAATGCCTGCGCCCGTGGGTGAAGTAGCCGCTCCTGATTCCAAAAATCTCATCATCCAAGGATATCTTCAATGAAGCCCATCCTGCGCTACTTAATCAAAGCAGTCTTCCTTTTCGGTCTGGCGTTGTTGCTCTATGTCTGGGCGCACGCGACTCTCGCGGGTTTTCATATGGACGCGCCGATAAGCCGATCACACCGCCTCTGGACCCTCGGCTTCACCTTTTTCGCCGGCTCCATGCTATGGCTTTCGCTCCGGCAGTACCCCATGGTGCGGTGGCTCGCGCTTGCCATGATTGGCGCAGCGGTGTCTCAAGTGCTGTTCCCTTTCGATTCCATATCTCTCGCGGCCCTCGTCAGTTGGGTCCTGATTGTCTGCTTCGTAGTCGTGCGCCCCGGAAAGCGAAAACCTCAAGCATCTCCGGCGACCGTCAACCCGGACAGCCCCGCATCGACCTCCCGGCACCCCGAAGAGCCCCTGTATGAATTCGACAATCGTATCGCCGTGCCAACGATTCGATTCAATCAGATCGTCGGGATGACCGAGACGAAATCGCGCCTGCTGCGTGCCGGTGCGGAAATCGTCCGGAACACAGCCGAACGTCCCCGTAACGGCATCCTGCTATCCGGCGAGCCGGGCAACGGCAAAACAATGTTTGCGGAAGCATTGGCCGGCGAACTGGGTGTGCCTTTCTTTTCTCTGTCTTATCAGGACATCGCATCCAAGTGGATAAATGAAACGCCTGTCCGAGTAAAGGCCGCCTTCGCGAGAGCGACCAAGCTGGATGAAGGCGTCTTCTTCATCGACGAAATCGATGCCTTCCTGAAACCGCGCGGAGACGGGAGTCACCATATGGATCGTGATCTGACCAACGTGATGTTGACCGAGCTGGTCCGGTTGCGGGCCACACGCATTGTTATCGTCGGAGCCTGCAATAATTCGGAGTGGCTTGATGCCGCAGCCATCCGCGAGGGGCGATTCGACTTCAAGATCACCGTGCCGCCGCCGGATCTGGACGCACGAAGGGCGATTCTCAGTCGATCCGTTGCCAATGCACTGGACCGTCGGCAGTTCCCGCCCCTAGTACTCGCCACGCTGGCCGAACGATGGGAGGGCTTCAGTGCCGCCCGGCTCGCATCCCTTGGGGCGGAGCTGGCGGATATGCAGCGCGAGGGACTCGTCGGCACAGGATCGCTGACATTTGATACGGCGATGCAGGCGATGCGGAGACTGCAAGGCAGCAAGGGAAGATTACCCGAATGCGTGAAGCCGATCGGAGAAATCCTCATGCCTGAGATATCTCAACACGCCTTGCACGATCTCGCGTTCAAGTTACAGCACGCGTATAACTTCGAGAAGCTCGGCGGCCGTCTACCACGGGGAGTATTGTTTTACGGTGCTCCTGGTACAGGCAAAACCCAAGGCGCGATGTCACTCGCGGCAGCCAGCGGATGTGCCTTCCTGAAGACTACTGGGGCAGAGCTGCTCGCGAACCCTTCTTCATGGGATCAACTCGTCAAGGACGCGAAGAATTTACGGCCTGCGATCGTATTTATCGACGAGGCAGATGATGTCCTCCGTGAACGACGCGTCTCGGGGGTGGCTGCGGTGACAAACAAAATTCTCACCTCAATCGATGGCGCGGATGGCCGTGTGCGCGACGTGTTGTACGTAGCGGCAACGAATCGACCGGAATCGCTGGATGGCGCGGCAATCCGGGGCGGCCGGTTCGAGCAGCAGATCCGATTTGAGATCCCGGGAGAAGACGCGCTGGCAGCCTACGTTCGCACGAAACTGAAAAAGCTTGCTGGCAACATGTTTAGCGTCTCGCGCCAGACGACCGAATACGTGGTTGGGGGTCTACGGGGACGTTCGATCGCCGATGCCGATGCGGTACTGCAACGCGTGATTGACAGTGCGGCACTCAGACAGTTGCGTGATGGTGCTGACACTATCGTTCCGGCCGACGTGCGTGCGGCGCTGGGCAGCACGACTGCGCAGGGACTACGGACGACGGTCTGAAAAGAGTTCGGCGGAGCGTTCCATTTTGACGGAGATTGCGCTTCCCATCCTGTTTTCAACCGCCAGAACCTCTGGGCGACGACGATGAATATTACCCTGATTGAATATGAAGATGTCCCACGTGACGGCGAGATGTCGCCGGGCGCTGCGGTCAAAGTCAACGGCATGTGGATAGTTAGCGCACCAGATGTAAGTGATGGAATCGGCATTCAATTGAACGATCCAGAGCACTTTGCAATTTGCCTGTTTCCTCGGACCGATCTCGGTACGGTCTCCGGGTTTGCTTTTGAGTTCGCCAGTCGCCAGGAGCTTGTCGAGACTCTCGGAGACTACGCACTCTGGACGAGCGCGATCGTTCGGCAACACTGAACCGTTATCGGCGGGTGTATGCGTTGGACGTAGTGGCTGACGTCGAGCATCGGCGAACTGCCCCGCACCGGACGTTGCGCCCCCCCCAAAAGCAGCTGCAAATCAACTAGCAGTGCCGCTCCGGCGCCCCGTCGTGCATCACTTGCCATTGCCAAAATCACAACCCGCCGCACGACGGCGCGCCGCGCTCCGTACACGAGTGCCCAACCAAATAACTGCCCAACATTCTTCCCGTGGAGGTAAGTCAAGCTAATATAAATATTGCGTCGAACGGCGCCCACCAACAGCGAGAAATCGCGTCATTGCAACCCGTTAGTACCGTCGATATTGTCGACACCCACAGGGATAGGCGCTCGGATCGCTCAGTTTTACCAGGTTCTTTTGCGTCTAGCCAGGCTGCCCTGCCGTCATGCCGTTGGGCGACCCGATGGCGTACCGCCCAATGGCACCGTCACCTGTCCATATGTCGCAGGCAGAAATCGCCGCAATGCTTCCTGACGCTGCATGTGCCCCTTCGTCCGCGCTCCTGTTACTCAAAACCAGCGAGTGCCGATGAGATAGTTCAAAGACATTTGATAAAGCTCTCGCGTCTGCCCGTTTCGAAAATCGAGCCTCAGTTTTTCTGAGAACAGCGTAGTTACGACGCCCGTAGCCAACACGGCGGGTTGCGCTTTCGCAATGCGTTGCGCAATCTCCGTCGCCCGGCTCGAAAGCATCGCCCGTTGGACGAGCTGAGCTCCGCATCCGTTAGAAGCCAACCACATCTTGGTGGATTCGATCACGTGATCGACTGTAAGCCACTCGTCGGTCAGATGATTCGCAAGCAGCTGCGAGGCGATGAGGTAGGTCAACAGCTCTGCTTTTGCACGTAAATCCAGAATCAGGGGGTATCCATGCTGTATCAGCGCTCGTACCTCGGACTGGACGAGCTAAAGTCGGAAGTGGTGTACGGGGGATTGAGGCGGGAGGTTGAAGGCGGTGGAGGTTTCAGCTGAGAATCTGATTGTCGAAGTCAGAAACCAGCGAACAACAAACCATTCACCATGAGCAAGTTTACGGAAAAAGCTGTCATCGGTCTATCGGAAGTCGGTGTGGGTCTGGGCCTGGACGAGTTGGTGCGGCACGGAGCGCGGCAGGTGATCCAGCAGGCAATCGAAGCGGAGTTGTCGGCGCTGCTGGAGCGCTTTGAGAACGTCAAAACCCTGCACGGGCAACGCGCCGTGGTGCGCAACGGCTACCTGCCCGAACGAGAGGTGTTGACGGCGGCCGGGCCGATTCCGGTGAAGGTACCGAAGGTTCGTGATCGATCAGGATCAGGCGTGAAGTTCAATTCATCGATTGTTCCGCCGTATGTGAGGAAGTCGCCGCGCGTGAGCGCCGCGCTGCCGTGGCTGTGTCTGAAAGGCATTTTGCGTATTTCGGCGAACGTGACCGCCGATTTCGGGAACGTGACCGATTCGGCGGGGTTGGGCGTTGCGCGGTGTTGATTGTAGATTTTCTTGTTAGTTCTGGTCGAGTTCGGGCTCCAGGACGTTGGGTTTTGGGGATGACTTTCTGAGGGATTCACCGGTGAGCGTGATCCGGTGATGACGCTGCATGAGACGGTCGAGCATTGCGTCGGCGATGGTCTCGTCGCCGATCCATCCATGCCAGTGCTCAATCGGTAACTGGCTGGTGATGATGGTCGCCTTTCCCGCCGAGCGGTCATCGATCATCTCGAGCAGATCGTTTCGGACCATCGCGTCGAGGGGAGCCATTCCCCAATCGTTCAGCAGGAGCACGTCAACGCGGGCGACCTGCAGCAGCCATTTTGTGAAGCCGCCATTGCCGTGCAGAACGCGAAGCTCCTCGCCAAGTCGCGGCACGCGCAGATACAAGGCCGAATGCCCGCGCCGGCAAGCGTATTGGGCCAGGGCGCAAGCGAGCCACGATTTCCCAGCGCCGGTTGGACCGCTGATGAGCAGGCTGTAGCCGGCTTCGACCCAGTCACCGAGCGCGAGACTCGTGAGTGAGCGCGGATCGACGCCACGGCCAGCGCGCGTGTCGAGATCTTCAATGGCGGCTTGCGGATACTTGAGGCGCGCCTGCTTGAGCAGTCGGGTACGACGGCGATCATCACGCCAGCTGGCTTCCCGGTCGACCAGCAGTGACAGGCGTTCCTCGAAGCTCAGGCTGGCCGCACCGGGCTGCGTCAGTTGTTCTTCCAGGCCGTCAGCGAAACCGTCCAGCTTCAGGGTGCGCAGTTGCGTCAGTGTCTGTTGCATCATCATGGTGGGTCTTCTTTATTGGTAGTAGCCGGGGCCGCGTACATGCGCGTGGCTCGGGCTGATCCAGTCGGCAGGCGTTGCCACTGCAGCGCGGTCGCGGTTGTTGATCAGGATGTCGCGCACGTGGCGGTAACGGTGCACGCCCAGCTCCAGTGCTAGCGCACAGGCGGCTTCGAGACGTTCGCGGCCATAGCGACGTGAGAGCGAGAGCAATCCGAGGCACGCCCGATAGCCGTGTTCCGGATGGCGTTGCTCCTGCAGCAGCCGGGTAACAAGCACGCCGGTTGCCGCGCCGATCTGCTGTCCCCAATGAATCAGCCGCTGCGGCGTCCATTCCAGATGAGCGCGGTGCGCCGCCGGCATGTGCTCGACGACGGTGGTGTAGCCGCCTGCGCGGTCGTTGCGTGCGTGGCTGGCGACACGGCGACCGCGATGCAGCAGTTCGACAGCGCCCGCCGTGATGCGCGCATCGAGCTTGAGACCGACCAGCGCGTGCGGCACGCTGTAGCGGTGTTTGTTGATCTCGACGTGATAGTCGATGTGAACCGTCACTGTCTTGAAGCGCGCGAGCTCATAGGGCTGTGCCGGCAGCGGCTGCAGTGCCGGCGCGTCCAGCTGCTCGAATGCGCCGGCGCGACATCCCGGCAGCTTCTGGAACGGCCTCTCATTCAGGTTCTTGAGCAGCGGGCGGATCGCCTCATTGACCGAGTGGACCGACTCAAACCGGTGATGACGCAGGCGCGCCATGATCCAGCGTTCGACGACCTGGACCGCAACCTCTACCTTCGGTTTGTCCTGCGGACGATATACGCGTGCAGGAAGGAATGACGTGCCGTAGTGACGCGCAAAGTCCAGCACAGTGTCGCCGGCGCGAGGTTCATAGCGATCGGGATCGGCAATCATCGCGCGCGGGTTGTCCGGCACGATCAGCTGCGGCACGCCGCCATAGAAGGTCAGCGCGCGACCAATGCCGCCCAGCCAGTCCTCCATCGTTTCGGCTGGCGTCGCGCATGCGAACGTATAACTCGATGCGCCCATGGCCGCCACGAAGATGTGCGCGCGGCGTCCAGTCGTCAGCGGCAACGTGGGACCGGCGAAGTCGACAAACAGCTTCTCGCCGGCGCGGTGAATCTGACGCATCGAGCGCTTCAGGCGTTTCGTGAACGCCTTGTAGTGCTCGCAGAACTGCGTATAGCGGTAGGTCTGCCGGTCCGCGAACTCGGCCTGGTACTCCTCCCACAGCAACGTCAGCGTCATGCCCTTGCGACGCAGCTCCTGGTGGATGCGTCCGTAGTCGGGCTGGGCGTAGCCTGCTGGCCCCGTGGGCTTGCCGAGAAGCCGCCGCTCGAGGTCGCCTTCATCCATATCGCAGGCGCTTGCCCAGTCCAGCCCGGCGGCACCGGCCAGTCCTATGTACTTCGTGACCACGCCCTTGGATATGCCCAGTGACGCGGCGATCCGATCGTGCGAGAAGCCGCCGTCGAATTTAAGTCGTAAAACGTCCTTGATCATGCGCATGTTCATCCTGTGCGCGGGCATGCTCTCTCCGGCAAAAGCCGGCGAGCATAGCCCGCGTAGTTGATGTCATGCGCAACGCCAATCCTGCCTTCCGGTCCGCTCGGTCACGTTCCCGAATTGACCGGTCACGTTGCCGAAATCGCCGGTCACCATCCCGAAACGGCCGGTCACGTTCGTCCGAAATACGCACATTTCGACCGGCGACATGAGCGAAGCGCTGGGCGTGCTGCTGGGCGAGGACGCCAAGGGGCTGTCGGCGAACGTGGTAAGTTGCCTGAAGGCGCAATGGGCCGAAGAGCATGCCAGCTGGAGCCGGCGTGATCTGTCCAGGTCGCGCTACGTGTACTGGTGGGTCGACAGCATCCATACGGGGCTGCGCAGCAAGAACTCCGACGGCCAATGCCTGCTGGTGATCATCGGCGTCAAGCCCGACGGCAGTAAGGAGCGTGTGGCGATCGGCGACGGCTATCGGGAGTCGAAGGCGTCCTGGGAGGAGCTGCTGCTCGATCTGAAGGCGCGTGGCCTGCAGGCCGGCCCGCTGCTTGCGGTCGGCGACGGCGCGATGGGCTTCTGGGCCGCCCTGGAGGAAGTGTTTCCCGCGACACGCGGCCAGCGCTGCTGGTTTCACAAGATGGGCAACGTCCTGAATGCGCTGCCCAAGTCGCAACAGGGTCGCGCGAAGGCGGACCTGCAGGCGATATGGATGGCTGCCACGCGCGCCGATGCGTATGCCGCCTTCGATCGCTTCGTGTCGATCTATGCAGCGAAATATCCGAAGGCAACCGAAACACTGAAGAAAGATCGGGAAAGTCTGCTCGCGTTTTACGACTTTCCAGCGGAGCACTGGCAGCATCTGCGGACCACGAACGCGATCGAGTCGACGTTCGCGACCGTGCGTCACAGCACGACGCGTACGCGCAACTGTGTGTCGCGACCGACCTTCCTGGGTCTGGCATTCAAGCTGATCGAGGAATCCGAGAAAACGTGGCGCCGCATCAACGGCCCTGAAAAGATCAAGCTGTTGCTGGAGGGCATTGCCTTCAAGGACGGCGAACCGGTGCAAGACGATCGACCGGTTCAGCAGGAACTCGCCGCCTGACGTCGCCGACCATCAAGCTGCCCATACACCACTCTTGATGTTAGCCCCGGACTGGACTACGACATTGTAGTGCCGCCGCACAGTCGAAAACGCAAACGTACAGTGGGGAAGCTGGCGGATGTCCGTGCGCCCTCGCAGCGTCTGCCCCTAGTCAGGACTTATCCCCGGTTTTTGTTTACAAGGTTGTGGACAACCTGCGGACATACGGCCCAACGCATTGATGCAAAAGTAAAAACTCTGGCTGACGTTAATCGCACCAGCTCTCTAGCAAGGCAATGCGCGATGCGCTTCGGCAGCGGCCATGCGATTACGTAGCGGGCCTTGTCGGCAATCGGCTCGGCTACTTTCCATAATCAACGACTTGGCATAATCGGCCAAAGCCGACGTTCAGGCGTCGCTCATCGTGAGGCAGCATCAGGTTCCTTTCCCCTCATTCCACATTCGCGACCGCGACTTCGGGTTTCACTGTCAGCGGATGCGTACTCTCGACCCATTGCCACCGGATATGGAGCGGATTCTCGCGGCCGCGCCATTTCACAGTGCCGTCAGTCTTGCCGCGACCAAAGCGGTTCACTTCTCGAGCGATGAGATAGAGATCTCCGACTTCGACAGCGAAGACGCGTCTGCCGTGCTGGCCGATGACAACGCGGACATGTCCGATGACATCGACCGAGATCTCGCGATTCTCGAGCTCGAAACGGAGATCGGAAACTGGCGCCGAAGAAGCCGCATCGGCCGACTCGCACTCTCCCCTTGGCTCGTCTATTACGCCCTCAACAAGACGTTCAGCCAGGCGCCGCTGTTCACGCGTTCAATGGCGCTGAACGAGCAACCGACGGGCGAAAGGCTCAGCGATTTCATGGCATCCGGGCTCTCCGCGTTTAATTCGTTCTGGGCAGCACTCGCCAGCTTCGAGAAGGGACCGCTGTTCGGCCGCCGAGATTCGAACAGCATCATTACTAGACCAACGCCGTAGAAGGGGTCGAAAGTACGCCTCCATCGAAGACCAGAGCAACCGATCGCAGTTTTTTTCGGCGAACGACTAGTCCGCAGCAGTGATAAGGCATATCAACGTCGATGTACAAACCTCGGCTTTCCGGCCATGAACAGGAACGTGTCACTACGGATTTGAAAAGCGATCGAACGCAAGGCTTCATCGACGTGGACGAATCCTCATGCTGTCCGCGCGGATTGCTGGCGACACCACGTCTTCGAATTCGAAAATGCTTCAGCGGGAATTCACTGTTTGCATCGGGATCGTGGTTTTTTTTTGAATTCGACTACGGCTATGTCAGAGGAACCAAAAATTCCGGAAAGCCTCGCCAGTCAATGGTCTGCTGGCAAAAAAGCCGATTCACGACAGCTCTTACAGTCAACAGTTGAGCGTGTTTAATGCGGTGCTAGGTGATCAACCCACGTCGCGATGACACCGCCTTCGCGAATTCCGCCCGCAGTTCAAACGCGCATGCTTTAACCGTCGTCGCAAAAGCGCATCCGACGTCGGTATCTGGGCCCCCATGCCACTAAAAATCCTGAAGAAGCAAGCTAACCACGACTCACCTCACACATACCTATCACATGTGCACAGTTGCGACCCGAAAAAACGGTACCTGTCGTACATTGCGGAAACGTAACTCGTACATAAGTCATATTTCGATCGTACTGCCGGAAGCCCATGCCACGCGTCACACTTAAGTACCATCTATCTCAGTTGCCGGTACCGCAATTCTGCGCGGACGCGCGACCAATTCCCTAAGTCCCGGTCATTCGACTTGGTGTCCGTACTTCGACACGTAGCGGACGCGCTCTATTACCGAATGGTCAAGCAGTACAATTGACGCCCGCCGAATGCCCGTTATCCAGCCCCCCGTGAGATCCCGGCAACGTTCCTGCCATAAGGGTTCGTCCTGAGCTTGCACGATTGGCGAGATTGCTCATATACTAATCGCGCAACCAATCGCCCTGATGTGGCAAGATTCACGCGGTGACCATACGGCCTACGAGCGAACGCCCGTAAAAGCTTTAGCAAGTGCACTCCGTTTCGCCAGAAACTTGAGTTCAAAGGCGGTAGCCCATTCATTGCGACTCGGCTACGCATTCAGAAAATCCCAATCGTAAGCCGGATCTTGTGTCGGCGCCTTTGCCGAACAATTTTTGTCTTCTCGATAATCTCTGTGACCGCCCCCGTGCTGCATGGCGTTTGGGAGGTCATCAAGCCTTGCGCGCCAGCGCTTGGCAACAAATTCAATCCACAAAACTTCAGCTAGCTAAGGCCCGGCCGCGCCTTTGTTCGCGTTGTAGCAGTCAAGCGGCAAGGCACGGGTGCGCCCGTACCGAAGGGCGTACCTGCGCCCTGGTCTCTCGGATGAGCGGTATTTTCTGGTCTTGTCGAAGGCGCCGGGTCACGGCTGCTGCCTGCCCTCCGGCTACTTCGTGCAGTCTCACGGAACAGGAAGGAGAACGATGTCCTTAGACGACTTGATCGCCCGTTTGAGCGAGCGATACGATGAATGTCCACCCACCAAGGTACGACAGCGACGGAGGAAAGCGCCGCTCGACGAGTTTCTTCCACAAATGCGCAGTTTCACCATGCGTCGCGTTTACGCTCCCGATCCACGGGAATTCAGCCTTAGCAAGCTTTCGGACGCAATTGAGCGTGATTCGAGCCGCCGGTTTTGCGCCACCGCGATTCGAAAGGCACTGATCGAACACAAGCTCTATCAACTGTGGAGGCTATAGCGTGTCTATAAGCAAACTCGCACGCGAAACGATCGCGAGCATCACCGTACATGGCGCCTCGAAACACGAGCTTGGTGAACTAGATCAAATTGTGATCCGCTCCATCGGAACCGAGCGGGCCTACCGCACGGCACTCACAGGTTACCTGCAGTGGCTGATTGACTACCGTGTGCCTCTGGAAGATGGATGCCTTGGCCCCATGATGCTTGAGTTCCTAGACCAGTATGCGGAGGGGCACGCACAAAAGTCGGTGAACCAGGCCAAAAAAATGTTGGAGAAAGTCTATTCAGTCAGACTCCCTCACATTGACAGCAGCGTGGAACCAGTTGTTCACGGAAAAGCGTACGGCTTCGATGCCGTAACACAGACGCTTAGACGCCAGACGGAAAGAAATCAACTGTCGACGCTCTTGTGCTACGACGCCGGGCTGCGTGCCCACGAATGCATCACCTTGAGCGAGCGATCCATGAACGAGCCCTCCCCTCATCGAACCTGGTCCAAAGAATGCTTTTTGGGGCGTACCGACTATGTGATATTTGTTGTCACTGGAAAGGGGGGGCTGAGGCGCGAGGTGGCCATTTCGCTGGAACTTGTTGAAGAATTGATGAAACGGAAGAGACGGCAGCCAGTCATCGTTCGCGACCGTGAAATCGATCACATCAGTTATTTTGATATCGGTGGCGGACAGGCGCTCTCCGCGAGTTTCAGTCGAGCAAGCGAGCTTGCGCTCGGCTGGAGCCGTGGACTTCATGGCTTGCGACACAGCTTTGCCCAAAACCGCCTGCGGACTTTGATCGAGCTGCTTGGACCCCAACGGGCATTGCAGATCCTGAGTGAAGAGCTTGGCCATTTCAGAAGTGAGATCAGCCTCGCCTACCTCGTCGGACGTTGAGCAGCCGTGAAAAAGAGCTCCCTTCCACCCGGCCTTCGCGTGAGGAAATCGACTGCGGGCAAGACGTTCTACTACCTGAAAACCAGTTCACCGCAAGAGGTTCCGCTGGGTCGAGACAGAGACAAAGCATTGCACAACTGGCGGGCGTATCAACTTGGTCTTTATCACCAAAATCAGTCGATAATGTCACCGGTGTCGCTACTTCAGTGCTTTCGCACGTGCGAGATTCCACTGCGTCAAGACGTTGCGCGCCCTGCACTGATCAGACAGGTCACGGCGTTGGAACGGTATTTTGTCGACTGTGACTACGTTGATTTGACCGGGCTTCCCGATGCTAGTCGCTACCTCGCTCATCGGGGAACACACCATTCACTACGCGCGGGCGCAGAAATTCGTCTTTTTATTCATATATGGACATGGGGGCATAAGCACTCACTCATCGACCGGCCTGACTGCCCCTGGAAGTCGGACGATGTTCGGGCCTTGATGGACCAGATTCGCGGGCGAGAACTAGGAGACGCGCTGAGATTCTATGGGAGCAATCGTGAGATACCGCAGCGAGCGGGCGGTCAAAGCGACCAGTACGATTCCACACAAAATCGGACAGGCGGCCCCGCCGACGGACAAGATGTTGCCTCCCTAATCTCATACGCGGCGCGACGACTAGTCCGTGACGGTCGCCCTGACTTGGCGCGGGCGCTTACTCAGTTGACCATTGACCAAACACCTCTAGTCCTCGAAGCCATTCAACACCCTCGGGACTCTTGTCCTACCGAATTGATTCTGGGCACCGACCGTCGTGAAAAACTAAGAGCGCTCAAGAGCAAACTTGCGCGCGAGAAAAAGAGTCTTCAAGATGACTGACTTGCCCACTTGCCTAAGGATCACGGGCCCCTGCGGGTTCGCCGGATAGCGCGTGTGGGCTGGAACAGCGCCTGCTGACGGGCTTAATGGAGTCATCCAATAGAGACAATAAAGAAATCTCTTGATAAAAATTTCTACCTGTCGTACGCTCCAACTGCCGCCTCTGCGGAAGCACTCCCCGATGAATGCGCAGCTTCGTTGAACTTTGTGACGGACTTGGCATATCGAAATCAATCGAAAGATTCTTCTTGCGTACACCATTGCGCGGGAGAATCGTGCGTCATCTCACGCACGCAATCCCGTTATTAGGGATTGGTTCATCTAATAAGTAAGTCGTTTGGGTCGTCCTTCGCCCAACGCACATCCGCACCATACAAAAAATTGACCGTTTGACCGCGATGGCGCACGCCGTCCTGCATTGCTTCTTGCTCGCAGGAACGAGCCAACCCATTAGGGGTCTGGCCGACTTCGTCTGACGCGCCGATCGACTGCCCGCCTCAATCAAATCAACTGGGTCAAGGAACTCGATCCGATAAGACATCCACTATTTTGTAGTCCTCAATACATGTAACTCGTGGCTTAGCAGCCAGCACTCCATGAATCGACCAGCACACAAGGTCAAAGGCGCTTTCCCGGAAAGGGACATGGACGCTGCCTTTGTCCGCGTGTTTTCTGGTCCAAAAAAGCCCGATCTAGCGTGCTTCGCGAGCACGTACCACTTTTCCACATTCCGACCTTAGGAGGTCCCATGGCTGCTGCTGTCAATAACTGCATTGATTCCTACCCACGTCCCGATCCGCGCAAGATTGCGGAGGCGCTCAGGTTCAAATGGGGCCCATTGCCACTCTGGCTAATCGAAGCCAAGGCGCTCGACAAGACGCTGTACAAAGCAGTAAAGAGAATCGACAAGACAGAGCATCTGCGGTTGTTGAGCAATGATGAGTTGAAACTGCGCAAGACCGTTACTTACCGGAAATGGGTGAAAAAATTGTCCCAATCCATCTACCATCGCGAGACAGCGTGGGGTGTGCAAACCATCCATGATGCGTCGTGGACGACGGCGGACGAGTTTTATTGGATGCTTGAGCTTCCCTGCTTTCCTTATGCGATCGCGGAGGACCCGCTGATCACGAACGACGTTTACGACCGCATGGCTAACTACGCGCTTGACATTGTGCTGACGGATGGACTCCGCCAGATCGTCGCTTCAGATTACAGCGGGCCCGGCTACGCAAGTTTGGATGAGGGTAGCGAGTATCTCCAAGGAACTGTCATGAGAATTTCGGGTGACGCCAACGAAGCGCTCGATCCAGACGGCGTCAAGAATGACTTGGACGCGCTCATTCGGCGTGGCCGGTTCGACAAGCAGTTTCAGGCACTTACCGAGGAAACTAAAGCCGTCCACGCCGAGCTTCTGACGCAACGATTGTCGCGCCGGTAGTCCCTCCGCCTAGACGTTACCGAGTTGCCTCGCGAGCGCCCGCTGCTAAAACGATCATGCAGCGAGGCGTTCGCCGCAACCCCACATCGGTCCTAGTCACGCAATTACTGTTGAAGCGGTTACAAATAGAACTAGCGATCAATAACTCCGTTCAGACGAGACAGTCTCGTCAGCGGATTCGTATCGCCACTACCACGTTTCCGACTCGGAGGAAGCTTTGAAAAATTACCCGTTTAACCCGGCGGTTCGAATCAGAAAACCCGTTGCGGCAATCGACCTGGGCTTTGGAAACGTGAAGGCCTATGCAGAAGGCGCGGATGGTCACGTGTCGACGACTTTTTTTCCTTCGTGCGTGGAGGAGCTAGACGCTTCGTCCCAGTTGGCCCAATTTGCGAAAGATCTTCCGAATAAGGACAGGGAAGTGCATCCCATTGTGGATGGAAGGCAGTACCGGGTCGTCATTCAATCTGGGGCACTTCCAGCGATTGCTCGCCCTACTCCTGTCGATGATTTTCAGCAAAGCCCGCACCACAATGCTCTTGTCGCGGCGGCCTTGCACACCTTGGGATACACCGAACTTGACGTTTTGGTGGTAGGCACGCCGTTACACACCTTTACGCTCCACGCAGCAGAACTACGCCGTCGGTTCGAAGGCACGCACGACCATGGCCTGGGCATCGTTACGATCCGTCAAGTTATCGTGCTTCCACAGCCGTATGGGACGCTTCTTCTCGCTCAAAATACTGGCAAGATTCCCGCGGACCCAACGCTTTCGACGGTCGTTTTCGACGTAGGTTTTCGGTCTACCGATGCACTTTGCGCCACTGGTCTGCAAGTCGACGCGAAGCGCAGCTATGGAGTACCCGTTGGGATGTACTCCCTATATTCGCGATTCGCCGACGTACTCCAGAAGGAATTCGGTCTGCGCGTCTCAAAATTGGAGCGCATCGAGTACGCACTGCGCACTAACACCAAGCTCGTCTTGAGAGGCAACGAGGTGGATGTCGCTGCACTTTGTCTACCGCAGGTCCAGCCGATGATTGACGAGGTTGTAAAGACGATAAAAGGTCGCCTTGAGACAGACGAAGACATCCGTATCGTTCTAACCGGCGGCGGTGCAAAGTTCTTCGCGTCCGCCGTACAAAATGTATTCAATGGCACTCCGATCGTGATGATGGATGATCCGTTGAACTCGAATGCAAAAGGGTTTTTGCTCGCTGCAAAGGCAGCATCGGATCAACACGCTCGCACACTGATGACAAGACGGATCTGAGCGATACACCCACGACGGGGAAAAGATGAAGCGAACGAAAGAGATAGCCGTACCGCAGAAAACAGCAGGCGCGGACGAGGAAGCAATCAGGACTACCATCACCATTAGTCGATATGGGAATCCTCGTCTTCACGCCGCTGCACGCGCCGCGGGATCACGAAAGGACCAAACTCCAGCAATGATCAAACAGCTCGCGGAAGAGGCTCTATATCTTCGCGAATTGCGCTCTTCGGGGCAAGTAGTCATCCAGCTTGGCGGAGACTATGCCACAACCAGCGCCACACCCATCAAGAGCGGTGAGACAGTGAACATGTTGGACGGCGGAGAGATCGCTGCCGCAATAGCACAGTTTGCAGCGCCAGGGTAAGCGCAAGTGGGCGGTAGAGCTATGTTGCCCCAAACTTAGTGGAGCGGTGAGCGATTTACGCCTCACCGGCGATGACTGGTAGCACGACCGCAGCGAGACAACGACTCACTAAAATCTCGCGCAAATCCGGAGCCAAAATGAAGGTCAGACTTGATGAGTGGCTGAAACGGGAATTTGATCCGCCACCGGCGATTCGAACAGCCAGACTCTGGATCAATGCCGGCAAGATCTATCCAGCGCCGGTGAAGGTCGGACGGTCGTACTATGTCGAGCAAAACGCCGTCTTTCAGGATGGAACCGTTCGCCCGCGCCTTGCACAACGAATCCCACAATAAATATGGCTGCCCGACCACGCATACGACGTCGCGCCAACTGGCCCGATAACCTGCACGAGCCGCGCCCTGGCTATTACACGTGGCGCGATCCGCGTGACGGTAAAACACACGTACTCGGCAGGATCGATCTCGCGCTGGCTATCTTTGAGGCGCAGGAAGCCAATGTGGTGTCGGCCAATGGGAAAGTCTCGAAGACGCTCTCCGAGCGCATCGAGACACCCCGGGAAACGATCGCCGATTTGCTCGAGAAAATGCCGACCGCTGGCGTGAAGAAGTCGACCATCGACAGCCGAAAATACCGGGATCGGATCATTTGCGCCACCTTGGGCGATATTCCCTGCATGGAACTGACGACGAAACACATCGCCGACATGCTGGAGAAGTTCGAGGCGGAAGGAAAGATGCAGTGGGCAGTCCAGATCCGCAGCCGCCTGAAAGCGATCTGCAGACGTGGCAAGGCGCTTGGCTGGATGAAAGAGAATCCGGCGGACGACACCGAGCGCGCCAAAGTGACTGTCAGACGCCGCCGCATGACGCTCGCAGACTTCAATGCCGCCTTCGAGAAAGCGCCCGAGGTTGCCCCGTGGCTACAGAATGCGATGCTGCTGGCCATCGTATCCGGTCAGGATCTGTCGACCATCGCTGGCTGGGAACGATCTTTCAACGTCGATGGTCACGCGCTACTGAAGCGCGGCAAGACCGGCGTGCGCATCGCGATCCCGCTCGAGCTGCGCATGGACGCGGTCAACGTCTCGCTGGCCGAAGTCGTCGCACGCTGCCGGGCGACAGGTGTTGTCAGCAAATATCTGATCCATCACGTGCGCAAATATGCGAGCGCGGCAAAGGGGTCACGGATCAAGGCGAAGACTGTCTCGGAGAAGTTCCTCGAGGCTCGCCGGCTTGCTGGCATCAACGATGAAGAGGCGCCCACATTCCACGAAATCCGCAGTCTCGCGAAAAGGCTCTACATGGCACAAGGCAACGTCGATACAAAGGCGCTGCTCGGCCATATGACCGATGCGATTGCCGACCTGTACGCCAATTCGCGAGGACTCGAACCGATGAAAGTCGGAATAAATATCAGCTAATTTGCTACTGGCGAGGCCATTTACTTCAAGACTTCGATTGATACAGCGTGGCTGCAACTACCGCCCGGCAAGACAGCCTTGTAGCGGTCGAAGATAACAATCTCAGGATGGTAGCTGCAGGGGTAGCGGCACTCCGACGACAACTAATGAATGATGTGTCCGTCGTCGAGTTTGTAGACCTTATCGTAGACCGCATTAAATTGGTCACCGTTGCGACAGTAATTCTGTCAACTCGCGACGAGGCGGCGTTCGCGTAATGGTCCAGCCTTGCTGGACAAGCGTTCGGACTACGCGAATTAAATTTGAGGTTGACCCGCTTCGACGGACAGATTTGCAGTTGCGATCGATGTGCGGTTTAGCCTCCATTGAGCGATGAGTCGCGGGTTGTCCACGGGCGGGCGGCGGGTCGCCTATTACGACCATGACGCCGCCCGACGGTGGACAACCCGCATGTTGGAGCGATTTGCTTTTTTATGTGCGACTCTTCGAATTCGAGCGGTGAACGGTAGCCGATGCTGCTATGTAAGCGTCGCACGTTGTACCAGCCCTCGAGGAACCAGAACAGACGGCGTCGGGCCTGTTCATGGGTGTCGAAGTGTTCGCGCGCGAGCAACTCCGATTCGAGTGTGCTGATGGCAGACGGACCGCAACGGTGAAGGTCACTTCGTGCGTCCATCCGATACCGGAATGTGGTGATTACCTGCACCAGGTGACGTGCCGGGTAATGGATAAAGCGTCGCTACAGGCTTGAAAGAATTGATCGCAGTTAGGCATGGGATGGCCTAACTTAATGGGTCCTTCTTCAGCATGCTGGCCCGTGCGCGAAGACGAAGACAACGCCGCGCATGGCACGCAGAAAATCACGGCGTTTGTAACGTCCCGTCCTTCAACCTCGTCTGGGTCCACGTCGTGACAGTGTTATCGCACGGATATTTGGCCGCCTCGGTTTCGTCAATTTCCACGCCCAACCCCGGCTTGTCATTGGCGTAGACGTAGCCATGCCGAAACTCGGGAAGTCCCGGGAAAACGTCGAGCAATGCGGCTCTCGGGCCTTTTAGATCCTGGATCACAAAGTTGGGAGGCTCGGTGCCGGACCACTCCTGCACACCGAAATTGCGGGAGGCCAGATCGATGTGGATGTTCGCCGCGTGGGCCATCGGCGACATGTCGCCCGGACCGTGCCACGCCGTCCTCACACCGAACTGCTCGGCGAATATCTGCAGCTTTCGCCCCGCCGTGATGCCGCCGATCTGACTCAGGTGCACGCGGATGTAGTCGACCAGCCGTTCGGTGATCAGGAAGCGCCATTCGTACGGGTTGTTGAACAGCTCGCCCTGCGCCAACGGCGTGGTCGTCTTCGCGCGCAGCTGCCGGATCCATTCGCCCTCCTCCAGCGCGATTGCGTCTTCGAGAAAGAACAGATCGTACTGCTCCAACTCGCACGCGAAACGGATCGCTTCGACCGGCTTCAGACGTTCATGTACGTCGTGACACAAGGCGATGTCGAAGCCGATCTTGCCGCGAATGCCGTCGAACAGTTTGAGCGTCTCGCGCATGTACTTCCTGCTGTCGAGATACACGCCGTCCGCCGAACCTGACGGCGCATTCGTCGGCGCCTTGCCATAGCCGCGCCCGCCATAGCCCCCGCTCTGACAGCGAATATGCGTGATGCCCTGCTCGCGATACTTCTGGATGTTCTCGCAAAGCTCGTTGAGGTCGCGGCCATCCGCATGCCGGTAAATCGGCACGCCTTCACGGCACTTGCCGCCAAACAACTGATACAACGGCATATTCGCCAGCTTGCCCTTGATATCCCACAGCGCCATGTCGACGCCGGAGATCGCGTTATTCTCGATCGGCCCGTTACGCCAGTACGCATTCTGATGCATCAGTTGCCATAGCTCCTCGATTGCCTCGGCATCGCGACCGATTAGCAGCGGCCGTAGATACTCCTCGATGAGGCACTTCACGGCGACGTGCCGGTAGGCGAACGTCGCGCATCCGAGACCGACCAGACCAGGCTGGTTCGTCTCCACCTTCACGACGATCAGGTTGATGCCTTCCGGCGCGGTCAGGATGACCTTTACATCGGTAATCAGGGTTGCCATTTTCAGTCTGCCAAAAACGAATCAAGGAAAACAAAGCTGCTCAAGTGGAGCTTCACGTGCGATGCAGCGACAGCGGCGCTTCACGCTTCGCGCGCTGATCGGAATGCGCGGGCACGGTTATCATCAGGATCACGGAGAGCAGCAAGCCGCCCGCCATAAAGATGTATGAAGCCGCCGGGCTGCCGGTCGCGCCGTTCAGATAACCCACCACCCACGAACCCGCGAACGCACCCAACGCACCGCATGCATTGATCAGCCCGATCGCGCCGCCCAGCACGTTGCTCGGAATCAGCTCGGGCACCAGTGCGAAGAACGGGCCATACGGCGCGTACATGCTCGCGCCAGCCACGACCAGCAGCGCGAACGAGATCCAGAAATGCGAGCCGCCGATCAGGTACGAAGCGACGAACGCGATGGTCCCGACGAGCAGCAATGGCCACACGAACAGCTTGCGGTTGCGCGTCTTGTCCGAAAGCCACGACGCGAGCAGCATCAGAATGATTGCCGCAAGATACGGCACCGCCGCGAGCCAGCCGACCGAGACGATATCGATCGTCGACGCGGCCTTGAGAATCGACGGCAGCCACATGATGAAGCCGTACACGCCGATGCTCCACAGCGCGTGAATCGCGCAGAACTTCATCACGATCGACGAGCGGAACGCCGACTTGTAGTCGCGCACAGGGGCGATATGCGCCTGCTCCGACTTCAGACGTGCGTCGAGTTCGATCTTCTCCGCGTCACTCATCCACGGTGCGTCGGCCGGACGATCTTTCACCGTGAACCACCACACCACTGCCCAGACAAGCGCGGGGGCGCCTTCGAAGACGAACATCTCGCGCCAGCCGAAGCTGCGCACCAGATAACCCGACACCACCGACATCCACAGCACCGTCACCGGGTTGCCGAGAATCAGGAACGTGTTGGCGCGCGAACGCTCGCTGCGCGTGAACCATCGGCTGATGTACATCAGCATCGACGGCATCACGGCGGCCTCCACCACACCGAGGATGAATCGCAGCGCCATCAGCATCGGAATGTTGCTGACCAAGCCCGTGGCCGCGGCGCACAGTCCCCATAGAATCAGGCTGAAGAAGATCAGCTTCTTGACGCTATTGCGCTGCGCGTAGATCGCCCCGGGCACCTGGAACAGGCAGTAGCCGAGAAAGAACAGCGAGCCAATCAGCGACGACGTGCCGTGCGTGATGCCGAGATCCCTGTCGATCCCGGCCGCCGCGGCAAAGCCGTAGTTCGCGCGGTCGAGATAGGCGAGGCTGTAGGTGACGAAGATGATGGGCATCAGATACCACCATCTTTGGGGTGCTACGGGCTTGACACTTTCCATGATGTCTCCAGATCGGTACGGCGCACACAACGATTGACTAGCGCGAGTCGTTTTATTGTTCTGCTGTACTCGCGTGGGCCTGCATTCAAATCGGCTTCAAAGTACGGCGAGCCAGCCGCCGTCCACGTATATGATCTGACCGTTCACATAGCTCGACGCGGGCGACGCGAGATACACCGCCGTGCCGACGAGCTCATCCGGTGTGCCCCAGCGTTGCGAAGGGTTGCTGCTTTTCACCCACGCATCGAAGGCCGCGTTCTCGATTAGCGGCTTGTTCATGTCGGTCAGGATGTAGCCCGGACCAATCGCGTTCGCCTGGATGTTCGAGACCGCCCACTCGGCGGTCATTGCGCGGGTCAGCATCTTGATGCCGCCCTTCGCCGTGGTGTACGCGCCGACTGTCGCCCGCCCTGCTTCGCTCGTGAGCGAGCCGATGTTGATGATCTTGCCGCCCGTGCCGCGCGCGATCATGCGACGCGCCGCCTGCTTCGCGACGATGAACGCGCTGGTCAGGTTCGTGTCGATCACGCGCTGCCAGTCGCTCAGTTCAAGATCGACGAGCGGCTTGCGGAACTGGATGCCCGCGTTATTCACGACGATGTCAATCTGCACGCCGTCCCTGTCCCACTGCGCGAAAGCCTCGGCGACGGCCACTTCATCGGTGACGTCGAAAGCACGGCCCTGCGCCTGGTAGCCCGCGCTGGCCAGCTTGCTGACCGATTCAGCGACCCTATCCGCACGCGTGCCGTTGAGCACGACGCTGGCGCCCGCTGCCGCCAATCCCTCGGCCAACGCGTAGCCAATACCGCGTGCCGAGCCGGTGACAAGCGCCGTGCGGCCGCTCAGATCGAATAGATGGGTCATGCTGGGTCCTCTGTGTGATCAGGAAAACGGCGCGAGTGCGCCCATCGCGACGGCTCTGCGCGTCGCGTTTCAAGTGGGTTAGATCCGCTGCTACCGTGACAGGACTGCGTCAGGCGGGCTGATCGTTGGCGGTATTGTTCAATGCGGCGCGGTCTTCGAAATCCTGCTCGGCGCGCTTGATCAGCGTCAGCACGGCCTGTTCGGCGGCTTCCGGATCGCCCTGCTCGATCGCAACGCATAGCGCCTCGTGCATCGGCAGCGAACGGGCCGGACCGCCCGCGATTTCGGAACTGAGTTCGAAGCTCGTGCGCAGGATGGCCGACAGCGCGTTCTGCATCTGCTGGACGAACTGGTTGTGACAGGCGGCAAGGATGGCGCCGTGAAATGCGAGGTCGGCGGGGACATATTCGCCGTGGCCGGCCACCGCACGCTCCATCGCCTTGAACGCGCGGCGCACGGCGATGCGATCTTCCGGCGTCGCGCGTTTCGCGGCGAGCTTGGCTGCGTTCGGCTCGATGATCAGCCGCAACTCCATCAGATCTTCGATGAGCCCCGGTTCGATCGCGCCGGCGCGCGCACGCCAGGTGATCACGTCGGGATCGAACAGTTGCCATTGCGCGCGCGGCAGCACGATCGTGCCGTAACGGCGACGCACCTGCAGCATGCCCTTGGCCGAGAGCGACTTCATCGTCTCGCGGATAGTGATGCGGCTCACCTGCATCTGTTCGGCGAGGATTGGCTCGGCCGGCAGGATGTCACCGGGCATGAATTTGCCTGAACAGATCTGCTCGCCCAGCTGATTCAGGACCTGCCTGTGTAGCGTTACCACGATATACCCTCTAAGTCATACGTATGATGTAGAAAGATAAGCGCTGCGGGATGTTTGCGCAACTAGGGTTGACCCTTGAGGCCAATTCGCGCGTGCGGATACAAATGAGTACTACATGGATTAGAGTCATGCCTGCGCGCCCTAGGGGCTCATGGCGGGGACGCCGCGGCCGATCGCATCAGTCGAAGCATGCGATAAGTTTCTGCACGACTGGAAGATTATTGACGCCGCCCACGCGAGCTTTTCGGCTGCAAATGGATAGGTTTCGGCGAAAAAATAGCTTAACGGACGGCGGGCGCCCAAGACGGAGGGCGCTCCAACGGAGGCGTCGGGATTGGTTACCGGTGCTGAGCTTCGGCTTCTATCGACGGCAATGCGGAGACTTCAAATGCTGGCCCAACGTTTTGCGTCCGGGTGGAACTCCGGCCGGCTAATGGGTGTCCGCTCCTGAACGGCAGCAACAGGTCGAGGGTGTGCAGAAACGTCGCTGACGGCGCACCGCGCTTGAACGTCGCTGACAGCTTGGGAGCGGCCACTGAACCGCTTGACCCGACGGGCCGAGCCGAGGGTCCATGTGCCGAAAATCGATCTTCAGGTTCTTGCCAGCGTTATAGGTGACCAGGTCGGCGGGAGCGCCATCCTCGTCGTTGGTCATTGCGGCATCGAACAGCCGGATTACCTCCTCTTCCTGCGTCGTGTCGATGGCATAGGCGGTCGCGCGGCCACCGTTTCGCCGGATTGTGGCAGCAACCTTCTCCAATTTCTCGAACGTGCGTCCGGCGACCAGGACGTGACGATTGTTGGCTGCATAGCAACGGCTTATCGCCGCCCCAAGACCATCCTCGGCACCGATACCCACAACTACAGCCTTGGCAAGTGACATAAACAACTCCTGGCATCCTGCACTCCGATCAGGGAACAACCTACTCAGCGGTCGAATATCGCGCCTTGCTTGGCCGGTACGCAATCCGCCAGAGCATGAGTCGCAAGGGGAACTGTTGGGATAATGCGCCGATGGAAAGCTTCTTCCATACGTTGAAGACGGAACTGGTCATGCACTGCGACTACAAAACCCGCGATCAGGCACGCGCCAGCCTGTTCGAATATATGGAAGTGTTTTATAACCGCCAGCGGCGTCACTCAACGATTGGTTACGAGGCACCGCTGCCCTTTGAAACATTGACCAACGCCAAATTCAACGTGTCCACGGTTCGTGGGTAAGATCAAACGCCGCCTCATGCGATGTGCATATGCGTCCCCCGCATAGGGCAAGAATCGGTACCACTTTGTGCCAAGTTGCTTTCAATCGTCCGTCTTTCGGGGTCTCATTGCAGCCGCAGGCCACCCGCCCGAA
>NZ_JBNDML010000029.1:0-72119 GCF_050436565.1 Paraburkholderia sp. GAS42 | reverse complement strand
CGCTGACAGCTTGAGGTCGAGGACGCCGAGCTCACCGCGCTTGACATTGGGGTCGCGATTGACCGTGGCGTGGCTGTTGCCCGAGTGGAGGACTTTTTCGATCTTGCTCATGATGAATTCCTTTGTGAATAAGGGTGTTAAGCGGCTTTAAATCGCATGCGATGTGATCGCATGCGTTGCATCATGAGTGAGAGGTTGGCGGATGTCAATCGCAAAAGATTTAATCGCATACGGGTTTTCGATAGGACGAACGAAGATCCCGCATCGGCCAGCATGGTGTCGCTTGTCTCGCACGCTGTCGCGGGGGGAGGCCAACAAGCCGTCGTGCATCCGACTCGGACGTTGGCGAATGATGTGATTTGCAGGTGTGTAATGTCCTTGCCGGGCAAGCGCGACCCACTCAGTTGCATGGTGTCTCCCCTTGTCAGGAGGGTGTCAGCTCGCGACGCATTACCACAGGGAAACCGCTGCTACGGGGACGCCGGGGGCGGTCGATCCCGGCACGCTCAGCGGTCGGGTGAACGGCGTCGTCATGAACTGTCAACTTCACAGGAAATCGTCAGTAAAGCTACGTCACACTTGACACTATGATTTTCATAGGTATATCCTTCGCCCATCGGATGCGGTGCGTGAGTTGTCACGAATCGTTCGACAAAAGCAATCCGGCGCCGGCTGCGCGACGCGATTAACTGCTGCACGGGAAGGCACGGCGCAACGGCTCGGTAAGCGAATGCAGCCTTGCTTCCACCAGATCTCACGCGCGGCGAGCCGACGCGCATGCGATTCATCATGCGAAAGGAAGGATTATGAAGATCGAAGGTGCTGTCGTTTTCGTGACGGGCGCGAACCGCGGGCTTGGCCTCGAGTTCGCGAAACAGGCGCTCGAAAGAGGGGCGCGGAAGGTTTATGCGGGCGCGCGCGATCCGGCCAGCGTGACGCTGCCGGGCGTGGTGCCCGTGAAGCTCGACGTGACTGATCCGGCGGCCGTGGCCGCGGTCGCCGACGCGGCGCGCGACGTCACGCTGCTGATCAACAACGCGGGCATCGCGCGGCTCGGCAGCCTGACGGACGACGGCGCGCTCGACGCGTTGCGCGATCACTTCGAAACCAACGTGTTCGGGATGCTGGCGATGTCGCGAGCGTTCGCGGGGAGCCTCGCCGGCAACGGCGGCGGCGCGATCCTGAACGTGCTGTCCGTCGCGAGCTGGGTGAACCGGCCGATCCTGTCGGGCTACGGCGTGTCGAAGTCGGCCGCGTGGGCGCTGACCAACGGCCTGCGCCAATCGCTGCGCGAGCAGCGCACGCAGGTCGTCGGGCTGCATGCCGGCTTTATCGATACGGATCTGACGCGCGGGCTGGAAGTGCCGAAGGCAACGCCGGCCGACGTCGTGCGCCAGGCGTACGACGCGATCGAGGCCGGCGCGGAGGAAGTGTCCACCGACGAGTTCACGCGACAGGTGAAGGCCGGGCTGTCGACGGGCGTCTATCTGAACGACGCGGCGCCGCACTGACGGCACCGGAGCGCTCGCCCGTCGCGCGCGTTCGCACGCGAGGGGTAGGCCTGTCGGGTCAGGCCGTGACTTCAATGATGCCTGGGATCATCACGTCAGGGTTGCCTCGACGCGTAACAACGTCTTTCATAGATAGCGCCTAGCGGGACTTCGGTCCGCTCACTCATCACGTTGATTTCATTGTTGCGGGCCCTGGATCCGCCAGGAAAAGTCGACTCTTATGCCGACACTTTGTGACCCCCTCCAGATTGGCGATCTCACGTTACCGAACCGCATCATCATGGTCCCGTTGACCCGTAAGCGCGCCGGTGACGAACGGGTGCCCAATGCGCTGATGGCAAAGTACTACGCCGAGCGCGCCTCCGTCGGGCTGATCCTCACTGAAGCTACCTCGTGATTCGCCATGGTCATGCTCGGTCAGTCTGACGGGAAACTACAGACTCCTCGCACTTGGCACTGGTCTTTCCGAAGCCGCGGTTATCGATGACCTGTCGCTCGCTGGACCTCGGCTGTGTAGCAACGGCCGCTGTACACCAGGAAGCTGCCGTTGTGTTCGAATTTGCACGGCCGTCCGTTGTGGGGTCGCTACGGGGCATTGGGCCTTCTTCGTGCTTGCCGCACATAATGTAACCGTTCTGCAGTTTGAGACGCAGCTTCTTCCTGGCCTGGGTAATGACGTGGGTCAGGTACTTCTTGCGACGAGGAACTCGCGTGAATTCTTTCCACCGAGCCAGGCGGGCCGTTTGCCCCATCCCGTCCAGGTTTGCCCGGTTGCAGGATTTCTATAGCGCGGTGGCACCGGCGGCCGGCCGCGCCGTCGGGTCACGACTTCGTGGGGTGAGATGTTGTATTCGTCCATGAGTTCGCGGATCCGTTCGATCGCTGCGGACCGTTCGGCGGCCCTGGCGCGCTCAATCTGCTCGTCGAGGATGGCGAGTTTCGCCCTCAGCTCAAGATACGTGCTCTCGCGCATGCTCAATTCAGATTTCTGGCAAGCTGCAGGCGTAATGTCTGTGCCATCTGCTCCAGGATATCGGGTAGCAGAACCTGTGCGTCAAGCGGCCCCCTGACCGAGTAACCGGAGCCCGCTTCACCGTCAAGCGCGATGACCGCAGCGCACCGTGCATGGGTGACCTGGAGGACATGAGCGCAAGCGGCATCAAGCGGGCCGCCCGACTGGCCACCCGGCACAACATTGACCTCAACGTTATCGGTCATCGTTTCCTCGGACGTGGACCGCACCTGAATTGTCGCGGTGCCTGCAACTAATACCATCTTTGACTGACCAGCCGGTTCAGGCACGTCTGGTAGGTCTCCCTCACCGCAGCCGAACGAAAGTCCAGGCGCAGATTCTCGCAGAACATGCCGGTAACGGTTTTGGAATCGAACCGGGTTGCCGACGTGAGTGCAATGCGCTTCGCAATATCCAGCGCCTGACTCGCCAGGTGCGCACGCTGCATCAGGTCGGCGCCGCCCCCGTTCGAAGAGAGCCACAGCTTGGTGGATTCAACGACGTGCTCTACGGAAAGCCACTCACCGGTCATCTCGCGCGTCAGCAGGTGCGATGCGACCAGATAGGTAAGCAGTTCCGCGCGGGCACGCAAATCCATATTCAGCGGCCGGCTCATCGTGGTAGTCCGGTTGACGCAGATTGTGTTCACGCGTCAATTGTAGAGGAGTCGGGATGGGGAGCCAAGCCATGGACATTCCATCAACTGGGAGACTTGAAGATCCGATCTCCAATTCGCAGGAGCAATCCGTGACTGTCGCAAACCTTCAGTGATTCCGTAGTGAATGCACCGCACTCGTAGCATCGGCGTCAATCGTGTCGTGTGCTGCCGATCGTCGACGGGCACAAGCCGGCCCAGGATGAGATGTTCGACAATGCCGCAAAGATCGTCAACAATGCAATATCTATCTCAATGCAACCTATTCCTCTGCGGCTCGAAGTAACCGATACCCCCGACGTTATTGACGAAGAGTTCGTGATTGCACAGACGCGCGCGTACAAAACGCAGCGTTTACGAACGAGGACGTCCGGACGCTGAGCGTTTTCATCCGCGACGACGAGAAGCGGATTATTGCCGGCCTGACGGGGAAAACCTACCGGGAATACCTTGAGATTCAGTTCCTATGGGTGGACGAGCGTTCGCGGAAAGGGGGATTAGCTTCCAGCCTAATGGCGGCAGCTGAAAGCCAGGCCCTGCAGAGGGGATGCAAACGCGCGTTTCTCGACACGCTAAGCTTTCAGGCACCCGGATTCTACAAAAAGCTTGGCTATACCGAATTCGGTCGCCTCTGCGGTTTCAGCGGCCAGCACGAGAGGCATTTTTTGAGACAGCAACTCGAACCGACGCCCCGATGAATATCCAGATTGAATCATCGCGGATTGTTCTTAGACCTCTCTCCGCGGCCGATGCTGACGAGGCGTTTCAATGCATTACACCTTCACTCACCCGGTACATGGCGTGGGAACCGCCGGCCGATCGCTGTGAGTTCGAATCTGGCAGTCGTGGAGACCGTTGATACATGAAGCCTCCGACTTCGCTTTCGCGGTACGTCAAATCACGGACAAAGCTTTCCTCGGCTTGGCGGGACTGGGTCCAGTTCTTCAAGCCGTGACTACGGCGAAGTCGCTGGAAGGGCAGGCGGATGGGTTGCGGAATGCGGTGGCGGTGTCATCGCCGCCACCGTCAATCGTACGAAAAGATACTGCCGAATTTATCCATGCGCTCGAGCGCCATGCCCGAGCCGCGCACGACGCACGTCAGCGGGTCTTCGGCGACGAACACCGGCAGGCCGGTTTCTTCCGCGAGCAGGCGGTCGAGATCGCGTAGCAGCGCGCCGCCGCCTGCGAGCATGATGCCGCGCCCGGCGATGTCGGCGCCGAGTTCCGGAGGCGTCTGTTCGAGCGCGATCTTTACCGCCGACACGATCTGGTTCAGCGGATCGGTCAGCGCTTCGAGGATTTCATTGCTGGAAACCGTGAAGCTGCGCGGGATGCCTTCCGACATATTGCGGCCCTTCACTTCCATTTCCCTGACTTCCGATCCGGGGAACGCCGAGCCGATTTCCTTCTTGATGGCTTCGGCCGTTTGTTCGCCAATGAGCATGCCGTAGTTGCGGCGGATGTAGTTGACGATGGCTTCGTCAAACTTGTCGCCGCCGACGCGCACCGAACCCTTGTACACGATGCCGCCGAGCGAGATCACGCCGACTTCCGTCGTGCCGCCGCCGATATCGACCACCATCGAGCCCGTGGCTTCGGAAACAGGCAGGCCGGCGCCGGTTGCGGCGGCCATCGGTTCCTCGATCAGGTAGACCTGCGAGGCGCCCGCGCTATGCGCGGCTTCCTTGATCGCACGTCGTTCGACCTGGGTCGAACCGCACGGCACGCAGATGATGATGCGCGGAGACGGCGCAAACATACGGGGCGCATGCGCCATCCGGATAAACTGCTTGATCATCTGCTCGGTGATGTTGAAGTCGGCGATCACGCCGTCCTTCATCGGGCGGATGGCTTCAATGTTGCCCGGCACCTTGCCGAGCATCTCCTTGGCTTCCTTGCCCACCGCCAGAATGGTTTTTTTGCCGTTCGGGCCGCCTTCCTGGCGAATCGACACGACGGAGGGTTCGTCGAGGACGATGCCCTTCCCGCGCATGTAGATCAGCGTGTTTGAAGTGCCAAGATCAATTGCGAGATCGTGGGAAAAGTAGCCGCGCAGAAAGCCGAACATTTGAAGTCCTGTCTCGCCTGAGGCCAGGCGCTGGGGCTTGGGGTGTCACGTACGTACGACCCTGTGTGGGTCGCGAGACAAAGAATAGCAGTTCCGGAAGGTCGGGGATGCTGCCTCGCGCCCACCTGAAAGCGGCTGTCGCGTGCTTGCCGCCAGATAACGCAACCGGTCATCGCGCTGCCTGCCATCAGCGTCGCTTAAGGTTGTCTGCGCAAAATGAACGCGTTCGAGGGAGGGTGGGTTTCGCGGATCTTAAGGAAAGCTTAAGGCTAACCTGGGGAAATCACGGAAGCCCGCTTGAAGAGACGGCCTGGCCGCAGCCGTTCATGCTCAGCGAACGCCTGACCAACGCGGAAAATTATCTGTCAATACCGGCAAAACGCACTCACGCCCGCTACTTTGTTACGGTATATTACGCACGATGCAAATTTCAGGTTGTTGGGGAAGGGCAATGAAAGCACTGAAGATTTTGCATAGCGAATCATCCAGCGGCTGGGGAGGGCAAGAACACCGTACTCTGAAGGAGATGATTGCGCTAAGAGGGATGAACCATTCCGTGGAGGTGGTGTGCCCGCAGGATGCGCAACTCGGTGTACGGGCACGGGGAGAGGGCTTCGCTGTTCATCATGCGCCCATGAGAGGCGGCGCAGACGCGCGGTCGCTGATGACAATCAGGGATTTGCTGTGTCGCAAAAGGTTCGATGTACTGAACACGCACAGCGGTCACGACAGCATTATTGCAGGGTTCGCCGGGCGCCTTGCGGGCACACCTCTTGTCGTTCGCACACGGCATCTGGCGTTGCCAATCAACTCCCTCGCCACCTACACATGGATTCCCCATCGCGTGATCGCGGTCAGCCGGCATGTGCGTGACTACCTGGTCTCCGCAGGCGTATCAAGAAGGCGGGTCGAGACCATCTATGACGGTATAGCCAGGCACGAGCCGCTGTCGCATTCCACCTTGCGCGCCGAACTGGGTATCAATGCGGATTCTACGGTCATTGGCATGGTCGCAATCATGCGCGACAAGAAGGGCCACGAGGATCTGATCGCGGCAGTTCGACCCTTGCTCGCCGGGCGGCCTGGGCTGCACATCGTCATGGCGGGAGACGGCCCTTGTTTCGATAAGGTCAAGGAGATTGTCGACCGACTCCGGCTCGCAGATCGCATTCATCTACTCGGTTTTCGCACCGATATTCCCAATGTGCTGCGTGGCTGCGACCTGTTCGTGCTGCCGACGCATCAGGAGGCGCTCGGCCAGTCGTATATTGAAGCGATGGCGAGCGGCCTGGCGGTAATCGGCAGCGACGTGGACGGTGTGCCGGAACTCATTAACCACGGTGTAAATGGTCTGCTCGTGCCGCCGCATGATATCGACGCGCTGCGAACGGCCATTGTGCAGCTGGTTGACGATCCCCGGCTGCGTGCCCGGCTTGGCCGCGCCGGCCGGCTGCTGACCGACTTCAGCTTTACAGTCGACGCAATGGCGTGCGAGACCGTCGAATATTATCGGCGCGGCTTGCGCGAACGGCGGAAAACCGGATGACGCAGTACGCGAGGACGGTGCCCGTCCTGATGTACCACCACATCAGCACGTCGCCAGGCATGATTACGGTTTCGCCCGCAAATTTCGCTGCGCAGATGGCGTACCTGGCGAAAGCGGGATATCGGACCACCGGCTCCGCTGAGTTCGCCGCGTACCTTGCTGGCACACCGCTGCCGCGCAATTCCATTGTCATCACGTTCGACGACGGCTATCTCGACAACTGGGTGCACGCACACCCGGTGCTGGAGCGCCACGGCTTTACCGCGTTGTGTTTCCTTGTGACCGCGTGGCCGGGCGAGGGTGCACCGCGCCCCCATGCGGGCGCGCGCGAGTCGTTGCCCACGCTGCTCAGCCATAAGGACGGGGAGTCGGCCATCGAAAACGGGGAGCCCGACCGTGTGATCGTTCGATGGTCCGAAATCGATGCCATGCGGCGCGCGAATACGTTTGAATTTCACAGTCACACGCATCGGCACGTGCGCTGGGACCACGTCGAACCTGATCGCGCGCGCAGGCGTGCGTTGCTCCGGCAGGATCTGATCGATTCCCGTCTCGCCTTCGACCGGCTTGGCGGCGCGTCCGATCATCTCTGCTGGCCGCAGGGCTATTTCGATGACGATTACCGCCAGGTCGCCCTTGAGGCGGGCTTTCGGTATTTCTATACCTGCGAGATGGGTCCGAACCAGCGCGGAAAGGCGCTCGCGGGCAGCACGGCCGTCGAACGGTCAGTCTTCCGCCTCGAAGTGCGCGACCGGCCGCCCGGCTGGCTGGCGTCCCGGCTGTGGGTGCATTCGCGACCGCAGTTGAGCCGTTTGTACCTGAAAATGAAACGTTGACCGGCGCATTGCGTCCGAAACGTCTCTTCCTGCCTGATGCGCTGGGTGGGTACCTTCAGCGCGCGGTCGGTGCGCTGCCGGGTTAGCCGCAGCGAAACCTCCTCGATCCGCGAGAAGCGCTCTTTCACTGCCGGCAAAAACTGTTCGCCTTCCTTCGTCGGCGCGAGCTCCTTCGCGCGTCGCGTGAATACGCGTTCAGCGGCGCCAGGCGGCGCATCGTCGATACCTTCCAGCATTTGAAAAACTCATGATGGCCGGTCGGGCTTCCCGACTCACTTCGCATCATGTGCGCCGATTTGCGCGCCCAGATCATCGGAGTGAATGACCCTCCTGATTGAGGCCATGAGCCCAGAACATGGCGAGCATGCAAATTACTCGATTGCCGTGTGCACGCCGCGGAACAAGAATAGGCCAACAAACACACATCCGGAGACAGGCATGCACCGGCAACTGATCAATTCGAAGACGTCTCATGAACTTTCCTGAAACCACATCGATCTTCGGCCACCCGGGCGGGCACCTGCAGCCTCAGGCGGTTACCGGGCAGACCTGCGGTGAGGCGCTTGTGGGGCTGCTTGAACACCACGGCGTCGAACTCGTGTTCGGCATTCCAGGCGTTCATACCGTCGAGCTGTATCGCGGGCTGGCGGCCTCGACGCTGCGCCACGTCACACCGCGCCACGAGCAGGGCGCGGGTTTCATGGCCGATGGCTATGCCCGCGTGACCGGCAAGCCCGGTGTGTGCTTCATCATCACCGGGCCGGGCATGACGAACATCGCGACCGCGATGGCGCAGGCTTACGCCGATTCGATCCCGATGCTGGTGATTTCCAGTGTCAACGCCACACAGCAGCTCGGTAGTGGCGCTGGCCGCCTGCACGAACTGCCGTCGCAGCACAGCGTCTTCGCAGGGCTCACCGCGTTCTCCCACACGCTGCTCAATGCGGACGAACTGCCGCAGGTGCTGGCGCGCGCGTTTGCGGTCTTCGCGAGCGACCGGCCGCGGCCGGTTCACATCGAAATTCCGCTCGACGTGATCGTTGCTCCCGCCCGGGCAACGCCACGCGGCGCGGCGGTATTTCCCGCTAAACCAGCCGGTGCGCCCGCTGCGCTCGACGCGGCCGCCGACCTGCTGGCAGGCGCGAAGCGCCCGCTGATCCTGGCCGGTGGCGGGGCGATCGAAGCCGCCGCCGAATTACGTGCACTGGCCGAACGCCTGCAGGCGCCGGTAGCACTGACGATCAACGCAAAGGGCCTGTTGCCGCGCGGTCATGCGCTGTCGATCGGCTCGACCCAGTCGCTCCCCGCGCCGCGCGCGCTGGTGCGTGAGGCCGACGTCGTGCTCGCAGTCGGCACCGAGCTGGGCGAGACCGATTACGACGTGGTGTTCGATGGCGGGTTCGCCATCGATGGCAAGCTGGTCCGGATCGATATCGACGCCCAGCAGTCGATGCGCAACTTCGCGCCCGATGTGGCTATCGCGGCCGACGCGAAACTCGGGCTCGCGGCGCTCGACGCCCGCCTGGCAACGCGCCCGCTCCCGCCGCGCGATGCCCGCTGGGGCGCGCCGCGTGTGAGCGCGGTGCGTGCCGAGGTCGATGCCGGTTACGATGCGCCGACCCGCTCGCTGGCAGCGCTCTTCGATACGGTATCGGACACGCTCCCCGATGCAGTCATCGTTGGCGATTCGACGCGCCCCGTGTACGCCGGCAATTTCGTCTTCGAGGCGGCCGCTCCGAGGTCGTGGTTCAACTCGTCGACGGGTTACGGCACGCTGGGCTACGGTTTGCCGGCCGCGATCGGCGCGCAGCTTGCAGTCCGGAACCGGCCCGTGATCTGCCTGATCGGCGATGGCGGACTGCAGTTCACGCTGCCCGAACTGGCGAGCGCCGTCGAAGCCGCCGTGCCGGTGATCATCCTGCTGTGGAACAACCACGGCTACGCGGAGATCAGGAAGTACATGGTCGAACGCGACATCGAGCCGATCGGCGTCGACATCTATACGCCGGACTTCCTCGCGATCGCGCGCGGCTTTGGCTGCTGCGCCGTAACGGCCGACACACAGGCCGCGCTTGCGAGCGAACTGAAGCAGGCAGCGGCACGCCGCGTGCCCACGCTGATCGAAATCGACGAACAGAAGTGGTTCGACCACGTTTCAGGAGGAGCGGCATGAACGCGCGGAACGACACGCAGTTTCTTACACAGCACTACATCGACGGCCGCTGGATCGACGGCGCACTGGGTCGGCGGATCGCGGTGGTCAACCCGGCGACCGGGGCCCATCTGGCCGACGTGGCCGCGGGTACCGCGCACGATGTCGAACTGGCGGTGGCCGCGGCGACCCGCGCGTTTCGCACGTGGAGGCAGACGACCGGCGCCGAACGCGCACGCTACCTGTACGCGATTGCTGCGGAAGTCGAGGTGCGACGCGAGCGTCTCGCAATGCTCCAGTCGCTGAATAACGGCAAGCCGCAAGAAGAAGCGCACATGGACGTCGACGATGTGATCGGGACGTTCCGCTATTACGCCCAACTGGCCGGGCGGCTGGACGACGCGGCGAGCGAAGAGGTCAGCATTCCCAGCACCGAGCATCGTGCACGGATTCGCAGCGAGCCGTGCGGCGTGGCCGCGCTGATCGTCCCGTGGAATTTCCCGATGGTGACGACAGCGTGGAAGCTCGCTCCGGCGCTTGCGGCCGGCTGCGCGGTCGTGCTCAAGCCTTCCGAAATCACGCCGCTGCCGGAACTCGAACTGGCCTCGATCATCGCATCGGTCGGTTTGCCGGCAGGCGTTTTCAACGCGGTGACGGGCACTGGCGCAGATGTGGGCGCCCCGCTTGTCGCGCATCCTGGCGTCGCAAAAGTGTCGTTTACCGGTAGCACAGGCGTCGGCCAGACCGTGATGAAAACAGCCGCCGACACATTGAAGGGCGTGAGCCTCGAACTCGGGGGCAAGTCGTCGATCATGGTGTTCGACGATGCGGACGTCGATCTCGCGGTCGAACTGGTCGAGGCGGGCGGGTTCTTCAACGGCGGACAGATGTGCTCCGCGACGAGCCGGGTGCTCGTCGCGCGCGAACTCGCGCCCACGTTGCTGGCGAAGCTTGTCGAGCGCGCGGAGCGAATCGTCGTTGGCGACCCGTTTGCGCCCGGTGTGCGCATGGGGCCGCTCGTGAACCGCGCCCAGTTCGAACGGGTGCGCGGCCATATCGAACAGGGTATTGCCGACGGCGCGCGACTCGTCACCGGCGGCGGCCGGCCAGCCGGCGCGCCGGAGCAGGGCTTTTTCATCGCGCCGACGATTTTTGCCGATGTACCGCCGACGAGCGCGCTGTGGCGAGACGAGATATTCGGCCCGGTTCTGTGCGTGCGGGTGTTCGACACCGAAGAGGAATGCGTCGACATGGCAAACGACAGCGAGTATGGGCTCGTCGCGACCGTCGTCACCGCCGACGAGGCACGCGGCGAGCGGGTCGCTCGCGCGCTGGAGGCCGGTGTGGTGTGGATCAACACGCCGCAGCTGATCTATCCGCAAACCTCGTGGGGCGGCTACAAGCGCAGCAGCATCGGGCGCGAACTGGGCCCGTTTGGCCTTGCTGCCTTCCAGGAAATCAAGCAGGTTCTGACACTTCGTCAGGCCTCCTAGCCAGTCGGTCTGGAAAGTACGGTCGCGCGGGAAATCCGTTGCCGCGCGTCGTGCAGATTGAATTCAACACAAAACAATTTTGGAGGAGCACATCATGAATGCTTTATCTCGCTCGCGCTTTGCGAATCGCCTTCTCGGCAACACTGTCCTGACGCTGTCGATTGCCTGCGGCGTTACGCTAGGCGCGCTGGCTCCGGCCGCGCATGCAGATGCGCTCGACTCGATCGCGAAGTCAGGTGTCGTGCGCGTCGGCGTCTTTGAAGACTATCCGCCGTTTGGTTCGATCGGTTCCGATATGAAGCCGGTCGGCTACGACATCGACATGGCGAGTCTGATCGGCAAGGCGCTGAACGCGAAGGTGGAACTCGTCCAGGTAACGGGCGACAACCGCATGGCGTACCTCGCCGACCACAAGGCGGACATGCTGCTGAGCGTCGGTCAGACACCGGAACGCGCGAAAGTGATCGATTTCTCGCAGCCGTACGCGCCGTACTACCTGGCGGTGTTCGGTCCGAAAAACGTGTCGGTCAAAGGCCCGGCGGATCTCGCCGGCAAGACGATCTCGGTAGCGCGCGGCACGCTCGAAGACCTGAGCATCTCGAAGGTGGCCCCCACGAGCGCCACCATCAAACGCTTCGACGATCCCAACGGGGCGATCGCGGCGTTCCTCTCCGGACAGGCCCAGTTGATGGTAGTGGGCAACGACGTCGGCGCGACGATTATTGCCCGCCATCCGGCGATTGAACCCGAACAGAAGTTTGAACTGTTCAGTTCACCCGACCACGTCGGCCTGAACAAGAGCGAAACGCGACTGATGCAAAAGGTCGACGAGACGATTGCGCAGGCAAAGAAGGACGGCACGCTGAATGCAATCTCGCAGAAGTGGCTGAAGACACCGTTGCCGGCGAATCTGTGAGTGCACGATGAGTTACGCATTCAATTTTAGCGATCTGCACACTTACACCGGATTGCTCGTGCGTGGTGTGACGATCACGCTCGGACTCACGGCGGTGTCGACCGCGCTCGGAGGGGCGCTCGGCGTAGCCGGCGCCGCTGTCGGCGCGGCGGGTCCGCGTTGGGCGCGCGCGCTGGTGGGCGCCTATGTCGAGTTGATCCGCAACACGCCATTCCTCGTGCAGCTTTTCTTCGTGTTTTTCGGACTGCCGGGTCTCGGTATCCATATCGGCGAAATGGAGGCGGCGGTGCTCGCGATGACCGTCAACCTCGGCGCGTACGCCACTGAAATCGTTCGCGCGGGGATCGATTCGATTCCCCGTGGACAGGTCCAGGCGGCAGTCGCGCTGGGTCTGCAGGGCCGGCAGGTGTTTCGGCACGTCGTGCTGCCGCAGGCGCTTGCGAACGTGTTTCCCGCACTGCTCGGGCAGGTCATGATCGTGATGCTGGGATCCGCCGTCGTGTCGCAAATCTCCGTGCAGGATCTGACGTACGCGGCCAACTTCATCCAGTCGCGCAACTTCCGGTCGTTCGAAATTTATCTCGTGATCACGGCGATCTATCTGGGCCTGGCGATCGTGTTGCGACGCATGCTGAACCAGTTTGGCGCGGGTCTCTTTGCGGGGCGGAAGCGATGAGCGATTTCACTCTCTGGGACATCGCGCGCAATCTGGTGATTGCGGCGCGCTGGACGGTGTTGCTGTCCTTGATCGCATTTGCAGGCGGAGGCGTGGTCGGCGCGATCCTGCTGGCGATGCGCGTGTCGAAAAACCGTGCACTTCAGTATGTGGTCACAGGGTATGTCGAACTGTTCCAGGGCACGCCACTGGTGCTGCAACTGTTCCTGGGTTTCTTCGGCTTGCCGCTGCTCGGTGTCGATGTTTCTCCGTGGGTCGCCGCAGCGGTCACGCTGACGCTCTACACCAGTGCCTATCTCGTCGATATCTGGCGTGGGTGCGTCGACGCGGTGCCACGAGGCCAGTGGGGCGCAGCGGCCAGTCTCGGCATGACATATGGCCAGCAGTTGCGCTACATCATCTGGCCTCAGGCGCTCCGGATCGCAGTAGCGCCGACAGTCGGGTTTCTCGTGCAAGTCGTCAAAAGCACTTCGCTGACATCGATTATCGGGTTTGTCGAACTGACGAAGACCGGGTCGATGATTACCAACACAGCGTTTCGCCCCTTTCCGATCTACGGGATGGTCGCGCTGCTGTACTTCGTGATGTGCTTTCCGTTGACCCGCTACGCGCGTGTGCTCGAAATCAGGTATCAGACGCGCGTGCAACGCTGATTCCGCAGGGCAGCGGTGGTATCGACTTAACGTTGACAGGTTTCAAAATGATCTCCATTAGCAATGTTTCGAAGTGGTACGGCCAGTTTCAGGTCTTGACCGGTTGCACGACGGAAGTGAAAAAGGGCGAAGTGGTCGTGGTGTGCGGCCCGTCGGGTTCGGGCAAATCGACACTCATCAAGACGGTGAACGGCCTCGAACCGTTCCAGCAGGGTGAGATCACGATCAACGGCCAGTCGCTCGGCGACAGGAAGACGAACCTGTCGAAGCTGCGTGCGAAGGTCGGCATGGTGTTCCAGCACTTCGAACTCTTCCCGCATCTGTCGATTACCGAAAACCTGACGCTCGCGCAGATCAAGGTGCTCGGCCGCTCGAAAGACGAAGCCAACGCGAAGGGCCTGAAGCTGCTGGATCGCGTCGGCCTGCGCGCACATGCGGATAAATATCCGGGGCAGCTTTCCGGCGGTCAGCAGCAGCGTGTAGCGATTGCGCGCGCGCTGTCGATGGATCCGATCGCGATGCTGTTCGACGAGCCGACTTCGGCGCTTGATCCGGAGATGATCAACGAAGTGCTCGACGTGATGGTCGAACTCGCGCAGGAAGGCATGACGATGATGTGCGTCACGCACGAAATGGGCTTTGCGAAAAAGGTCGCGCACCGCGTGATCTTCATGGACCGTGGCCTGATCGTCGAAGACGACCGCAAGGAAGAATTCTTCGCGAATCCGAAGTCGGACCGCGCGAAAGATTTTCTCGCGAAGATCCTCCACTAACCGGGCTTTTTCACGGCGTCGCTGCGCGGTGTGCCTTTCGGAAGCCGGAGCACTCAACAGTCGTCGCCTCACGCATAGGCACTTCTGGACATGAACTTCACGATTAGGGCACGCCTTGGCATGACCATGGCGTTTCTCAGCGCACTCCTGTTGATCGTGGGTGCGCTTGGTCAAGCCGGTATGAGTCAGGCGAACACGGCAAACAGCCAGACCTACACCGTTCAGTTACCCGGCACGATAGCCCTTGCCAACGCGGAACTTTATTCATCGCGCTCGCGAACGGCGCTTGATCGTGCTGCGCTTGTCGTAGGCACGCCGCAGGTTGCATCTTTACTCGATCTCTCGCACAGCATGGGCGAGCAGTCCGACGCGTGGTGGAAAAAGTATCTTGAAGGGCCGCGTGATGCGGCAGAGGATCGTCTCGCGCAAGCGGTTGCCTCCGGGCGCGACGACATGCGACGCGCCCTTGATGCACTCGAGGCAGCGGTCCGGAGTAGCGACTATGCCGAGATCGGCAAGAAGGAAGCGGCTGTTTCCGCAGTCGCGGCGAAGATGGTCGCCAGCGGCGATGCGCTGAAAAAGTTCGAATACGACGCGGCGAAAGAAAGATACGAAGCCGCACAGAGAACGTTCAGGACATCCCGCATCGTCAGCCTTGTGGCAATCGCGCTGGGGCTCGCGGCCGCGTGCTACGCGTGGTTTGCATTGGACCGTGCTATCGGACGCCCACTCAACAGGGCGCTTGACCATTTCAGGGACATCACGGAAGGCGACCTGCGCAGGCCGGTAGTCGCGTCGTCGCGCGACGAGATGGGCCGTTTGCTGGATGGACTCGCAGAGATGCAGCGCGGCCTCATCGAGACGGTGACTACGGTGCGCGCCAGCAGCGAGTCGATCGCTTCGGCGACAGGCCAGATCGCCGCGGGCAATATCGACCTGTCGCGTCGGACCGAGGAGCAGGCGGCATCGCTTGAGGAAACTGCGGCAAGCATGGAAGAGATGACCGGCACCGTCAGGCAGAATGCGGACAACGCCCGTCAAGCGAGCGGACTGGCGTCAAAGGCATCCGATATCGCGAACGTCGGTAACGAAATGATGACGCGCGTCGTCGACACAATGGGCAAGATCAATCAAAGCTCGACGAAGATTGGCGACATTATCGATATTATCGAAAGCATCGCGTTCCAGACCAATATCCTTGCGCTGAACGCTGCTGTGGAAGCGGCGCGTGCGGGCGAGCAGGGACGCGGATTCGCTGTGGTTGCAAGCGAAGTGCGTGGCCTCGCGCAACGCTCTTCATCGGCGGCGAAGGAAGTCAGGGCCTTGATTGACGACTCGGTTCAGCACGTGCAAAGCGGCTCGAGACTGATTGATGAGGCGGGTCAGACGATGAACGAGATCATCGGTGCAGTGCGACGCGTCACCGACATGATGGGCGAGATCGCCGCTGCTTCCGTCGAGCAAAGTACGGGGATCGACCAGGTTTCCCGTGCCGTTACCCACATGGACGAAGCCACGCAGCAGAACGCAGCGCTTGTTGAACAGGCTGCTGCTGCATCCCGGGCGCTGGAGGACCAGGCGCTCAGGTTGCAAGCCGCGGTTTCGGTGTTCCGCATCAGCGCCGCCGATGAAATGAGCGAGCTTGCGAGTGGGCGCGGCTAGCGCTTCGACCCCTACAGGAGCTTGACGATCAAGGCTCGCCTCGGCATATGAATGCTGGTTCTCCGAGCCTTGATGACAATTTGCGCGAAGGTGGACCTGGCCGCAGGAAGAGGGCGAATCTTGCAAATCAAGCGACATCACCAACCTTGTTGAAAGCGCTGCCCGATGAAACCCGGCTACGTGTGGAAACGATAGCGCACCCCGAACGCGGCGTGCATCGAGGCGACCCAGCCGGCGTCACACATTCCATTGGCGCTGACGCTCCAGCGTTGTAGGATTCAATCGAGTGGGCGAGCACTACGCCCAACCCGCGCGCGAATTCGCCTTGTCTGCGAGCACTTAACAACCTCACCCCCTCATTGCCCATCTTGCGGTCACAAGGAGCTCCCTGAAATGAGTTCTCATTTTCTGCTCGCCGCAGGGGCCGAAATACCCAACCCGGATGCGCACTCCCAGAGTGGCGACGCCGTCCTGCCGATGTGCGAGAGTACTGTTGCTGACGCTTTTTTGCTGCTGGCGACGTCGACCGCAGAGGACGCGGTGCGACGAGTTCGCAAACTGGAATCGAAAGCAGACCCCGAAGTTCTGCACAAGCTCCGCGTTGCATTCCGCCGGTTGCGTTCGCTATGGTGGGCCTACGGGCCGCTACTGGACAGGAAGGATGCCAGGTTCCGCTGTGGCGAATTCAAGTCCCTGGCAAACGCCGCCGGCAAGACGCGCGACTGGGATGTCCTGAGGGACTTGCTTGATGCCGACCCGTCGACGAAACATTCCATTAAACCGCTCATCGAGCTTGTCGACGAACGTCGCACCGAAGCGCTGTCGTTCAGTCGCCGCACGATTGGAAACGCCGGTGTCGAGCGGGTACTGGAGCAGGCGTGCACCGGTGCACGGACCCAGCTCGAGTCGCGCGCCAGGGGGCTCGTTCTCGTCGAATTTGCCGAGGACCGGGTGAGCGTGGCTGAGAAGGCCCTGAAAAAACGGGTGAGGCGGGCAGCGTCGCAGAGCGGCTCGGACTATGCCGCGCTTCACGAAGTGCGAATCGCGGGGAAGAAGCTGCGATATCTGCTTGAGTTCTTTTCGCCCGTGCTGGGTGGCGGACACTGGGCGGTGATCGAGCGCCTGACATCAGTCCAGGACGAACTTGGGAGGCTGAACGACCTTGTCACGAGCGAAGCGTTACTGCGGGAGTACATGTTTCAGCTAGGCGAGCCCTGCCTTGTTGAGGAAGCCATTGGCTATCTGCAAGACCAGAAGGGCTATCACATGGGCAAGGCGCAGGAGATTTTGCGCGCTCAATGGTAGTTGCTAACGTGCCGCGCAGCGCAGTCGGTGGCGTCGGTTAGCTATCGGCAGATTTTCGCTTCTTCATTTCGATGCGGCGCGTCAGGTCCGTCAACAACCACTTTGCGACCACAGCCGGCTCCGTCACTCCGTATTCTGCAAACTTGATTTCATTTTCGTAATAAACGATGACAGAACCGCTCATGACGCGATAGCGGCCGCGATAGCGCGAGCCATTCAATTCGATTTCAATTTCTCTGGTCGCTTCATAGCTGTCGGCCATCAATCACTGCTCTCTGGGTACGTAGGTAGGACTACACCGAAAGTAGCGAACCGATCTGTCTGCGTCAACGACGGGCAAACCCGGGGAATGCCGGTATCCCGGCAGGTCCCCGGCGACTGATCCGGACAGCGGTCTCCTGCTGTTTTTCAACGAACCGTGTCGCTGTCGTCTAGTGCATGTTTTGCTGAGCGCTGCGCAGGTTTTCCCGAACACGTTTGGCAACGAGGACGGTCAGGTAGTCCAGGATTCGCGCGCCGTCGCTATATTCGGCCCATGTCTCCGCGTACATTTTCGATACGGTCTCTGCAGGGGTGTTGGTGTCAGCGGCGATAGCGTTGACGACATCCTCGGCATTGAGCTGGGCCATGATGCACTCCTGGTGTTTGAAGAGAGGGGGATGGGCGCCGTGCGGGAAATCGATTAAACGATGTTGCGAATGTGCATGCAAATTGAATCGACCTATCGTCGAGGCGAGTCAGTTGTCTTCGCTTTTGTCAGCACAGATTCTGTCGTTTTCCTGACCAAGGGGTGCTTACTTCACAGCCCGGTGCGCGACAGTGGTGAACAACTCATTGCACACATCCGGCATGCATCGCACAAATCCAGTCGTTTCAGTCACTTGCACCGCTTGCTCGTGAAATTGTCCACAGCCATGCGAACAGATTCTGTGGATAACTTAATGACCGTACCCGGAGGGTGGCATCGCCAATGCAGTCCAGCAAGTGTTCAGAAACGATATATACTGTTTATATCGTTTGTCAATCAGGAGATGATCGTGAGCGAACCGGGTATCAGGAAACCGACGAAGAAGGCCTTTCACTTCCCCAAGCATGCAAACGGTCATGCGAAAGCCGACGACAAGCAGGCAAGTGAGAAAAATTCACTTGAGACGGAAGCTAAAGGTGTGAAACCGGCATCGGAAACGGTTGCAAAGCGCAAGCGCGCGGTAGCCCCCGAGGTAGCGGTAAGTCCGCCTGCGGAAACGAAGCCGAAGCGCGCGAAGAAGGAAAAGGTTGTGCGTGACAGCTTCACGATGCCGACGTCTGACTACGAGAAAATCGCAGCACTGAAACAGAAGTGCCTGGACGCAGGCGTTGCCGTGAAGAAGAGCGAGCTATTGCGTGCAGGGCTGCTGATGCTGGAATCCGCTGCACCCAAACGACTTCTTGCTGCAGTCTCGGCCGTCGAAACGGTCAAAACGGGACGGCCGACGAAGTAGGCAACGCTGCTATCCATCGCGTGGGACAGGCGCGCCGGCGGTTGCTTGCGCGGACCGATGGTCTGACAAGACCACACAACCGTTGCACCTTCGCGGAAGTGGCGCAGACTGAGTGGCGGCACGCGCAATGGAACAGGCATCCATTGTCGATGCTTCCAGTCGACGCCGCCTGCTTCACTGGGTTCAGCGATTTGTACGGGAACGCTGTGGGCAATGATGCAGTGGGTGCCGTCAGAAATCGCATCGACCTGTTGAGGAATACGTCACTGGCCACTTCCGCCAAGGAACGAAAATGTCGGACATGCATCTTTCCAGCGGGTTTGATTCGGACCTCAAGCTGCTTTCAACGAGGCTGCTCGAAATGGGCGGACTGGTGGAGTCTCAGATTGCTCGCGCGATGGAGGCACTGAACACCTTCGATCTGGCACTTGTCGAACAGGTTATCGAGGACGAACGCCGGCTCAATGCGATGGAAATAGAAATCGACGAGGAAGTGAGCAATGTTATTGCCCGTCGACAGCCGACTGCTCGTGACCTGCGTCTCCTGATGGGCGCCTCCAAGTGCATCACCAACCTCGAGCGTGCGGGAGACGAGGCCCGGAAAATTGCAAAGCGAACACGCCGTCTTGCCGTGGATAGCGCGGCGTGGACTGTCGACATCACCGAAATCAAGGCGTCCGGCGAAATGGCCTCACACATTCTGCGCAGAGCACTGGATGCGTTCGCGCGGATGGATACGGTTGCAGCAGCAGAAATTGTCAGAGATGACGAAGCCATCGACAATGAGTTTCGAGCTTTCGTGCGTAAGCTTATAACGTACATGACGGAAGACCCTCGAACAATCTCGATTGGACTTGACTACCTGTTCATAGCGAAGGCCATCGAGCGTATCGGCGACCATGCTACCAACATCGCTGAGTTTGTCGTCTACGTTGCGAGTGGTACCGATGTTCGCCACGTGTCACGTGACCGGCATAAGCGGAACACCTCTGGCAGGTGAGATCTGGGAAGGGGAGGAAGCCCGTCACCGTATCGGGAGCGCTTCGGAAGATGCGTTGCGACGACTGGCAGCGGCGCATCTGACGCTCTCGACGAAAACCTCGGACGGTGACGCGGCCCAGCAGCACGCCGAGTCACCCATTCCAGGATCGGAGCCGTAAAAGTCGAAAACTGAACACGCTCATTCCCTGCTCAGTCCGGATTGAGTCCCTCGCGCCTGTTTTCAAGAACTGCCCGTCTCGAGCGTCGGCGCGACCGCCTGGCTCGCATGTCCCTTGCGAATCACGAATGAATACCGGAGTCTGCTGCCCCCAGTTTCGTTTTCCAGTCCCTTGCGCTGCAGGAACCGGCGGGCGAGTGCGCCCGCCGGGATTGGATCAGGCGAACAGATCAAGACGCGGGCGCGCCGATCCGTCACGCAAATCCGCGAAGATTCATCGACTGCCACCGCCAGTGGTCGGCACACATCTGTTCGATGTCGAACTGCGCGCGCCATCCCGGTAGTTTGTCCGCTGCCGCCGGATCCGCAAAACGCTGCGCAATGTCACCAGACCGGCGCGCGACGATCTCATACGGCGCAGGCTTCCCCAACGCCTTCTCAAACGAACGCACTACATCGAGCACGCTGTATCCCTGGCCCGTACCGAGATTCACAACAAAGCTCGCATCGTGATTAACGAGCGCGTCCAGTGCCGCAAGATGCCCACGCGCGAGATCGACCGCGTGAATGTAGTCGTGCATACCCGTGCAATCGGACGTGTCGTAATCACCGCCGAACATGCGCAGTTTTTCAAGCTTGCCAACTGCAAGCCTGCAACCTGCGCGACATACGGCATCAGGTTATTGGGCACGCCAGCGGGATCTTCTCCAATCAACCCGCTTTCATGTGCGCCCACCGGATTGAAGTAACGCAACGTCGCGATTCGCCACGTCGGATCCGAAACCTCAAGATCACGCAGCACCTGCTCAGCAATCAGCTTTGACTGGCCATACGGATTCGTCGCGGAGAGCGGAAACGATTTATCGATTGGCTCGCTTTCCGGCACGCTGCATGGAAGCCGTCTGGACGGTCGACCATCGCTTCCTGTGGCTAATGGCCGGTCACATATACAGCCAACAGATTTGCGTTCGTCCGTTTCCGTTTGACACTTGATTTGCCGTCGGGATGCACATGATTGTTCCGCTGCGCACATCACGTCCAACTGAAAGGGAGTTTTTATGAAGTGTCTAAGCCGATTTGATGACCGGCTGTTTCTACTTGTGATTGTCTGCACATGGCGTTGTTTTTTGGGGCGGGGTTAGCAAGCGATTTGATGACTGGAGAGGCGTAGACGTGCGTTGCCTCAATATTCGACCGTCGTAACGTTCGCCTTGTTCTGTTTGCAACTTGTGACCGCAAATGATGCAGTTACCTATCTCCACGGAGGGTCTATGGGAACACCCCGTAAAATCTGGCGAATTTTCTGGCAGGAATGTCAGGATTTGCTCAGGGAATACCTGTCTCCGCTAACCGCAGTAGTTCAGTGGTGTCGTCGCAAAATCAAGTAGCTCGTCTCGTTCGCACCCGCGTCGTCAAGCGACGTGGGTGTGCCGTTGTTCCCATATCCTGGTTGCATTCTGTATCACTGGGATGATGGCGTCCCCTTCGTTTGCTCTCCCCCGCCGGCACCGATACCTGATCGAGCCCATTCAGGCAGAGGTTGGCTCGCCTTGACACGGATATCCCGATCTCTCTCGGTTCGCCATCGCCCAACTGGCCTTCGGATCGAAACTGATCTGAATGGCCCGCTGCAAGCCTTGGCAATTGCATTGGGCTAACCCTCATCATCTGCGATCGATTTGCATCTGCCGTGCTCGCCGTGAAACTGGGTTCGTGTGTTCGCTTCGCTTTTCGCGGACCACCTTCCTCACTCAACTGGAGCACACCATGCAACGGATCCATACGCCCCTAACGCAAGTTCTTGATGACCTCGCCTGTACGAATAGTCCGCAAGCGATCCGCTGGTTCATCAAAGCGACAATTTTCTTGACCAACGTTGTTCCGTTCGCTTTTTTGGTGGTCCCGTGGTTCGCGTCTGTGTGGGCAATCGATGAATTGCAGTTGGCTGCTGAGCACGTTCTCGGAGGGGCCGTGTGCGCTTTCATGGAGCTTTTGAAGCTAGGCATTTCAGCGTTCGCGTTTGAGGTGTTGATGCTCATGTTCATCATCCGGGACGAGTGGATTCCAATCGCCCATCAGAACGTATACGACGGAATCGAAGACCTGTTGCAGCCGTGGTTGCGTTAAGCCGCTCCGCCCCCCGAACCTGACTTCAGAGACTCCGATATGAAACGTCTTCTGCACCATTCAATCAAAGTTATATCCGTGTTCGCTCTCGCGCTGATGCTATACGGCTGGGCGCATGCGCTTCTTGCAAGCTTGCATACAGACGCACCATTGATCCGATCCCAACGTTTGTGGATGCTCGGCAATACGCTGTTGGTCACTTCTCTGCTCTGTCTTCTGCTGCGTAGATACGCGGTGACGCGGTGGATCGCGATCGCAATGATTGGAGTGGCCGTGTGTCGCGCGCTGTTCCCATTAGACGGCCTTTCGATCGCAGCCCTCGCTGGGTTGGCGCTGACTATCTTCGCCGAGATCGTACGTCCTGATCGCAATAAAGTTCAGATTTCTCCTCCGCGGTCCAGCGCGACCGGCTCGGAAACAAATGCGCACCCTCAAACAGAACCCGTCTACGAGTTCGACGACCTGATTTCGGTGCCGGCACTGCGCTTCAGCGATATCGTCGGGATGGCGGATACGAAGGCGAGGCTGCTGCGCGCAGGGCGGGAAATCGTCGAGAATGGAGGCGCTCAACGCAACGGAATTCTGCTGTCTGGCGAGCCCGGTAACGGAAAAACCATGTTTGCGCAGGCTCTGGCAGGGGAGCTGAACGTCCGCTTCTTTTCGCTGAGCTATCAGGATGTCGCGTCCAAATGGATTAACGAGACGCCGGCCAAGATCAAGGCGGCGTTCGCCAGAGCCGCTACGCTTGGTGAGGCAGTGTGCTTCATTGACGAGATTGATGCATTTTTGAAACCCCGAGGTGACAGCAGCCATCACATGGACCGTGATCTGACCAACGTGATGCTGACCGAGCTGGTGCGTTTGCGAGGCACCCGTATCGTGGTCGTAGCCGCCTGCAACCAGATAGAGTGGCTTGATACTGCGGCAAGGCGTGAAGGGCGCTTCGATTTCAAGATCACCGTGCCGCCGCCGGACCTTGATGCGCGCAAAGCCATCCTTAACCGGTCGGTTGTGACGATTGTGGATCGCGCCGGATTGCCACCCGCAGTGCTCGACGCGCTCGCTGAACGTTGGGAGGGTTTTAGCGCCGCGCGGATCGCATCCATTGGTCCAGAGCTCGCCGACATGCGGGGAGAGTGGCTCTTCGGCCGCAATGATGTGACCTTCGACCTCGCCATGCAGGCAATGCGCAGATTGCAGGGAAGCAAAGGGCGCCTTCCCGAACACGTGAAGCGTATCGACGACATCATCATGCCCGAGGCTTCCCGGGACGAACTGCGTGACCTCTCCTTCAGGCTGAAGCACGTATTCGAACTGGAGAAGCTGGGCGCGCGCCTGCCATGCGGCGTACTGTTCTATGGGATACCCGGCACCGGGAAGACTCAGGCCGCCATGTCACTCGCTGCCGCAAGTGACTGCGCGTTCCTGAAGACCACGGGCGCCGAGCTGCTGGCGAACCCGTCGTCGTGGGATCGGTTGATAAAGGATGCAAAGGATTTGCGACCGACGATCCTCTTCATCGACGAAGCGGACGACGTCCTGCGCGACCGACGTGGGTCTGGTGTGGCCCCCGTCACGAACAGGATTCTCTCCACGATCGACGGCGCGGATGGGCGCGTCAGCGATATCCTGTACATCGCCGCGACCAATCATCCGGATGCGCTTGACGAAGCCTCGATCCGAGGCGGCCGGTTCGAGCAGCAGATCCACTTTGACGTCCCGGATGAGCATGTCCTCGCGTCGTATGTGAGGACCAGAATCCGTTTACTCGCCGCTGGGGTTTTCGGCATTTCCCGCCACACAATGGAGTACCTGGTGGGCGGCCTGCGGGGATCCTCGATAGCGGACGCCGATGCAGCACTGCAGCGCGTGATTGACAGCGCGGCACTCAGAAAACTACGTGAAGGGACGACGACAATCACTATGACCGACGTACGGCCGGCACTGCGTCGCCCCGTTCCGCACCGGTGAGCGACAGTGCTCCAGCAACCTCGCGCGCCGGATAAATCGCGAGTCAGTTATCTGCGCGCGCGGTTCACAGGAATATCTCCGTTGGAGGTGGCGATGCTTGTCGAGCTAATTGAATACAAGGATGTCCCTGCGGACGGACAGATGTCCTCTTCAGCACACGTACCTGTTGATGGCTTGTGGCAGGTCAGCGTGCCGCAGGGAGGCAATGGTATCGACGATTGTGTTCCCGATCCCGCGCACTACGTCGTGTGCCTGTTTCCGCGGACAGCTTCCGGGATAGTCTCGGGATACTGCTTCGGCTTTGAGAGCCGGCGGGAGTTGATCGAATCCATGGGGGATTATGCCTGCGCGTCAGGGGTACACGTTCGACTGCAGTAGGGCACGCGACGTAGGCCATCACGGTCGTTCGATGCGCGTCCAAGGCGTGCGCTCTGAGGTCGAGTGCCTGCACGCTACTTGATCGGCTTCTGTTTCAACACCGCCACAATCTGCTCGACACTGAAGCGTTTGCGTTTCATCGCACGGCTCCTTTTCTCATCGAAAAGTCCGCCGAAAACTCGCTCACATCATGGCACTGTTTACCGGGGGCCGCTCAGCCCCCATCCTACCGGGAGTCTTCGGACCCAACTCGCGAGCATCGTCTCGATGCACCCTGGAGCCAGCGTCACCCGTCAGCCGTTCGTCTCAAGGCGCTAACTTTGCCACCTTGCCCGGTGTCTCAGGACTATTCCACAGTCCCACGTATCCCGTGGCCGCTGCCGTTGTTTGCCCGACCAGCCACGCGGCAGCCTGATTCGAAGACTGCAACCAGTATACGTTGGCCGCATGAGGATGATGTGCGCTGTGGGTATCCACGCGAAAAGTCGTTGGTGCAATATTTTCTTTCGAATCAAGCCCACTGTCTTTCTGGCGCTCGTTCTTTTTTTGCCGCTGCTCAATGCGTTTTGATTATGCGAGTGCGTGGCATCCGACGTTACGCAACAAGTACAAGCTCAGACGGCGCAGGGGCGGGACTTATCCATCCCCGAACCTCTACGGGCACTTCGGTCTCGTACGTCTGAGCGCACGTGGGGGCGTAGCCTGGCGTGTGTGAAGGCGTGATGTCTTGTCCGAGAGCCCAGTGCGATATGTGGTGCTGGCTCAAATGTGGTCTCGAGGCGCCCGAGCCCGGATCCTCACAGGATCCGGGCGGCTGAACGCCACATAAAAAAGCCTCCTACAAGGACCGGAGAAACGCCATCAGCGCGGGATCTTTGGCCCACCGCCTATTCGCGTTTCGATCGCTGGGGATAGTAAGCCGCGCCAGGGCATTGGCCTTCGTCTCCAGATCGATTTCGGCGTAGACGTTGGTCGTATCGATGGAGACATGACCAAGCCACGCCCGTACGGTATTGATATCGACGCCGGATCGAAGCAGGTGGGTCGCAGTTGAATGTCTAATGCTGTGCGGGCTGACGCGCTTGGATGCGAGCGAGGGCATATTGGCTCGCGCCTTGACAGCGTAACGCTCTACGACCGCGTGAATACCGAAACGCGTCAGGGGTTGCCCACAGCGATTGAGGAATACCCGTTCCTGCGGTGGACGTTGGCCAGCGAGGTTGCACAACTCTTGCACGGTGTCGGGCCATAGCGGACACTGGCGCCGTTTGCGTCCCTTGCCGAGAACGCTCACGCAGCTGGAGATCGCATCGACGTTGCCGATGGTCAGGTGGGCCGCCTCGTCCGCCCGCGCACCCGCATTGTAGAGAAACAGCAACAGGGCGTAGTCACGGCGACCTTGAGCTGTACGTCGATCTGGACAGGCGAGCAACGCATCCATTTCAGGTTTGTCGAGATAGGGCACCACCGCTCTTGTAGTCTTCTTGTAGGGGATGCAGCGCAGCTGGGTGCACCATTGGATATGTTCCGGGCTGTGCTCGCCAACGAATCGAGCCAAAGCATGGATAGCAGCCAGGCGCTGATTCCGCGTCGCGACGCTGCATCCGCGACAGACTTCGACATCTGAGAGGAAGTCCCGGACGATCTCGGCCGACACATCCGTCATTGCCAGCCGGTCGACCGGTTTATGGACTCGAGCGGAAACGAAAGGGATCAGTTGGCACAGCGTGTCGCGGTAGCTCTGCTGGGTGTTGCGCGCGAGGTTCCGCTCGCTGATCAGGTGCTCGAGCAGGAAGCGCCGGACCCAAGGTCCAAGAAGGGTTGTGTCACGCATGATCGTCGCCTCCCCGGGCGTAGCGCTCGAAACGTAAGCTCGCCTGCCGCAGCAGCTCTGGCGTCATGGTCAGGTAATGCTGGGTGGCGCCAATATGCACGTGACCAAGATAGGTTGCCAGCTGGGGCAGCAGGCGTTGTACATCGGCGCCTTCGCGATACCAGGAGACCAACCGGGTGACCGTATAGGTGTGCCGAAGGTCATGAAGTCGTGGCTGATACCGCGCACCATCGTCACGATGTACCCGTGCGCGTTCACGCAATTGTTTGAAGGCATACTCGGCGCCGGCTCTGGACAGGCGCTGTCCGCGTTTCGTCAACAGGAACGCAGCGTCGGGGTTGAGCGGCGGCCATTTGTTGCGTTCGACGGCGTACTTGGCCAGCACCGATGTCAGATCCGGTCCGGTCGGTACCAGCCGTGTCCTGTAGAACTTGGTTTCACGGATGCAAAGGATCCCAGAGCCCAGATCCACATCAGCCAGATTCAGACCGACAGCCTCGCCGATGCGAAGCCCGGTGCCATAGAGGAGCAGCAGGAGCGTCCTGCAGGTTAGCGACGACAGATTGCAGCGCTCACGATCCGCCGTCGCCGCCAGTAGACGCTTCATCTCGTCTCGCGAATAGATGTACGGCACGAAGGTTCGGGGTTCCTCTGGTACCGTTAAGGGCAATGGTGAACTGGTGGTGTAGCCGCGAGCAATGGCAAAGCGGTAGAAGCCGCGCAGCGCGCTGAGCTTACGATGCCAGAAAGCCGTAATGGGACCATTGCCGTCAAGAAACGCATGGACACGGTCGGCGTCGACGTCGCGCATGTCGATGTCGCCGAGCGTTCGATAAAAGGACTTCAAGGTACGTGCCTCAGTGGCAAAGCGCATCCCCAGTGACAGTTTGTAGGCCACGTACGCGGCGACCGCTTCAGGCAGTTTCATAGCAGGTCTCCCAGGGCAAAGTCTGCAACCTGCCTCAGGCCAGCCAGATCGACCTTGGCATAGGTGCGCGTTGCATAGGCGCTGCAATGGCCCAGATGGTCGCCGATTTCCTTGAGTGAGAATCCCTCAGCCACCAGGCGGGTCGCGCACGCGTGTCGAAGTGAATGTGGCCCGCCACGACGGCAACTGATATTCTGAACCCGCAATCGTCGGCTAACCAGGTAGTGCAGACTCGTGGACGCGAGTGGGCGGAACGGGGCCCTTATAGTGAGAAACAGTGAGCGCAAAGCAATGTGAGGCCGCACCTGTTCGAGATACCGAAGAATTGCTTCACCTACCTCGGCCGTAAGCGGGTAGTCCTGTTTGCTCCGCTGCTTTGGACGGCTGATGTGAAGGAGGTCATGTTCCCAGTCCACGTCGTCCAGAGTCAGGCCAATGACTTCACCCCTTCTCAGCCCGTAGACCGCCAGGAGTAACAGAATGGCGCGGTCGCGAATATCATGGGGACTGTCCGTATCGGTGCTGCGAATGAGTCGCTGCACGTCTTCCCACTTCGGACCGGCAGGAAGCGTTTCGTGGCTGAACAGACGCGGTCCTTCGATGCCGGCGGCGAGTCTCTTCGAGCACCAGGTTTGCTCGCCCGCGTAGCGGAGGAAACTTCGCAGCGCGCCGGCAAGGCTGGCCATCGATACCCGGGACCAGCCCTGCAATCGTCTCAGTGCAAAAAAGGCATCGACCTGTTCGAGTCGCATCTCGCCAATGCAACTCCCTTGCTCGCTGAGCCAGGACAAAAACGCCTGAACGTGCCAGCATCGATTGTGGATCGTGTGTGACGACAGGCCGCGCTCCTCGCGCAAGTAGCTGTCGAACCGTTGAACCAGATCGGCGAATGGCGGCGTTTCAGGTTGCTGCTCCTGCAGTCGTCCCAGGAAGCGAAGCCAGACCGTAGCGGTCTGAATAAACCGTTCCCGCGAGAACCTTCCCGTCAGGATTCGCTGGTGTCGTCGCTGGTGACGAACCCAGCGATCGGCTGCCATCCCGATTTCCGCAGACGGAATCAATCGCCCGTTGTCGAGGGCGATACGCCGCGAAATAGCCAGGAGTTCAGGTGCAAGGCCCAACAGCGTTGAATGGGCTGCACCACCCTGTGCGCAGTGGGCCAGAAAGCGTTCTCGATCATCGGCCGACGGACCATTGCGATGACGAGCCAGTACGCGAGGGTAATGAAACAACGTACCGAACATGATCGGATCTCCGAGTTAACCTTCGGATCTCCGACGCTACGCCGGCGCTAATTTATGTGGCCTTCAATAGGCATACACCGCTGATGAACCTCGTCCCGTCTCCGCAAGACCACATTTGAGCCAGCACCACATATCGCATCAAATGAGTTCGATCACATTTAGTGCGGGAGATCTGCACGCTGGGTTCGATGAGCGGGATGTGGAAACGGGGTTAGGGCGAGGTTATTCGGGCACCGTCGGACGAAAGAGGCGGCAACTGACAAACCGAACCTACTGCTACCGCGCCACATCTCGACTCTCTACCGGTTACGGAAGTTCGAGGAAGGCGCTTCGAAGCGGCACGGTCGACCGATTGCGAATTTCCGGGTGCGGCCACAAACCGCCGTTCACATGCGTCTTCGGTCGGACGTTCAGGCGCCGGCTCTGCCCCGTAACCGGCCATCCGATTGTCAAAGACGAACGCTCCTTCATCGGCCAATGCCGACATTGGGGCGTGCTGAGTTCTACGTCAGCAATGTGGCGGATTGCTGACCGTGATGGCATCAAGCAACCGAATGGCAGTTTCCTGCATCGCGAACTCACACTCCCGACCCTGTGCAGCCATCCGCTGCAATCGAGTGAACGTCCGGTGCTCGATATTTAAGCGGTCATCGGCACGGCGATTATCGGTGTCACCTTCTTGACACTCATGACCACTGGGTGACCGGGAAGGTCGTCATCGACCGTCTGCCGCGCCTTGCAGGGGCCTGTACCCAGCGCCAGCGCCGAACCCCTTTCGGAAAGAAAAAAGTAACCGCTGGTTTTATTCCGTAATGTAATGATATAACATTACGGCTGTTTCACAAGCTGCGTCCCGGACGGCGCCTCCGTGCATTGCTGCAACGGCAATCGCACGCAGCTGCGGCTTTGCGCCAGCGTGAAATCGCCCTCGTACGAATTCGTGCAGCAGGTGGTCTGACTCATGATTTGCATACCTAACAAATAACTGACAAGATGAGAAATCGCCATCACCTCGCGCAGGCTGCGCTACTGCTGTTCGCGTTTGCGGCTCGCGCATACGCGGCGGACGACAGCTCGATCACCGGTGCAATCGCTGACAGCTCAGGCAAGCCCGTCAGCAAGGCGACCGCCACCATTCAGGATGCCAGCGGCAAAGCCGTAGGGGCAGCGCAAACCGATGCCAACGGTCATTTCATACTCGACCACGTCAACCCGGGTACGTATGCGATTGTCGTCACCGCCGCCGGTTTTGCCAGTGGCAGCAGCCTCGCTACAACCACGCCGGGGCAGGAAAGCCCGGTGTCGATCGCACTGGCAAAAAGTGACGCGCTTGATGTGCAGGTCAACGCCCAGCGTCTGAACCGGGCGCGCAACGATCTGCTGCCCGAAACTGGCAGCAGCGTCTATCGCTTCAGCCAGGGTGACATCAACAACCTACCGGCCGGCCAGAACACCCCTCTTAACCAGGTCCTGTTGCAGGCGCCCGGTGTGGCGAGTGACTCGTTCGGTCAGTTGCACGTACGGGGCGATCACGCAAACCTGCAGTACCGCATCAACGGCATCGTCATCCCTGAGCCGATCAGCGGTTTTGGGCAATCGCTGGACACGCGAATCATCGACCAGATGAATTTTCTGACCGGAGCCCTGCCTGCGCAGTATGGGTACCGGACCGCGGGTATCGTCGACATCCGCACCAAAACGGGCGATGACGGCAGCGGTGGCTCGATCGATGTGTTCGGCGGCAGCCATCAGACGATCCGGACGACCGGCGACGTCTTTGGCAGCCAGGGGCCATTCAGCTATTACTTCAGCGGATCGGTCGGCGAGAACAATCTGGGGATCGAAAACCCGACCTCGAGCGCCAGCCCACTACACGATCACACGCGCCAAGGGAACGCGTTTGGTTACATGTCGTACATCCTTAACCCGCTTACACGCGTAAGCCTGATGTTCGGCGTAACCAGCAATCAGTTCCAGATCCCCAACACACCCGGGTTGACTCCTACGTTCACGCTCAATGGCGTCAATAGTTTTGATTCGAGCCAGCTCAATGAGACACAATCGGAACTGAATCAGTTTGCTGCGATAGCTCTGCAGGGCACAAACGGCGGGGCGCTGGACTATCAGCTGGCTTTCGTGACCCGGTATTCGCGCACGCAGTTCAACCCTGACCCGATCGGCGATTTGCTGTTTAACGGCGTCGCGTCGAGCGACTTCCATAGCGACACTGCGAATGGGGTACAGCTGGACACCACATACCGGCTGAACGAAAAGCACACGATTCGGGCAGGCGTCTTCGCCCAGCAGGAACACGCGGTCTTTGACAACAGTCTCACCGTCTTTCCGGCCGACGAAAGCGGCAACCAGTCCTCCGATCAGCCGATCAGCATTCCTGACTCGAACACCAAAACCGGCTATCTATACAGCGCCTACGTGCAGGATGAATGGAAGGTCACCAGCAAGCTGACGATCAACTATGGCCTGCGCTACGACAAGATGGACGAGTACGTCAGTGCCAGTCAGCTGAGTCCGCGCATTGGCATGGTGTACACGCTGACGCCATCGACCACTGTTCATGCGGGCTACGCACGCTACTTCACCCCGCCGGCCTTCGAACTGGTGTCGAACTCCGACATTGCCCGTTTTGCGGGCACCACGGCCCAGGTGACGGGACAGAACGATCCGGTGCAACCCGAGCGCAGTCACTACTTCGACCTGGGCGTGACGCAGCGGCTGACTTCGGCTCTCACCATCGGTCTCGACGCTTACTACAAAAAGTCGACCAACCTGCTCGATGAAGGTCAGTTCGGCACCGCGCTGATCTTTACGCCATTCAATTACCAGTACGGCCGCGTCTACGGCGTGGAGTTCACCGCGAACTACAAGCAGGACAACGTCTCCGCCTACATGAACGTCGCGTTCAGTCGTGCGCAGGGTAAAAACATTAACTCGGCGCAGTTCAATTTCGGCGCCGACGAACTCGCTTTCATCAGCAGCCACTGGGTGTATCTGGACCACGACCAACGTGTGTCCGCGTCATTCGGCGGCACCTATGACCTTGGTCAAACCACTTTCACTTTTGATGGCATTGTCGGAAGTGGCCTTCGCAGCGGATTCGCAAATACCGATCGCCTGCCCTGGTACACGCAGGTTAATCTCGGCGTCATCCAGCACTTCAATTTCAATAACGCGCTGATCGGCAAGTTCGATGCCCGTCTGCTGGTGATCAATGCACTCAACCGCGTGTATGAACTGCGCGACGGCTCAGGCATCGGCGTGGGCGCACCCCAGTACGGACCGCACATCGCTGTATATGCGGGTATTACCAAGAAGTTTTGATGCGTGACCAATGGATACAGCAATGACGGACTGGACGACTTTTCTGGGTGCTGTGCAGCTAGGCGGATGGGTGATCTATCCGCTAAGCGTGCTTGCCATCCTGGCGATCACGATTGTGATCGACCGCTCATATGTTTTTCTGCGCTTTGCCCGCCCGCCCAACACAGATGGGCGGGCCTCGGGTGCCGACGGCATATCCTCCCGCTCGCTCACCGAGGGATTGGATTCGCTGCCGGCGCGACATGTTTTCAGGCGCCTGAGCGCTCCGCTCACAGACAGGCCAACTGCCCCCCTGTGGTATCGCGAGGCGAAGACTGAAGCGATCGCAGCGACGATCGAGCGGGACATGAGCAAGGGTTTCTGGGTACTGGAGACAATTGTGACCGCAGCACCGCTTCTTGGGTTGCTGGGCACGATCGTGGGCATGATGCATTCATTCCAGCTATTCGGCGGAAACGGCGTCGTCAATCCGGGCGGCGTCACGGGCGGCGTCGCCCAGTCGCTGGTGGCAACCGCCGTTGGCCTGGTTGTCGCGTTGTTCTCGCTGTTCGCTTTCAACTACTTCTCCCGGCGCCTTGAACGATTGATGGATGAACTCGAGTCGTTTGCGAACGAGCGTATCAGCGAGATCCGCCTTGATTCGGAAGGACAGGGTGCCACGCCGTGAAGTTTCGTCGCTCTCGCGCCGCGAAGCGTGGTCGCATTGAAATCATCCCGATGATCGACGTCATGTTTTTTCTGCTGGCGACTTTCATGCTGGCATCGCTCGCCATGCAACGACTGGACGCCGTGAAGGTGAATCTGCCGTCGGGTCATGCGCAGCAAATGTCTGCGGATGGACCGCCGACTGTGAGCATCGACCGGAGCAACGGGATTTTCGTCAACCACCAGGCCGTTCGTCTCGATCAGGTAGAACCGGCGATAAGGCGTGCCCTGCGCCCGGACCACGACGTCATCATCGCCGCCGACGATGCCGCGGGACATGGCGTGGTCGTGCAGGCGATGCTGGCGGCCCGTCGCGCGGGAGTTGAGCATTTTCTTGTTGCGGTTCATCGTGAATAGAACTGGGCAGTTCCTCATCAAGGCGGGCGACAACCGGAAAGTGAGGGTCACGATTGCCGCGGCGCTGGGCGCACTGGCATGGGGAATCTTTCTTGTTGTGGTGGGACGCAGCCTGCATACAAGACCCGGCCCCGAACGCAAGCCGGAGCAGCCGTTGGAAATGAGGGTTGTTGAAATACCGGATCTCGCTCCGACACTGCCTACGGCGATAACACGCTCAACACAGATGGCCGCTGAGCCGAACAGGGCCTCGCCCCCGAAACAACCGTCAGTCAAACCTGCGCGCAGTCAGTCGCTGCCGGCTCGCACGCCAATGCCTGCTCCGAAGTCTCAGCCGATGACACGCGCGCCGGAGCCCACGCCGGCCGCGGAGCCCGAGACCCGTTCGCCCGCTCAAACTGCGACGGCTGGACCGCGCCCGTCGTCGCCCGACCGTAGCGCGACAACCACTGAGCGGGCGTCCGCAGAATCGACGCCAGGCAGCTCGCCGGCGCATGCCATCACGCAGCCGCTGCCCTCGATCCCAGATGATTTGCGCGAGCTGGCTTACCAGGCCGTTGCGATCGCCCGTTTCGTCATTCACACCGACGGGTCCGTATCGGTCGAACTCATCAAGCCCACCCAGTACCCGCGTCTGAACCAGATTCTTGTTGAGACCCTGCGAAGCTGGCGTTTTTTTCCGGCGATACAGGACGGACACCCGATCGAAACCCAGCAGGACATTCGCGTGCACTTTAATGTGAGCTGATTCCCTGGAGCGGCACTTCCAGTCCGACCGAAACGCGAGATAGCCGGCCTCGGATCTGATCACAGGATGGCTTGGTGCGCAGCAAGCGCCCCGCCTGCACGAACGTCCGAGAAGGCTTGGGTTCCGGTCATCTGAACAGACTGGGTGACCGTCGCTTCCTGGCCGACTGTACGCGATCACTCCCTTCGCCGTAAGCCGACGGTCGAAAACATTCGGCCTGCGCTAGCGGCAGCTTTGTGACGCCATAACTCAGCGGGTGCAACCGGCCATCTCCGGTCTTTCGCGCCCATCCTCAACCAGACATTCAAGCGTCTGCTGGGGGGCAAGCAGCAGACGCTCGACTCCGATCACATGTGCCGAAGACCGAACTCAGTGATTTTTTCGGCGAGTTAATCCATCACCCGGTGCGCACCCGATTTCGTCTCCGCAGTTCGAAAAACCCAAAGACAAATTCGTTTACCAACTGACTGCGGAAAACGCGGCCATTTGTCGATGGCTGTTGGCGGATAAATCCGGCGTGGCCCTCGAAGGTTGCATCCATGTTGCGAGACTTGCCATGCCAAGCTTACGGATAGAGATTCTGATTGTCGCAGCGAGTCTATTGCTAACTTCCTGTTCAACCAAACCACCGGTCCGTTCCGGGGAATATTTGTTGCGGGCGACCGTGCCGCCGGCGGTGCAGTCCCCGGTCGCCATTAAGACAATGCCGTCGGCGTCGTGCGTCGTGCGGCCAGCCGAAGGCGGGGATCCGGCTAGCGTGGCACGTCTGTTCGCCGACCATGACGGCAACGCGCGCTTTTTCGTCACGCCGAAGGATTCAAGCGAAACCACGCGCCTGACGGTGCATTGCGAGGCGCCCGGTGGCGTCACTGACCAAACTGTGGAGCTGCGGGCATCTAAGACATCGAATTCGGAATATCCACCACCACCTGCGCTGCCTTCACCTGTCGGTCAAGTCCGTCGGGCCTTGTCCAGAGACGAGGCCGCAAATATGTCCGATGAGGAATTGATTAAAGGCGGATACCCGCTCCCGCCGGATGAGCGGTTGTCACCCAACGAATATGAGATTTGGCTGCGCGACGTGACCAGCCAGAGGGTTGCCGTTAATCCCGGACTGCTCGTCAATCGCTTCACGAGACATGATTACGGCAACACACGAAATGGCCCGGCCACTTCCAACAACTGGAGCGGCGTGGAATTGCGCGGCTCGAGTGGCCCGTTCGCCTGGGTTTCGGCTTGGTGGACTGTGCCAACCGTAACGGGTGAGTCCAAAACGCAGACCAACTCGTCCACTTGGGTCGGCATCGATGGCGACGGCACGACAGACCTCGCCCAGGCCGGGACGGAGCAAGATGCGTTTGACACTGGCAGTGCCACTGTAACGACGTATCGCGCGTGGACCGAGCTGTTGCCGAATCAGCCGACGGAATCCGTCCTCACCGGTGTCAGCATCAATCCCGGCGATCAGGTGTTCACCGAGGTATGGATCGGGCCCGCAGGTGGCAGTCCGTCGCTCACCTCGGCTTTCTTTATGGTGGTCTGCCTCGAAAATCTCACATCGTCTGCGGGCGCGTGCTTCAACTACACGCCGGTTGGAAGTACGATCATTGGAGGCAGCGAGGCCGAGTGGATCATGGAGAGGCCGGGTCAATGCGACAGCAACGGAAACAACTGTACGCTCAGCGATCTCGCTAACTTTGGAAACGTGCCCGTATTCACGACGAACGTCCTTGCCCGACGTTCCAACTCGGGCCGGCACCAAGGCTATGTCGGTTGCTGCGGCACGGGAAGTTTTCTGATCAACATGACCAGCGACGGAACTGCAACCGGCACGACCCTCGACACCACCAATACAACGGGGGGGACGATTAATTTCCAATGGTCGGCGTTTCATTAGCGATATTGAGGACAGGATATCTAAGACGGAAGATTTTGCCGTGCGTAGTCACTTCCGAGTACGGCAGATCCTGCACCCTATATGCAAGGTGTATAGACGGATGCTTGGGTGCCCAATCTTAGACGGATGCTGCAACGGGCCTAGGCGCGACCGATGCACCGGTACGCTGGATCTGCGTCAAATACTCACTACGAAATCGATCCCGCGCTCGTCGTTGAACCTTTCAAGAAAGCTGGCGGCTGAGTCGTTGGCACGCGGATGCCGAAAAACTTCCAGCTTCCGAGTCTGGGCCAGGAAGCGCCATTCGACTACCCCTTCGTTTGGGCGTTGCGATGTCGGCTTCGCCTGTTGCCCTTCGGCAATGCATCAGCGCTGATGCCGTGCCGTGAAACATAATCGGACCGTGGTCATCTACGGACGTTGGTCCACTCGTTCACGCGGACGTTCGAACGTCCGCGCTACTCGTAAACCGGACTTTCTTGCGCGGGTCATATCAGTCGCGTCGTCGGCCAATCCCACCATTCGTGGGAGCGTGATACTACATTGTCGCGAACGACCGCTACAGGGAAAGTCGAATGCCTCCTTTCGCTGAACACCAGAGGCCGTATCGGGTCGATTTGTAACGATCGCCTGTAGCTAACGTGCTTTATTTGCCGGTTTCCGAAGTGTCCCCAGACACTGCCCGTGAAGAGAAACTTCGATGGTTTGTCCTACCGCAGCTGTAGGGCGTTGACCCATGCCGGGCACCATCGATCGTTTGAACAATACCGATACGGGGAGAAGTGCGAAAGCACAACCGGAGACGATTGCGGCGCCTGCCGATCAATTGCCGCAGCCTGTCGATTATTGCTGGAGGGATTCAAATGAGAGCGTTCACAATGCCATGGCGCATGGCGATAGCGCTCGGGGTCGCGAGCACGATCACTATGGTTGCCCCCCATGCGTACGCGCAAGACAGTGCCGACCCGCATGCCCACCATCACATGATGAAAGGCATGACCATGACATCAATGGTGGACTACACCGTACCCGCCGTGATGCTGGTGCGAGATGACGGCCAGACCGTTTCCCTGAAGAATGAAGTGGACGACGGCCGCCCGGTGGTCCTGACTTTTATCTACACCACGTGTACATCGATCTGCCCGATGATCAGCCAGACTTTGTCGCAGTTGCAGAGCGAACTCGGCGCGGATCGGGACAAGGTACACCTGGTTTCGATCTCGATTGATCCGGAGCAGGATACGCCGGAGCGCCTTAGGGAGTATGCAAAAAGATTTGGAGCTGGACCGGAGTGGCAGCACTACACCGGCACCGTGGCGGCGAGCGTCGCAACGCAGCGTGCCTTCAACGTCTACCGCGGCGACAAGATGAGCCACACGCCGGTGACACTGTTCCGTGCCGCGCCGGGGAAACCATGGCTGCGGTTCGATGGCTTCGCTACCGCGGCCGACCTGTTACACGCGTACCAGCAGCCGGTCGCGTCCAACTGAATGCATACCCACCTCGCCCGATTAGACAGGTCAAGGAGAAAGAAGATGAAATCGACTTTCGCCCGCCACGCCCTCGTTGCCGCAGCCCTTACCGGTCTCGGCGTCGCAGGTATGGGCGTCGCGCACGCCGAGGACGACGTGAAGTGCCTCGGCATCGCGAAGGCCGGTCAGAACGACTGCGCGAACAAGACCGGCGTGCATAGCTGCTCCGGCGAAGCGAAGGTGGACAATGACAAAGGCGACTTCCAGAACGTGCCGAAGGGAACGTGTGACAAGCTCGGCGGCACGGTCGACACCTGAGCGCGCCACGAAGCTCGATTTGTGGCCCGTCGCCGCGCCCTCCGGTGGAGACGCTGTCGCGCGTACGCCACGCGGCGCGGGCGTCGGACTGTGCGAATGTCGATGCCCCACTTGCGCATCACGCGCGCGCTGCTGAATCTCGCGATCCGCCAGTACGTTGGCAGGCCGTTTTTCATATCCGGAATGATCAAGCTGCCCGACTGGCATGCGACAGATGTCGCTGTTGGCGACCGGTCGCAACCGACACACGGAACAGAACCGGCGCGGCTACCCGAAGGTTCGCTTGCCGTCAAGTTGCGGCGATCACCAAAAAAACCCGGTCGGACGATTCGATCTCGCGCGTTCCCTTTGGTGTTAGGATTCGGCGAACCCAGCCCTGTTTGCCGACGGTCACAAATTCTGCGGACCGCCGGAAGTGTCATCGTTGCAGTGAATTTTCTTCAAGAGGGATTTCACATGGACAGACGTGAAGCACTGATCGGTACCGGGATGCTTGCCCTTTCCGCGTTCGCGGTTGCGGAGCGAGCCTCGGCCCAGGAGAGCACTCCACAGGAAATGTCCCACATGCACCATGGTGGCCACTACAAGGCGCTGGCTGGCGCGGCCGGGGCGTGCGTGTCGAAGGGGCAAGTCTGCGCCAACCATTGCCTCGATCTTCTGGGAAGCGGAGACAAGGAGCTGGCCGCGTGCGCCAGGAGCGTGTCGCAGATGCTTGCTCTTTGCAATGCGCTACAAGGGCTGGCCAACCAGGACGCCCACTATCTTCCGGCACTTGCCAAGGTCACGATGGACGCGTGCAATGATTGTGAGAAGGAATGCAAGAAGCACGCTGACAAGCACGCGCCCTGCAAGGCGTGCATGGAGTCGTGCCGGACATGCGCCGATGAGTGTAGTCGGGCGCTAGGGGCTTGAAGTCCTGAAAACGCCGCCGGGCGATCCGGCGGCAGAACCGCTTTCGCGTGCCGTGCGGCGATCGCGGCGGGACAGTGGCCCGAGCTGACTCCCGTACTGGCTTTCCGCCTGACGGAAAGCCGTACGAACTGTCATATATATTTCGCATACTATTTTTATCGACGTCTCGCCGGTCCGCCATGCTCAGCCGCCACCGTCAGAAGATCGGGGCTTTGCTCGGGATGTTTGCGATCCTGCTGAGCGTGATCGCGCCGACCGTATCCCAGGCGCTGCGCAGCGGGTCCACAGATGTCGCGCATCACGCTCATCATGCGGCCCACATGGCCCACACGGCCCACGCCGGGGCTGCCGCGCACCATACCGGTTCCGAATCGTCCTCGCTTTGCGACGCGTGTCCCTATTGCGGTCTGATCGCGCACACGCCGGCCCTGACGGGCTCGGTCGCATCTTTCAGCATCGCACCGCAACTACCGTGGTTTCCCCCGCCAGCCGGCGCTGCTGCGTTTCGCCCTTATGCGGTGGCGACGCAGGCTCAGCCGCGCGCTCCCCCTGCCTTGTCCTGATCGTCGTTGACGATTTCCCGCGATGTCGGTGAACGACGTCGCGGCGCTGCCGTGCGCGTGCTGCGGCGGCATGACAACAATTTGACCAGGACATCAAAATGCGAACCACTCTCAAGCGGGGCGCCCTAGCGTTATGCGCGGTCGTGCCAAGTCTTCTGTCATCCGGCGCGTCGGCTCACGCCGTCGCCGGCAACCGCGTTTTCCCGGCGACGATGGCGGTCGACGACCCGGGCGTCGGAGATGAAGTCAATCTGGGATTCGGCCACGTCAAATCCGACACGGGCGACGGCGACACCCAGAACACCAATACCACGACGCTCGAATGGGACAAGCTGATCACGCCGAGTTTCGCCCTTATTGTGACGGGCACCTATGTGAACCTGAACGCGCCGAATGGCGGCTCCGCCCGCGGGTTTGATAACTTCGCCGTCGGTGCCAAATATCGGTTCTACGTGAACGAAGCGCATGAGTTCATGGCGTCGGCCGGGGTGATCGCCGAACTGGGTGACACCGGCTCGAAGGCGATCGCCAATCCGCACTCGGCGATCACGCCAACGCTCTATGTCGGCAAGGGATTCGGCGATCTGCCGGACGGCCTGAAATATCTGAGACCGTTTGCGATCACCGGCACTGTCGGCCCGCGCGTGACGATGAACAGCGCCGATCCCGATTCCCTGAGCTGGGGCGTCACGGTGCAATACAGCCTGCCTTACCTGCAGAACTTCGTGCAGGACGTGGGGCTCAAGGCGCCGTTCAGTAACCTGATTCCGGTCGTCGAATTCCCGATGAGTACCTGTACCGGCGGCCCCTGTTCGGGCCATACGACGGGGAGCATCAATCCCGGCCTGATCTGGCTCAATCGCTGGGGCCAGTTGGGCGCCGAGGCGGTGATTCCGGTCAATCATGCAAGCGGCAAGGGGGTGGGCGTCCTGTTGCAGGCGCATCTTTACCTGGATGACGTGCTCCCCAACTCCGTAGGTAAGCCGCTTTTCGGCAAAGGAGACTAGAAATGAGTGTCTTCAATGGTCTTCGACGAGGCTGCGGTGCAGCGGCCATCGCGACCGGCATCCTGATACCGTCCGCCGCATTCGCGCATGTGTTCCCGCAAACGCAATCGCCCTCCGCGGGCGCCGAAGTGCCCGCGCCGGAAAACGTGACGGTCGTGTTTGACGGCCCACTCGAACCGGCATTCAGCTCGCTGACCGTAAGCAATTCGACGGGTAAGCAGGTGAGTACCGTGAAGGCGCAAGTCGATCCAAACGACAGGAAAACGATCCATGTTGCGTTGCCCTCGTTGCCGCCTGACAAGTACACCGTGCATTGGGTGGCCGTCGCCTCCGACGGACACCGTACGCATGGCGACTATTCGTTCAGGGTGAAGTAGTGGACCCAGCGACGATAACCGGTTCGATCATCGTGGCCGGCATCGCGAACGTACTGTTCGCGTGTGCGGTCGGTGCCTGTCTTGCGGTGTTGATGCTGGACAATGCATCGCCGCGCATGCGGCACCGGTTGCGATGGACCGTAGCCGTTTGCGTCGTCGCGTTGATCGTTGCGGATACCGTCAATTTGCTGTTTGAGGCTGCGCTGATGAGCGGGTCAGCGCCGGGTGCCGATTTTTCGGTGCTGATCCCGGTACTGACCCAATCGCATTTCGGCGCAGCGTGGTCTACAGGACTGGTCGCCCTGATCGTGTGGGCGCTCCTGTCGTTGGCACCGCGAGGGTTCGGGCGGCCAGCCCGGATGACTGTCGCACTGTTCGCCGCAGCCGTCTTCGCGTTTAGCAAGGCGGCCGCAAGTCATGCGGCCGACGCCGGCGACTTTTCGCTGCCGGAGTGGATTCACTGGGCGCATATTTGCGCGACCGCCACGTGGGCCGGGCCCGTGATCGCGAGCGGACTCCTCGTGCTGCCCGGGTTGCGGGCCGAAGCGAGCGGAGAGGACCTCGCGCACTTCGTCAGGCGCCTGTCTGTTGCCGCAACCCTCGCCTTGCTGGTGGTCCTCTTCACCGGGATTTACAACGCCGATCGCGGACTGGGTGGCTCTCCGCTACCGCTTACGCATAGCGACTGGGGGCTCGTCCTCGACGCTAAAATTGGGCTTGTCAGTACAGCGATCGCCCTGGGCGGAATCAACCGGCTGGTTTATCTGCCACGCATACGGCGCGCTGCATCACACAGTGCTGCGGCGTCTTCGTTCCAGACGATTCTGAAAGCGGAGGCAATCGTCATGATCGGCATCCTGTCTGCCGCCGCCGTGCTCGCCCACACAATGCCGGGCTCGCACCCCAGCGGGTAGTCGTGATTTGAAGTCTCCGCTCCGCTAAATGCCCGGTTGTCGGCGATTCCTGTCATCGACGAACCCGCTGGCCTCAAGACAACGCGCGGTGCCCGATGCCGCCTTCACCCTGGAGAAGCAAGATGAGATCGAACCTCAACCGGAAAGCCCTGCTTGCCGTCGCGCTCGCAGGCTTCGCCACGACCGCCGTGGCCGCCGCACATGCGGAAGAACAGGTGGAATGCCTCGGCATCGCCAAGGCCGGCCAGAACGACTGTGCGAGCAAGACAGGCGTGCATAGCTGCGCAGGCGAGGCGAAGGTCGGCAATGACAAGGGCGACTTCAAGAGAGTGCCGAAAGGGACCTGCAAAGAAATGGGCGGAACAATCGCCAAATGACGCTCGCCGCGTCGCACGGCCATCGCCACTCCGGGACGCAGCTCGCATGAATACCCTCTGCCCTGCTTTCCGCGCGCCTGCGGGCATCGGTATAGGATTGCGTCACGCGCACTACGCCGATTTCCTCGAGACGGTGCCACCCGTCGACTGGATTGAAGTACACAGCGAAAACTATTTCGGTGACGGCGGTTACGATCTGCACCTCCTTCAGACCGTGCGGCGCGATCTGCCAGTCAGCCTGCATGGCGTGGGGCTCGGGCTCGGTTCGGCCACGACCCTCGACCTGGCTCACCTTGGCAAACTGAAGCGTCTCGTGGAGAGGATCGAGCCCGCGGTGGTCTCCGAGCATTTGTGCTGGGGCGCAACATCGGCTGGTCACCTGAACGACCTGCTGCCGATGCCACTGACCGATGCGGCACTCGATCATCTCAGTGCAAAAGTCAGCGAGGTGCAGGAGTTTCTCGGCCGCCCGATCCTGCTGGAAAACGTCTCGACATACGTTCGGTTCCTCGATGACCGATACGGCGAGACGGCATTCCTCGCCGAGTTGGCGCGCCGCACGGGTTGTGGGGTACTGCTTGACGTCAATAATCTGTATGTGAACCAGTGCAATCACGGTGAAGACGCAATCGCCGCGATGAATGCCCTGCCGACCGGCACGGTCGGTGAGATCCATCTGGCCGGCCATCGCGTGACCGATGTTGCCGTGATCGACGACCATGGTTCGCGCGTCGCGTCGGCCGTTTGGGCGCTTTATGACTATGCGCTGTGCCGCTTTGGTGAAACGCCAGCGTTGATCGAATGGGACACCGATGTGCCGCCATTGAGCGTCCTGCTTGACGAGGCGCAGCTTGCCCGCGACCGTCAGGCTCGGACATGCCCAACCACGCCACCGGACATGACTGCCGCGCGGGAGGCCAATGACGACTGCTCAGCTTGAATTGCTCCAACGATCGTTTGCCAATGCGCTTGACGATGCGAAACATGAACAACCGCTGCACAGGCGTTTGAGACCCGTGCCGTCGACGGCGGCATGGGCGCCTGCACGGTCTCGGGAAACCGGGATATCGGACTCGCACACGCATCTCGCAGCCGGACTTGATGCCGATGCCAACGTGCACCGCGGCATCGGGCTTTACCGTGGCAATGTGCGCAGCCATTGGCGAGCGGCGCTCGCCAACGCGTACCCGGTATTGCTGGCGCTGGTTGGCGATGCCTGGTTCGATGCGCTGTCAATTGCGTACGCCCGCGCTCATCCGTCCCAGAGTGGCGATCTCAACAGCTTCGGCGATAAGTTGCCGGCCTTCATTGGACAATACGAGCGCAACCGGCGCTATCGATACTTCGGTGACGTTGCGCGCCTGGAGTGGTCGCTGCACGTCGCGTATTTCGCCGCCGATGTGACGCCGTTCACCCCGCAGCAGTGGCTTGCTGCCGGCGAGGACCGACTGCTCGATTCCCAACTGGTCGTGAACCCGGCATGTACAGCACTCGCCTCGCGCCATGCCATCGCCGATATCTGGCTGGCTCATCAACCGGGCGGGATCATGCCACGGCGTCTTCAGGTCCCAACGTGGGCCCTGGTTGTCAGGCCACGATGGCGACCCACAATACTCGTGCATTCCGCAGCCGCGCATGCTGCCTTCGTCGCATTGCAAGGAGGAAAAACGCTCAACGAGGCACTCGACGCCGCATTTGCGCTCGATCCCGAATTCGATTTCACTTCTCAGTGGCAGACGTGGATCTCGGCAACCGCAATTACCGGTGCAGTTGCTGGCACAACTGCCCGGTCTGTCTCGCGTTCCTGCGCCACGCCTCGATTGCAACGACCTCGATTTACCCTTCAGAGCGACGAGGTCAAACGCGCCCGCCAGATGAATCAGGCTTTCGCGGCGCGATAACCAGTTGGTCCCGCCTGCGGGATTTGTTGATTTGTCTCTGATCGACCCAAGCCGGACGCTCGACCAGGCGCCACCTCATCGGAAGCTTTTAAAGGTACAGCGGTCACTTACCTTCCTATTCGGTCGGTCGTAGGTCACACCCGCAGGCGGACAGTCATCCGCTATAGGTGCTCATCTGCTGATTCCTGGTCTGGTGATTTACGTACGGTTTGACGAATTGCGGCGCCATCAATCGAACGGTGTGTCCCATGCCTTGCAGCTTGCGTGCCCAGTAGTGGGCACCACTGCATGCCTCCATGCCAACGAGTGCCGGCGCCAGATTCGCAAAGAACATCGTCATCTGCTCGCGCTTCACTTGCTTCTTCAGCACGATCTTGCCGTGCCCGCTAACACCGTGAACCTGGAACACGTTCTTTGCCAGATCGGGTTAAATATCTGTTGCGGGACCGGGGTTATCGATTATCGAGCACGCTCTTCGGACGATCATGACTATTCGCGCTCGCAAGCACTCCGTCGCATGGCCTGGCATCTTTGCGACGTGGCTGATGGCGTTCGCGTTGTTCGCGAGTCAACTGCTCAAGCTGGCGGAGACTTCGGACCTGGTCGCGGCCAACTGCTCTGACGTCAAAAGCGAAAATGCCGGGCAGTACACCCTTCCCGACAGCTTCAGCGCATGCGATTACTGCGACATCGTGGCGCAGCAAGCGAGCGCAGTCCTAACCGTCCCGGCAATGGAGATCGCCGCTATCCTACTTGCGACAGCATTGACCCTGGCGCTTGCCTCGCTAGCGCGTATTGATGACTCATCTGGCCGCACTTCGCGGTGCACGGAGGGGGAAGCAGCCAGCAGGAAGTGTTCAACTCCCTTACAAAACCAGTGTTAAACTTCGCCCACTCACGAATTCATCGCCTCATGACCTTTCACGCCCGTCGAAGACTCAGCACATGGCTTGGCATACTTGCCATGTGCCTCGTCACGTTCGTGCCGGTCGTGAGCCAGCTGGTGGCGTCATCGCGCGCCGCTGATCCCATCGCGGTGCTCTGTTCCGCTACGCAGGTGGACAGTGGCCGCCATCACGCGGGCGACCTGCTCTCCGCGTGCGGCTATTGCGATCTGCTCGCGACCCACGCGGCTCCGCCGCCGATTCCATCAACCGTAGCGCCAGTTCTTCTGTTGCCGGTCGTGACCGCGAGCGCTGTGCCGTCTACGCGCTTCACGGCGCTCGGCGCCTTCCCGTCCGGCCGTCCGCGCGGCCCGCCTGTTTCTTCCTGATCGTCGTTCGCTGCATGCCGCACCGGCACGCGCCCATTGAAGGCGCGCGTCGCCGCTCGCTGCGGATGTTCACCAATACGCACAGGAAGAAATCTCATGCTGTACTTCGCCTTGCGAAGTCTTCGCCGCGGCACGCGCTCGCGGATGCGCCACGCCGCGCTCGGCCTCCTGCCGCTTACCGTCGTCGTGCCTCCCGCCGTCGCGCAGACGCCTGGTGTGACCGCTGCCCCTGTTGGAGCTTCATCCGCCGCACCAGCTGACGCGCATTCTGCCGACACCGAATTGCCAGCGGTCTCAGTGACCGCAAGCAGTGGCGGAAGCTATCGCCCGGTCGTCGATCCGAACCTGCCCGCGACGACCGAAACGGTCACGCGCGAGCAGCTTGAAAGCCGGAACGTGGTCAATACCGAAGACGCGCTCAAATATCTGCCGAACCTCGCGGTGCGCAAACGCTTCATCGGTGACCTGAACTCGATCATCGCGGTGCGCGGCACAAGCAACGTGCAAAGCGCGCGCGGCCTCGTCTATGCGGACGGGCTGTTGCTGTCGAATCTGCTCGGCAACAGCTATTCTTTCCCGCCGCGCTGGTCAATGGTATTTCCGGACGAGATCCAGCAGGTCGATGTGATCTACGGTCCTTACTCCGCGCTCTACCCGGGCAATTCGCTGGGTGCGACGGTGCTGATCACCACGCGCATGCCGACGAAATTCGAAGCGACTGCCGACGTCAAGGCGTTCACGCAGCACTTCGATCTGTACGGGGTCAACCAGAACTTCAACGGCACTGAAGCGAGCGCGACGATCGGCGATCGTATCGGCAAGTTTTCCTGGTTCATCGGCGCCAACCATCTGGAGAACACCAGTCAGCCGCTGCAGTTCGCGACGCTCGCGCAATCGACGACGCCCGCGAAGCCCGGCGACACGCCGGTCACAGGCGCCTACTTCTACAACAACCAGACCAATTCGCCGACTGCGGTGCTCGGCGTGAACGGCGAAGGGATCGAGCACACCGTCCAGGACCAGCTGAAAGTGAAGATGCAGTACGACTTCACGCCGACGGTGCAGGGCGGCTTCACGCTCGGCTACTGGCATCAGACATACAACAGCGAAACCTCGACGTTCCTGCGCGATGCGAACGGCAATCCCGTGTACAGCGGCAGGGTCGCGATCAACGGCTTCGAGTACAACATCCCGGCCGCCGCGATGGCGCCGAGCCTCGGCAGCAGCGAGAACTGGCTGTACGGCGCGTGGTTGAAGACGCACAACGCAACCGGCTGGAACGCTGAAGCGATCGCGTCCCACTACGACGTATCCAACAGCGTCGCGCGCACCGCCAACGCGGGCGGTCCCGGCAACGGCCCGGGTGTCGTCACGTTCGGCGACGGCACCGGCTGGAAGACGCTCGACCTGAAAACCACATACACGCCGGCTTCGCCTCAGGCGGGGCTGACGAACCACGCGCTGAGCTTCGGCTATCACTACGACAACTACTTCCTCGACAACGAAACCTACAATACCGCCGCGTGGCGCGACGGCGCGGCCGGCAGCTTCGCCAATGCATTCAGAGGCCGCACGCAGACCCAGGCCGCCGATGCGCAGGACGCTTGGCGCTTCCTGCCGCGCTGGAAGTTCGTCTACGGCTTGCGCTACGAAGACTGGCGCGCGTACGACGGTTTTCAGGCGCTCGGAGCGACGACCTTGCCCTATCCGGGCGCGGACCAGCATCACTTTTCGCCGAAGGCGTCGCTGTCGTTCGATGTCACCGACGACCTGACGCTGCGTGCGTCGATTGCGCGTGCCTATCGCTTCCCGACGGTCGGGGAGCTGTTCCAGGGGAAGATCAACGGTTCGACGATCATCAACAACAATCCGAACCTGCAGCCCGAGGACGATCTCTCGAAGGAGCTGACTGCGGAATGGGCGCACTGGAACGGCGTGTTCCGCCTGACGCTGTTCCAGGACGACGTGAAGAACACGATCTTCAGCCAGACCCATACGACCGTCATTCCGAACGTGACGAGCTTCCAGAACATCGGCAAGGTGCGCTCGCGCGGCGTCGAAACGGCCTACGAGGGGCAGGACGTGTTCGTACGAGGTCTCGACCTGATCGCGAACGCCGCCTATACGCAGTCGAAGATTCTTGAGAACGCGCAGAATCCCGCGACGGTGGGCAAGTATTTCTACCGGATTCCGTTGTGGCGCGCGAACGTCGCCGCGACGTACCACTTCGACGCGCGCGCCGCGATGACGCTCGCCGCGCGGTATTCCGGGCGCCAGTACAACACGCTCACGAATACCGATTCGAATCCGGATGTGTTCGGCGGTACCAGCACTTACGTGGTGGCCGATGCGAAGTTCACGTTCCGGCCGACAAAGCAGAGCGAAATCGGCATAGGCGTCGACAACATTTTCGATGCGCGTTATTTCGTCTATCACCCGTATCCAGGCCGGACCTTCTACGTCGAAGGCCGGCTGCACCTGTAACGGAGGGATCGCATGTCCACTGCCGCAATCGACCGGCGTCCGCCACCCGTCGCCGCCACCACCGCGAGCCGGGGCTACCGCACGCTGTGGCGCTGGCATTTCTATGCCGGCCTGTTCGTGATGCCGTTTCTCGTCGTACTCGCACTGACGGGCACGCTGTACTGCTTCCAGCCGCAGATCGAGCCGCTGCTGTATCCGCACCGGCTCGCCGTCGAGCCGCGCGACGTGCCGCGCCTCGACGAAGACGCGTTGCTCGCGAACGCGCGCCGCGCGCTGCCGCCCGATTCGGTCGTGACGACCGCGCGCATCTCGTCACGGCAGGACCGCAGCGCGGAGTTCATCTTCCGCTTGCCGAATGGGGACACGCAAAGCGTCTACGTAAATCCCTACGACGGCGCGGTGCTCGGCACGCTCAGCGTCGAGGGGCGCCTGATGCAGGTCGACCGGATGATTCACCGCAAGCTGTTGCTCGGGAAACCTGGAGAGCTGCTGATGGAACTGGTCGCGTGCTGGACGCTGGTCATGATCGGCACGGGCGTCGCGCTATGGTGGCCGCGCGCGGGCGCGACGCTGCGCGGCGCGCTCGTGCCACGCTTTTCGCTGCGCGGCCGGCCGCTATGGAAAAGCGTGCACGCGACGCTAGGTGTCTGGCTTGCCGTGGGCGCGCTCGCGTTCGTGGTCACCGGCTTGCCATGGACCGGCTCGTGGGGCAAGCAGTTTAAGTCGCTGGCCGCGAGCGCCAGGCTCGGTGCGCCGCCGGGCGCGTGGGGCGGGTTACCGTTACATTCGACGCGGCCGGGCGAGCAAACGCCAGCCAATCGTTCCCATCCGGCTGGTGCGCAAACACAGCACGGATCGCACGAAGCTCACGAGTCGGGCATGGATGCGATGCCGGGCATGACAATGGATGATCTGCCTCTGCCGCAGGTACCGTGGGCAGCCGGCGCCGCGACGGTGCCGCAGTCGCGGGATGCCAGGCCTGCGGCGCTGACACCCGGTCGCGTCGTCGCGCAGTTGCGCGCACTGGGCCTCACAGACGCCTATGACGTCGCGTTGCCGGCTTCCGCGAGCGGCGTCTACACTGTGTCGTATTTCCCGCCGGACCCGAAGCTCGAACGCACGCTCTACATCGACCAGTACAGCGGCGCGATCCTGAAAGACATCCGCTATGGCGACTACGGTGCAGTCGGAAAGGCAGTGTCATATGGCACGTCGCTGCACATGGGCCGTTATTTCGGCTTCCTGAACCAGTTGGTCTGCACGGCGCTTTCGCTCGGACTCGCGGCGCTCGCCGTCACCGGCTGCGTGATGTGGTGGAAACGCCGGCCAGCCGGCGCGCTTGGCGCACGCGCCCGCGAGCGCACCGTTGGGCCGATGCGCGGCTGGAAGCTTAGCCTCGTGCTGCTCGGTCTGGTGTTTCCGCTGATGGGCGCCACGCTCGTTGCGGTCTGGCTCGCCGACCGGATGATTTTCGGCCGCCCGTCGCAGCCGGTCGCGTCCTGATGCCGCCGCGCATGTCCTACCTGGAGAGCAACATGAAGATTCCACTCAAAGCCATTCTGTTAGCCACGCTATGCGGTTGTGCGGGAAGCGCTTCGGGGGCGCCCGCATCGGTGATGGTGTCCGACTGCTGGATCCGGCTGTTGCCGGGCAATCTTCCATCGGGCGCCTATTTCAGCGTGATGAACATGAGTGCACAGCCGGTCGACCTGACCAGTGTTCGAACCGACGCTTACGGTACGGCGATGCTTCACCAGACCCGAAGCAACGGCAGCACGTCGAACATGGTGATGGTCGACAAGGTGACCGTGCCTGCGCACGGCACACTGGCGTTCACGCCCGGTGGATATCACGTGATGCTGGAACAGCCGAAAACGCCGCTCAAGGTCGGGATGTCGATTCCGTTCACATTTGTGTTCAGTGATGGCGAGCAGGTACATGCCGAATGTGAGACGAAAGGTGCGACCGCAACGAGCCACTGAATGGGACTTCGGACGTCGCGGTGTCCGGATAATCGAGGTACATCCGGCCGACAGGACTGGCGGGGCCCGCTGAAGACGGGGCACCTGCTCAGGACGGTGTTGTCGTGTCCGCTTCATGTTGCATGGTTGTATGCAATGAGTGTGGGCGATCATGGTGAGTGCAATACCGTATTGGCGCGACATGGATAACGCTGCGCGCGCGGAGCGTCGGACTGCAGTCGTCGCGGCGCTCGTCGCGGCGCTCCACGTCGTCGCGCTCGCAGTCGCGTTCATGGTCCGTGAAGCCATGCCCGTGCGGCCGGTCGAATCCCGCACGATCACGGCCAAACTGATCAGCCCGACACCCGTCGCCGCGCCCGCCGCGATCCAGTCGACCCCGACGCCAACTCCGCCGAAGCCCGTGCCCGTGCAGAAGGTCAAGCCGAAGGTGCAGCCGCGCCCGGCGCCAAAGCCCACGCCGTTGCCCGTCACGCGGGCGCGATCGCAGCACGAGTTTTCAACGCCAGAGCTTGCGCCACCGGCTCCGCCCGCGCCCGCTGCACCCACGCCTGCGGAACCGGGCGGGCCCGCAGCCGGCAAGCCGACGATGGCGCTGTCCGCGCCGAAAGACGTGTCACACCTCGATTGCAGGATTGCCCACCCCGATTATCCGGCGCTCTCGCGCCGACGCAGCGAGACGGGGACGACGATGGTCCGCTTCGTGGTTGGCCTGAGGGGCGAGATCGAGAACGTCGAACTAAAGAAGAGCAGCGGCTACGATCGCCTCGACCAGGCCGCGCTCAACGCGATGCATTCCAGTTCGTGCAGGCCATATCTCGAAAACGGCGAGCCTATTCGCGCTGCGTATACCCAGCCATTCAACTTCAGTCTGGACTGACCGGCTGAGACAGGTTAAGAAGGAGCTGCCATGCAAAACTACGGTATTGTCCACGTCTGGGCGCAAGGCGATTTCGTTACGCGCGGTATCGCGCTGGCGCTGCTGATCATGTCGGTGCTGTCGTGGAGCGTGATCGTCATCAAGAGCTGGAACGTCATGCGTCTCAAGCGTCTGGCGAAAAACGCCGAGCAGGCGTTCTGGCATTCGGACGACTTCAACGACGGCGTGAAGAAGCTCGGCAGCGATACGTCTTCTCCCGCTGATAACCCGTTTCTCGCGCTCGCATTGTCGGGCCAGGAAGCTGCCGACCATCATCAGACGCAGCCGCATCTGCATGACCGCATGGACGTGTCGGACTGGGTCACGCGCTGCCTGAAGGACACGATGGACGAAAGCATCGCGCGCATGCAGAGCGGTCTCGCGATTCTCGCGTCGATCGGCAGCACGGCGCCGTTCGTCGGCCTGTTCGGCACGGTCTGGGGCATCTATCACGCTCTGTTGACCATCGGCGCGACCGGCCAGACGTCGATCGATCAGGTCGCGGGCCCCGTCGGCGAGGCGCTCATCATGACGGCCTTCGGTCTCTTCGTCGCGATTCCCGCCGTGCTCGGCTACAACGCGCTCACGCGCGCCAACAAGGCGATCGTCAGCAAGCTGAGCCGCTTTGCTCATGGCCTCCATGCGTTCTTCGTCACAGGCGCCCGCCTGTCGTCGTCGAAACGCGGAGACGCTCTTCGGCTCGCGTCCCGCGTCAACTGACTAGCGAGGCATAGCGATGGCAATGAACCCTTTCGCCGGCGACGATGACGACGGCCTCATGAGCGAAATCAACATGACGCCGCTTGTCGATGTCATGTTGGTTCTCCTGATCGTGTTCATGGTGACGATCCCCGTGATCCGCCATGCCGTGAAGATCGACCTGCCGCACGCGAGCAGCCAGAAGGAAGACACGAAGCCCGCGCAGGTGACGGTGTCGATCGACGCCGACGGCAACGTGCTGTGGGACGACCAGAAAATCTCCGGCGACGCGCTGCAGGCAAAGATCGCCGCAGCTGCGCAGCAGAATCCGCAGCCTGAACTGCACCTGAACGCGGACCGCAAGGTCGCTTACGAGAAGGTGGCGCAGGTGATGTCGGAGGTACGGGCTGGCGGCCTGACGAAGATCGGCTTCGTCACGGTTCCCCTGCATAGATGACCACTACGAATCGCTGGCGAGGCTCTCTGGTTTTCTGAGTCGTGTCGAATAGAGAGCAAACAGGCACCGGGTAGCCAGCGGGGCCTGTTCAGCCACTGTGCGAATCCGCGTGCGCGAATCGGAAGGTTGCACCCTCCGTAGGCGACAGCCGGAAGTTCAGTGTCGAGCCTCCGTGGTTGAGACGTGCGTCCCCCCAATTCGCGACGGCTCTCTCTGAATCGCGACCTCGAGCGCTTTGCTAACTTGTTCGTCCTCCGTGTACGAGCGCATTCTGCCTAATTCTCCCAATTCGCCGAATTCGATAGGCAGGGGTCACCGTCGTCGGCGGAGCCTGCAGCGGTCGAGGGTCGCTGCGTCTCTGGAGTCAATTTGACGAGCAAGGGACGAACCCTCGAGCACAACAGGGGTGATGAAGCGCAAAATGGAGGCGACGATTAGCGCGGTAGACGCCGGAACATCAATGATTTCATGGCAAGCTACAGTCGTTTTCTGCTCCAAAGTCGTGTGAAATCACATCTGTTGCGCCGGCGGCCATGGAGACCAGACGCCGCCCAAGGAGATTGCGACCGACCGCTTCGACAAATGCGTTCCTTTTCGATGCCGATCATGCTGTTTGCGCTCGCCGCCGGGCCGTCCCTAAGTTTTGCCGAGGAGCTGCTGCGCGCCGACGGTGGCCACTACAAAGGACAAGTCTCAGAAGGCAAGGCGGAAGGTCAGGGCGTCGAAACCAGGCCAGACGGCACGATTTTGAAAGGACGCTTCGTCAGAGACGTCTTCGTAGAGGGGACGATGCGCACAGGCGGATGGGTCGTGCCTTTTTCAAACTGTCATTCTCTGGATACGCCAAAGCCATCACAGCCCGCGAACAAGTGATTCCGACCTGAGTGGCAACTTGCTTTGAGCAAAGCATCAGTCGAAGGTTGCTCCAAGATCTGCGTTCCCAGACCCCTGTTGCGATCTTGTTCCACCATGGGGTTGGTCGCTGCCGCCCTGCCGCTCGGTACTGCGATGAGCACTTGCGCACTGTGCGCTTACGGCGTTGTGTTCTGTGCTGCCGTCTTCTTACCCGAGACGAGCGGGACGGATTTGCACGAGGCATCGCATGATGTCGCAGCGCATACCGATGGCCACGCCGACGGGCATGACAGGCACTTTGAACGCAAACGTGCATAAGGCTAGATGGAGCCTGCTTTCTTCGTCTGCGGTTGTCACAGATTTGGCGGCGCAATGAGCCAGCCGCCCGAGGTGACGCTCAGTAGTCGCCCCTGAACAATTCGTTTTGTCGGCCGCCTAGCTCATGCAGTTGGCAGGGCAGCCACGGTACGGTTGAGCAAAGCGATAAGGGCCAGGGCGTAAAAACGCCTCAGCTTCCTGAGGATCATCCGCAGGTTGTGGCCGGCGCCGCATAGCACGGCGTGCATCGCGTCACCGAGCGCGCCTTTGAGCCAATTTCGATCGAGTTTTCCGTCTGCTTTCATGTGACCGATGGCCGGCTCGATTGCACTTCGCCGCCTGATCATCGCGCGTAGTCCGCGTGTAATGCCGCGCCGCAAGCCCGGGTGGTAGATCTTCACGCCATGGATGGCGATACCCTTGTAGCCGCGATCCACGACGGCGACTTCCGGCTCCATGTCGCTCAGAATCGCCGCCTGCTCCAGCGCTTCGGCCAGCGTGTGACCATCGTACGGATTGCCCGGCATTGAGCGCATGCCAACTACCAGTCCTTCCTTGTGCGTCGTCGTGATCGACACTTTCACGCCGAACTCGTACGGCTTGCGCGCCTTGCCCTTGGCCAGACACTCGACTTCCGGTGCATGCAGCGCATAAAGCTTGTTCTTGTCCTTCGGCTTCTGCGACAGGATGCGCTTCGTGCGGCCAATCAGCTCCAGCAGGGCAGCACGACCTGAGTCAGCCACGTGGGCGACCTGTCGCTCCACATCTCGCATCACCCGTCCAACGCGCGAACGCAGCGTGCGCAGTGCCTTTCTCATACGCTTGTACTGCTTCGCGTGAGCGTAGCGGCCAATCTGAAGCCCCAGACGCGGCGCCTCGCGGTTGTAGTTCTGCCGCAGCTTCAGGCCATGCCGCGCGGCCGCCTTCACCAAATGTTCGCGACACCGCTCGAGCAATCGCGAATCGGTTGGATGGGCAACCGCCTTCTCCATGACCGTCGTGTCTACAATCACGCGCTTCACGCTCGAGGCCTTGATCACGCCGGCACGTTTGGCCGCTTCGATCGTCTCGGCCAGCAACTCTTCAACGCCGGCTTCGCCCAGCCGCTTGCGCCAGCGCGTCAGGCTCGACGGATCGATCGGTGGCTCGGTCTGCAAATAGGTTTCGCCCGTGAACACTTGCCAATACGGGTTCTCCACCCATTGCCAGACGACCTCTTCGTCCGACAGATCGAACGCGTGCTGCAAATACAGCAGCCCGGCGATCAGGCGCGGTGACGTTGCCGGTCGCCCCTTGTCCGAAGCGAAGCTCTCGCTCATCGACACACCCAACCGATCCCAGTTGATCAGGTCGGCCAGGCGCACCAGTGGATGCTTCAGATTGATCTGCTCGCGCAGCGGTTGCCGGAAGAAATCTTGCTCAGTTACAGGTGTCTTCGGACCCATCTGCACCTCACCAGGAATTGCAGGATTCACGCATCAATATGCCAGGTCCCTGCAATTCCCACAACACCATTCCGGCCTCAAAGCCACACCGTACAAGCCTCCGCCGATTGTTCAGGGGCGACTACTGAGATGACGGACCATAGACGCTTTACAGTGGCCACGGACGTTAAAGTCTATTTCTGTGGTGTGTCACGAACACAAGCGAGAGCTTGTGATGCTGTATCGAAGATGGGAGAAGGCCTCCCGAAGTCGGCTTGCAGGAGCAGGCTTCAAACCGCCCGGTGCTGCTGCGTTCAAAAGGCGTGGTGGTGAGCGACCGTGGAAAAGGCGTCCGGTTCAGGACGTCAGGTACGTATTGAGAAGATGAGCGAAAGCGAACCGTCCGATGACGCATCGTTATAGACCCAAGGTACTGCCAAAACTGGAGTCGCACAGAAGCTCCAGGATCAGTCGGGACGGCACCTGTTTACGGACCCGTCGGCAGTCGGTGTATAGGCGGCATGAGCTCAATGCAGGCTTTGGTATGGAACGTGAGAACCTCTCGCTGGATGCAAAGGGAAATGACAAATGGCCAACACCATGAGGAAGAAAACCGATGCCAGCGCGAGGGACGGAGTCGCCCGTAGTAGCGTCGAAACTTCTGTAATGGGAGCGGAGCGAAGGGGCGGCGTTAGCCGGTTGACGAAGGTCACCAACCTGCATGGCGGGGATGAGTGACATGACATCAACAAAACCGTATTGCATTGCGAAGCGCACGGTCTGGGAGGCGTACCAGTTGGTGAAGGCCAACCGCGGCGCTGCCGGCGTGGACGATGAAACGATCGCCATGTTTGAGCAGAATCTGTCGGGAAATCTGTACAAGCTGTGGAACCGGATGTCATCGGGATCGTACTTCCCGCCGCCGGTGAAGCAGGTGGAAATTCCGAAGGCCAAGGGCGGGACTAGAAAGCTGGGCGTGCCCACTGTTTCTGATCGAGTCGCTCAAACTGTTGCCAAGCTCATGATCGAGCCGATACTCGATCCGGTGTTTCATCCCGATTCGTATGGATACCGGCCGGGTAAGTCGGCGAAACAGGCGATTGCCGTCACGCGCAAGCGTTGCTGGCAGTACGACTGGGTCGTTGAGTTTGACATCAAGGCCGCGTTCGACCAGATCGATCATGCGTTGTTGATGAAGGCGGTGCGAAACCACATCAAGGAAGACTGGATCCTGCTGTATATCGAGCGGTGGCTGACTGCGCCATTCGAGACTGCGGACGGTGCCCGACTGCCTCGGCAGAGGGGGACCCCGCAAGGCGGGGTAGTCAGTCCTATCCTAATGAATCTGTTCATGCATTATGCGTTCGACAGCTGGATGACGCGGACTTACCAACAACTTCCTTTTGCTCGCTACGCCGATGACGCAGTGGTTCACTGCCGCACTCACGGGCAGGATGCGGGCTATCGCATCACGGCTGGAGCAGTGTGGTTTGACGATGCATCCAGAGAAGTCGAAGATCGTGTACTGCAAGGATGTGAACCGCACCTTAGCTTATTCGAACGTGCAATTTACCTTTCTCGGTTTTACGTTTAGACCGCGAGAGGCAATGAGCAAGTACAACCGGCGATTCACCAGTTTCCTGCCGGCGGCGAGCAACGATGCGCTGAAACGGATGAGACAAACGGTGCGGAGTTGGCAGATACATCGTCGGACTCCAGCCACGCTAGAAGACTTCGCGCAGCAATGCAATCCAACGATACAAGGGTGGTGGAACTATTATGGGGCGTTCTATCGAACGGCGATGCATGCGATCTTCCAATATGTCGATCGGAAGCTCGAGCGCTGGGCCCGACGGAAGTACAAGACACTGTCGCGACACAAACGGCGTAGCGCTGAATGGCTACGCAAGATGGCGGCTGTCTACCCACGGTTGTTCGTTCACTGGCGTGTCGCTGGGGCATCGGTTGGCTGACGGGAGCCGTATGAGGCGAGAGTCTCACGTACGGTTCTGCGAGAGGCTTGAGGTGAAACCCCTCGGGCCTACTTACCATCCGCAGCATCCATGGCAGCGCGGGTCGAATGAGAATACGAACGGACTGCTGAGACAGTATTTCCCTAAGGGAACTGACCTTTCAGTGTATTCACAGGCCAAACTCAATGCCGTCGCGCGGCGACTGAATGAGCGTCCAAGAAAGACCCTGAACTACGAGACGCCCGCCGAACGATTTCACCAATCTGTTGCATCCACCGGTTGAATCCGCAACAGCAAGCGGCCATTCTATTCACGCCCCGTCGCAAGCACTGGACGCAAGGTCAATTCTTTTATTCGTCGACAGTGGGATTGTATCGTGTAGCCCATGTATGCACCCGGTTAGTGAATCTAACTAATAGACGCGGGAAGGGGATTTCCCTTCCGATCAACCGAATCCATAGAAGAATCAATGCGCTCAAAAGAAAGATGAAGCCAAAACCAAAAGACCGAATAAGGTCTGGCAGATTATCCAGTTCACGATCGTGCGGGACGATATCAAGGAATAAATTCCATTTTTTTGCAATGCAAAAAAGTGAAAAAGAAATCAATACACCGCCAGCAACGGCAAAGGACTTCGCGATACCCCAAAACAGCAGATCAATGCTGCCAGATATCCATATCGGAGCGGAAGCGCAACCAGATATTCCGCAAACCACATAAGTCAACAGCTGAGGAAAAACTATCAAAACCGCTATTCCCATTAATATGAAGATATCTGATTCAATATCGAAAATAGCCGGAAGCAAGGCATCCCTCAGAAAGTGGCCTAGAGATGTTAATGGTTCGCCATTTTCTCCAATTGCCTTAACGGCTATTGCTCCTTCAGTAACAAGAGGTGTTGCGCAGCAAGCCAGGAAGAAAAAATACAAGATAGTTTGAGCCACGCCGGGTTGCTCCTCTTGGAACCGAAATACTAGATACGGGATCACTAAGATTGGAAGCAAAATCATCGCATAGGAAAAGTAATCGCTTTCGTGCATAGCTTCTCCGTGCCTCTAAGTTATTCAACGCTGTCTTGCATTCGGCTTGCCGCTTACGTAAGCGCCCCGCTCACCGGAGTTAGTAGCACTGTGCTGGCCCACCTGATCGGCAAGCCTACCGGTGCTATCTGATCGTTGGGAAATAACGCGCTCTTTATTTCGCTAGGCGACGTGACATCTACACAAGGTCCGATAGCCATAGCGCCCGCTTCTTAGTATTGGTTCGATTACTATAGGCGATGCTTTCGGCAATAGGGAGGGCGCGCAGGACGAGAGCGGCTATTCCATTCCTCCCAAACCGGTCACTTTGGAGCGACTTGGAACCGGGAGGCGCCGACGAGCGGTCTGTAGACTGCCCACGAACGTCTGCTCCACTTCGGGAAGAGCCATTGATGTCTCGGCATGTCGACAGTCCGCTCAGGGTCGGTCTATGCCGTTCGCATATCGATTGCGATCTGCGATTGATCGAGGTCCGTGTCGGACCGGGTTCGGCCAGCTCCAGCCGTTCGCTCGCGCGCTCAGACGGACACTCAAGCGTCGGCTACGCCCAGACAGCGGACCTTCGCCCGTCAATCACACGCGTCGTGTCATCGACCATTACGGACGGTCACTCACGGGTTCGACTCACCTATAGCGTTCCCTCGCGATCCTCGCGGTGACTCGCCGGTTTTTCCAGAAGAGGTCATGGATGCGCGGCTGTAATTTCCCGAGAGTCTCCGGATCGAGCGAATTGAAGGTCAGCACCACCGCGGGCCGGGATCCTTCCCCAGGGACGTGCTCGATCTCATCGTACCGGGGGAATCCGTATTTCACCAAAAATTCCTGGATCTCGTCGTCGGAGGTACCAGGTTCAATGTTCCCCAACATCAAGTGCACCATTTTGCGCTCCTGTCATTTACGAATGCGCGCCGTATCTCGACGTTTAGCGTCTGCCTGGTCCCTTCGCTCCGTTGAATATGCATTTGTGGCGTCAGCCACCTGCCTCACTGGCCTGATACTTGGCAACCGCCAGGTCCATGTTGAAGAACATCCTGTCGCGGCCAAGCGTCTCTCCCAAGGGAGCGCGCCGGACCATCGCAAGGACGCCGGGATTTACGCCAACGAGCCAGACCGTTACCCCCTCTTCCTCGCGCAACTTCTTCTCCGCTTCTGTCAGCATCTTCAATGCGGTGTACTCGAAGTCGAATACTCCCGCAAGATCGAGCGCCACCACCTTCGGCTTCGCCGCGGCAATCAGCGGCCTTATCTTCTGGCCGATGCGCTGTGCATTGGCAAAGAAGATCCGCCCCTCCGGCCTCAGCATCAGCATGCCGGGGAAGGTCTCATCCCCGGGGTGCTCGTTCGACTGCGGACGGAACACATTCGTACCGGGCTTCCTGCCCAGGACATGAACCGGCGGATCTGACACTTGGTGAGCGAGCGCCACCAGCGACACAATGATGGCGACGACAATCCCCTGAAGGGTACCGACCAGCACCACGCCGACCAACGCGACGAGCGCCCAGATGAATTCCGTGCGCCGTATCTTGAGGATTTCCCGGAACTCTGCCGGTTGGATCAGCCCGACCGAGTACACGATGACCACCGCCGCCAGCGTCGCTTCCGGCATCAGCCCGATGAGAGGTGCCAGCACCAGCATCGTGCCGAGCGCGGCTATCGAGGTAACCAACCCGGACAGTTGTGATCGCGCGCCCGAGCGGCGGTTCACGGCGGTCTGCGTCGTGCCCCCGCCAGCGGCCATGGCGCCGAGAAACGCGCCGCCAAGATTCGCCAGCCCCGTTGCCAGCAACTCCCGGTTCGGCTGCGGCACCGGATCGCCACTCTCCGCGAACGCGCGTCCGGCCGCGATGGTTTCGGTAAAGCTCATCAGTGCGATGCCTAGCGCCGGTGGCCAAAGCGCCATCATCATCTGAAGATCCGGCAGCGTGAGGGCAGGCAGTCCCGTCGGGACATGGCCCACCGTCGCCACCCCGTATGCCGACAGGCCGAACAGGCTCACGCCGGCAATCCCGGCCGCCACCGCGATTAAGGGTGCGGGAGCACGGGGGAGTAAACGCTCCATGGCGACCAGCAGCCCGATCATGACCGCGCCTACAGCCACGGTTGCCCATGACGCTTGCGGAATCCCCTGCGCGATGGCGAACAGGTTGTGAAAGAACGAGCCTTTGTGAAAATGGATGCCGAGCAGTTTCGGCACCTGGTCCACGACAATGACAATCCCAATGCCTGCCTTGAAGCCAACCAGCACCGGTTCGGAAATGAAATTCGCGACAAAGCCCAGCCGCAGCAGTCTCGCTACGATCAGGATCCCCCCTACCAGGCATGTCAGCGTCGCCGAAGCCGTCAGCAGATTGGCCGTATCATTCGCGGACGCCACACCGTCGAGCGCCGCCGCGACCAGGATTGCGATCGTTGTCGTCGTACTTACGCTGAGCACGCGCGAAGTTCCCAGCAAGGCGTAGATCAGCATGGGTGTAAAGGCCGTGTACAGCCCGACCTGAACCGGCAGGCCGGCGATAGTCGCATAGGCGAGCGCCTTCGGGATAACGACTGCGGCCACGGTCAGCCCGGCGATGATATCGGGCCGGGCCCACTCCTGCCTGAAATCGCTAAGCCACTCGGGCAAAGGCATGCGGACGCCGCCCGCTGAAAGCCGCCGTGCACGGCGACCCTGCTGGCTACCGAGTTTTCTTTGACGGGGAGGACGTTCTGGCTTCATGGATCATGGCCGAGAGTTAAGGCACCTGTTTTCGCGCATGCTGCCGGATGAAGGTTTTCGCGCGATCTGGCTACGGAGCGTGAGCAGAACATGAGCGTTGTCCACGACAGTTGTGAAACGCGCCGTCCGAAGGCGATGTCATCAAGGATGGCGCGCGTCAGCCGAACTGCATTGGAAGGCCTCCCGCGGCCCGGCGCTGTCGTGCGAACGAATCTGGCGCGACATCTCCGGCGCTGATGAGCGTTGCGATGGAATCGTCTCTGCTGGCGGGTTCGTGTTGCATGGCTGCATGCCCTGATGCGGATTCCGTGTCGCAATGGCGTGGTGACGGCCTTCATCCGCAGTGATCCGCTGAGCTCAGAACCTCTCGGCTATGTATTTAAACGGATAGTCCGGCTCCTCATAGCCGTCTGGCTTTTGCCGCTTGGGCAAGGTCACTTTTTTGCGAGGCATGGCTTCATAGGGGATCTTGTCGAGCAGATCGCTGATGATATTGAGCCGCGCACGTCGTTTGTCGTTCGAATTTGCCACGAACCACGGGGCAATCGTGGTGTCGGACGCCCTGAACATCGCGTCGCGCGCACGCGAATAGTCATACCACTGGCTATAGGACTTCAGATCCATTTCGGACAGTTTCCAAACCTTGCGCCCGTCGTGGATGCGCGCCTCGAGGCGGCGGGCCTGCTCCTCCTGACTGACTTCCAGCCAGTATTTGAGCAGAATGACGCCGGAATCGATGATTGCCTGCTCGATCAGCGGCACCGCCCTCAAGAAATGCGCGACATCGTCCTCGGTGCAGAAACCCATGACCCGCTCGACTCCCGCACGGTTGTACCAACTGCGGTCGAAGATCACCACTTCTCCTGCAGCCGGCAAATGCGGTAGGTAGCGTTGCACGTACATCTGGCTCTTCTCGCGTTCGGATGGCGCAGGCAGCGCAACCACGCGGAATATGCGCGGGCTCACGCGCTCGGTAATCGCCTTGATGGTGCCACCCTTGCCTGCACCATCGCGTCCCTCGAAGACAATGCAGACCTTGCTGCCCGTTTGCACCACCCATTCCTGGAGCTTGACCAGTTCAACGTGCAGCCGGAGCAACTCCTTCCGGTACTCCTTGTACGACAACGGCTCGTCTTCCGGGGGCCGGTCTTTTTTTGCCTCGGTCTTCGCCATTCCTGTGTCTCCATGCGCACGCTGACCTACGGTAATTTCTGGAGATCCTTTCATAATCTAGGCGCCAGCCCGAAAAGCGGCAATACGACTTTGGACCAATACATGTGATTATGTGGAGCGCCGTACGCTGAATGAATCTACTCTCGAATCAGCCAATCCGATGACTGTCGCGACCACGCCCAGAGGCTCTCGGCCCGTTGCCACCATCGCGCCGGACCATACTGACAAACGTGGCGCGCCGAGGCACCTCCCAGGTGCGGTTGCGCCCCGATCGGCGCAAGAAGGTCACGCCTGATCCTGCGACATTCGCCGGGGACCTGGTGTTGAACCATGCGTGCCGGCTCGGCGGTAATGAGCATGATCATGTGCTAACTGCGATAGGGGGGCTCATGCACGCTACCGGTTTGACGCATCAGGAAGATGTCGAAACGCGCGAGCCAGTCCTCGATACCATCGATCGGGTTTCGGAATTTTGCTTCGGCTTGTTCATGGCGCTGACTTTCGTGGGAGCTGTGTCGGCCGCCACGGCCGGAGAAGATGCCGGACGAAAAATGCTGTACACGGCACTTGGCTGCAATCTCGCGTGGGGGCTCGCCGATGCTGTAATGTTTCTCGTACGCACGCTTACGAATCGCGGCAGGCGGCTCACGCTTGCGCTGACTGTTAAAAACGAACCGGACGCGGCCGCCGGAGTTAGCGCGCTCCGCGACGCGTTGCCGAAGTTGATGAAAAGTCTGGTTGTCGATACAGAACTTGAGCTTATTCGGGCGCGTATTGTCGCCATGACGACCCTGCCCAATCGTCCGCGTCTAGTGCTCGATGATTTTATCGGCGCGATGGGAATTTTTGTCATCGTAGTCTGCTCGACCTTCCCGGTTGCATTGCCGTTCGTCCTGTTCAAGGACACCTCAACTGCCTTGATTGTTTCGCGTGTGCTTACGCTGGCAATGTTGTTCTGTGCAGGCATCGCGCTGGGCCGCCATGCCGGATTCGGCGGATGGATAGCGGGATTCGCGATGGTGGCCCTCGGCGTCGCGCTGACCATGGTGATCATTGCGCTGGGCGGATGAGCGTGGCGGCTGCCATCACATTGCGACGGCGAGCGCCCAAGATCACATTAAACAGCACGAGTGCCAAGGGCCCTTGGTCGTAATCCGCAACCGACCGCAGTGGCCGAGCACTTGCCGGCCGACGCGACTGCACGAATGACCGTTTCACCTTGAAACCTGCCCCTGAGGTCGCGCGGGGTCGAAGGGCGGCAACGGGTCGAACACGGACGGTCTTGCCCGAAAACTCTCGGGGCCGGGTACCGCCACGCGATTCGCTATAAGACTGTTTGCGCTGTCCCTTACGATACGACACGGAGGCAGATTCCGACCTGTGGGGAAGGTTCCCTATCAGGCCTCGTTCGCCGTCTGCTTGACGTTCACCGCGCCCCCGTAGACTGGTCGGCCCATTTTGCGTCGACCACGTCGAGCATTCCGATATCCGGCACGCTGCCCAGCAATGACAGCGAATGCTTGGCGAGTTCCCGAGGAACATGACCCGTCAAGTGTGCAAACCGACCGCCGTTGTCGGGGAAGACGTCAAAAATGCCGAAGTGACCGTCGTCAAGGCGGATGGCAAACCAGGCAACGGTCTTGGGTTCCTGCTCCACGAGTGCTTGCGCGTCGCGAAGGAACTGCGCGACCTGTGACTCATGACCCGCCTTTGCCTTGAACGTGAGGAGCAGCGCCTTCGTGACCGGCTCGCCCGATGACGTTGCAGGCAACTTGTCGGCCAGGACGTCGAGTTCCTGAATCAGCGGCGCCCCGGCAAACACGCTGCCGCCGGCATCCAACAGTGCTTGTGTAACTGGCCCCGCCAGATGCGCCTCGCGGCCGGCATCGTCCGGGAACACGTCGAAGATGCCGTACTCCGATCGCCCGAATCGGATCGCGAACCACGCGGTCGTTGCGGCTTCCGCCCGACCCATCGCGAGAGCCGAGCGCAGGACGTCTTCCGCCATGGCGTCGTCGTTGCCAGCCTTGACTTCCAACCTGACGAGCAGACCTTTAGTGTCCATGAGACACCTCCATTCATGATCGACCGACCGTGAGCGCGTCGAGCGTGCAGTCCTTCGACTGCTAACAAGCCAGCAGCGCCGCGCAGTAGAGCCAGTGCCCTCCCTCCAGAGGACACCTGCGGTCATGCGATCGTCGCCGGCGGCATCGGGCGAGACATCTCGCCCGGCGACCCTGCGCGTGTGCAATGCACCTCAACTGACACGATAGTGGATTTCGCCGCGCCGTTCCAGGCGGGTCCGCTGGAACCGGCTTGCCCTTATGACTCTGGCATCTGCAGTTACACGAGCTCGCTCGCAACACGTCTGCAAGTCAGGAGCCGGAGCCTGCCGACGTCCGGTGTTGGCCGGACCCGGTTCCAGGCTGGCGGCGGTGGCGACTCCAGTTTGCTGCGCCGGCCCGCTGAACTGAAACCGGTGCGAGGCGGCAGTGGGCATGCTGAACGTGTTTCGGCGAGACGACGGAGTGATCCGCCACTTTTGGGGCGCGGAGCCAGGAGGCGGCCGAACGCTTCTATTCCGGCGAATGGCTCGCCGGAATCCGCGCCCGCTACGGCACTGAGCCGACAATCAGCTATTACGAGACCGTTGCGCTGACTGACAAGGCGAGCGGCCATGCGGGCGGGCTCGACTGATCGGCGGTGGGGACCGGTCATGCAGAGCGCAATCGGATATTCATCTGCATCCAGGCGCCGCAAGCACTTACGAGCCGCATCTCACGACGTCGTTGGGCAACGCCGGCGATTGGCTGGACGAAGCTGGCGCTCATGACCGGACGTTCGCGCCGCTACTGCGAGTGGCCTTAACGGGGTCGGTAGCTGACAGAGGCATCGACTCGAAAGCGGCCCCCCACGGTCACAACTGCCTCTTTTCTGGGGCCCGGATCTTGCCGGGATTCGCGCCACCCGGCCCCAACGACGCCACGCTTGCAGCCAACCCGCGCGTCACGGCGGCCATGCACCCATAGTCGAGCGTCGCTGGGACATCGTGAGCGGTATGGTAGTGCGGGTTGCGCAGGTAGGCGGTGTCGGTCACCATGGCGGCCGGATAGCCGTGGCGCCAGAAGGAAGAATGATCGCTCAACGCGACCCCTGGCACCCACCACGGCAGCGCCGCTGCTTCGAGCGGAAAATCGGACGAGGCCTGGAACGCGTCGACGAACCATCGCAATTGGCGCGCCGAGCGAAGATTGGAGACGAAACCGATAAAGTTGCCGCACGCTGGATAGAAGTAACGCAGCAAAGGCGGATACCTTTGGGTACCCGGCTCGTCCCGGTAGTAACCGAGCATCTCGAGCGAAAGCATCAGGCGAATGCGATCCCCGCGCAGCCGCGCGGCTCTCGCGTACCTCAGACTGCCCATGTCGCCACGGAAGAAGAACGGCGCTTCCTCGTTCACGAACGCAACGCAGCGCACGGTGCACCGAGGCGAGAGGGACTGAAGCATGCCCGCGATCTCGAGGAGCGCGGCGACGCCGCTGGCGTTGTCATCGGCGCCAGGGCTGTTTCGCACGGTGTCGTAATGCGCGCCCAGCACAATGATTTCGTCAGACTGAACGCAGCCTTCGAGCGCAACTTCAATATTGGCGCAGGGAACCCCTCGCACCTGGTAGTCCTGATGCGTCACTGTACGGCCAGACCTCGTCCACTGCTGCACGATATAGTCGGCTGCCGCGTGCAGCGCGTCCGGCCGGAACACGTTGCGTTCGCCGATGTCTTCGGCGAGAACCTTCACATGGCGTTCCAATGCCGCAGCGAGGTCCGGGACGTGCGCAGTCAGCATGCGATTCTCTCCACCCGTTCATGAACGAATACCGCCATTGAAGCAGGAAACGGCTACCAGCGAGCGTAACTCCAGGAGCGATTCATATCTCGAATGTGCGCCGCTTCGAGCGGCGACGACGATATTGCCCGCATTGCAATCGGCGAGTCGCTTGAGCAGGTCCGGGCCGAACGCCACGGCGGCGCCACCGTGGCGTAAGCGCGGACTGGGCACGGCGCTATACTGTGAGCCCGTTCACCGCTCCACAAGCCGGCGTGGCGATACGTCGAAACGGCGTTCCTGTACGGCGCTTGACGAACGTGACCGCTTGCCGGTGCAAGGCGCGAAAATTGGCTGATCACGATCTGGAAAGGCTGAGAATCGACCGGCCGTCGGCCGGCACTGTCCCGCGGCGGCGCAGCTGGATCCGTTATGCGGTCATCGCGCTGCTCATCGCAGCGGTGCTCGGCGTTGCCGCCAGGCTGGCCGGTCCGCCGGCGGTCGAAACGGCGACTGTGACATCCGCTTACCCGTCGCAGAGCTACACGCTGCTCAATGCCACGGGTTACGTCGTGCCGCAGCGCAAGGCCGCGGTTGCATCGAAGGCGCAGGGTCGTCTCGAGTGGCTCGGGGTACTGGAGGGCACTCACGTGAAAAAAGGCGAGGTGATTGCCCGGCTCGAAAGCGCGGATGTCGAGGCAGCGCTGGCCTAGGCGTTGGCGCAAGTGAAAGTGGCGCAGGCGAGTCTTGAACTGCAAGTTGCCGAGCAAAAGAACGCCGAAGCCAATCTGCGCCGCTCCGCAATACTGGCGCCCAAGGGGGCTATACCGGCAACACAATACGATGCCGATCTTGCCCGCTACGACAAGGCCAAGGCGTCGATCAACAACAGCAGGGCCACCATCCTGTCGGCGCAGGCCAACGCCCGTGCCGCTCAAGTCGCTGTCGATCAGACGGTGATTCGTGCGCCATTCGATGGCGTGGTGATCGAAAAGCATGCGAACGTGGGCGACAACATCACCCCCTTTTCGCAGGCATCCGACAGCAAGGGCGCGGTCGTGACGATCGCCGACATGGAAACGCTCGAAGTCGAAGCGGACGTGGCGGAGTCCAACATAGCCAGAATCAATGTGGATCAGCCGTGCGAGATCCAGCTCGACGCGCTGCCCTATCTGAGACTGGCAGGCCGGGTCTCGCGCATCGTGCCGACGGTGGACCGCTCGAAAGCGACCGTGCTGGTCAAGGTGCGTTTCGTGGATCGCGATGCGCGTGTGCTTCCGGACATGAGCGCAAAGATTGCGTTCCTCTCCAGACCGGTTCCGCCGCAAGAAAAGCAGCCCGTTGTCGCGGTGCAGCCCGCCGCGATCGTCGAGCGCGAAGGCAAGAAAGTGGTCTACGTGGTCAAGGACGGCACAGTGCGGGAGGTAGCTGTCACGACGGGCGCCAGGATCGGCGAGCTCGTCGCGGTCAATGGCGTGAACCCGGGCGACACGCTCGTACTGGCTCCGAACGAGAAGATCAGGGACGGCGCCAAAGTGACTTTGGCGAAGAAATAGCGTGAGTACCGCACCGCTCGTCGAAATTTGCCACGTCGCGAAATCCTACCGACGCGGAGTCCAGACCGTGCCAGTCCTGGCCAACATCTCGCTAGGAATCGGAGAGGGCGACTTCGTCGCACTGATGGGCCCGTCGGGATCGGGCAAGAGCACGCTGCTCAATCTGATTGCCGGCATCGACAGGCCGGATAGCGGCGAGCTGCGGGTCGGAGGGCTCGACATCACGCGACTTCCGGAAGCGGCGCTGGCCGAATGGCGCGCGGCCAACATCGGCTTCATTTTTCAGTTCTACAACCTGATGCCCGTGCTCACCGCTTTCGAGAACATCGAGCTGCCGCTGATGTTGACTCGTTTGACCCGGAGAGAGCGGCGTGAGCGCGTTGGGCTGGTGCTCGACATGGTGAACCTGGCCGACCGCATGCACCACTACCCTTCCGAGCTGTCCGGCGGCCAGCAGCAGCGCGTCGCCATCGCTCGCGCGCTCATCACCGATCCGACACTGATCGTGGCAGACGAGCCGACCGGCGACCTGGACCGTGCGTCAGCAGAGGAAATTCTTTCCATGATGCAACGGCTCAACAGAGAGCTCGGCAAAACCATCATCATGGTCACCCACGACGCTCACGCTGCCGGCGCGGCGAAGGCGCTCGTGCATCTGGAGAAGGGGGAGCTGAGCGATGGAAAGATCCGTTGAACGGGGTTGTGGTGCTGCGCCATGTACCTGCTGAAGCTGATCGCGAGAAACGCGCTGCGACACAAGCTGCGCACCATTCTGACCGTGGTGGGGCTGACCATCGCGGTGCTAGCCTACGGGTTGCTGCACACGGTGGTGGACGCCTGGTATGCGGGGGCCGCCGCAGCCTCGAATGCACGGCTCGTGACACGCAACGCCATCTCGCTCGTGTTCCCCTTGCCTCTGAGCTATGAAAACCGTATCCGGGGCGTCGACGGGGTGACACTGGTGGCTCGTTCCAACTGGTTCGGGGGTATCTATCGCGAGCCCAGGAACTTCTTTGCGCAGTTCGCGGTATCGGACAACTATCTCGACCTGTACCCGGAGTTCGTACTGCCGGCGCAACAGCGCTCCGATTACCAGCGTGATCGCAAGGGGTGCCTCGTGGGACGGCAACTCGCGAGCCAGTTCGGATTCAAGTTGGGCGATGTGATTCCGATTAAAGGCACGATTTACCCCGGCACCTGGGAATTCGTCGTTCGCGGCATTCTGGACGGACGGGACGAAACGACGATCACACGTCAGTTGCTCTTCCACTGGGAATACCTGAACGAAACCGTGCGCAAGACGACGCCCCGGCAAGCGGATCAAGTCGGTGTCTACGTCCTGGGCATCTCGAACCCGGATGATGCCGCCGCGATTTCGCGCAGTGTGGATAGCGTCTTCAAGAACTCGCTTGCTGAGACCCTCACCGAAACCGAGCAGGCATTTCAGCTTGGCTTCGTTGCCATGTCGAATCAGATCATTGCGGCGATCCGCGTCGTGTCGTATGTGGTGATCGTGATCATCATGGCGGTGATGGCCAATGCAATGGCCATGAGTGCGCGCGAGCGTACGGTCGAGTACGCAACGCTCAAGGCGCTCGGCTTCGGGCCCACGTTTCTGGCGTTTCTGGTTTTCGGGGAGTCGACCGCGATCTGCGCGATCGGCGGCAGCCTCGGCATTCTCGCCACGCCGCCGGCGGCGAGCCTTTTCAAGCAAGCTACGGGCGGCGTGTTCCCCGTTTTCAACGTATCCGTCGAAACGATCGAGCTGCAGGCAGCATGCGCGCTCGCCGTCGGATTCGCCGCCGCCATCCTACCGGCGTTGCACGCGGCGCGGGTTCGTATTGTCGAGGGCCTGCGGGCAATCGGTTAGAGGTTCCTGTGGCGATTCCGCTTGCTTACATCGCGCGCAACCTGTGGACACGCCGGCTGACCACGATGCTCACAGCCGGCGGGCTGGCGCTGGTTGTGTTCGTGTTCGCCACGGTGCTGATGCTCGACGCGGGCCTCAAGAAGACACTCGTGTCCACCGGCGAGCACGACAACGTGGTGGTGATCCGCAAGGGTGCGGAAACCGAGGTGCAGAGCGCGATCGACCGCAACCAGGCAAGCATCATGGAAATGCATCCGTCGGTGGCCATCGGCGAGGACGGGCGGCCACTGGCGTCGAAAGAAGCCGTGGTGCTCATCTCGCTCGTGAAGAGCGGCTCGAACAAACCGTCGAACGTGGTCATTCGCGGGGTCTCGCCGACGGGCCTGGGCTTGCGTCCACAGGTGAAGCTGGTGGCGGGACGCATGTTCAAAGCCGGGTCGTCCGAGATCATTGTCGGGAGCAGCGTTGCGAAGGGCTTCAGCGGGACGCAGATCGGCGAGCATTTGCGTTTTGCCCAGCGTGACTGGACCGTTGTCGGAACCTTTGACGCAGGCGGCAGCGGCTTCGACTCGGAAATATGGGGCGATGTGGACCAGCTCATGCAGTCGTTTCGCCGCACCAGTTACTCGTCGATGGTGGTGCGCCTCGCGCAGACCAATCTCTTCGACCGTTTCAAGGCAGACATCGATGTCGACCCACGGCTTGCCGACGAAGCGAAACGTGAGCAGGCGTTCTATAGCGATCAATCGAAGGCGCTATCGACGTTGATCAACATTCTGGGCTTTACGCTATCGATGATTTTTTCGATCGCTGCGATGATCGGCGCGATGATCACGATGTATGCGTCAGTGGCCAACCGAGTTGCGGAAATCGGCACCTTGCGCGCGCTGGGCTTCAAACGCGTCAACGTGCTCGCCGCGTTTCTCGTCGAGGCCATGCTGCTCGGCCTCGTGGGGGGGACGGCCGGGCTTGGCTGCGCGGCGTTGATGCAGTTCGCCTCATTTTCCACCACCAACTTCCAGACCTTTGCCGACCTTTCGTTCCGCTTCATTCTCACCTCGGCAATCGTGGTGAAAACGCTTGCGTTCTCGGTAGCAATGGGTCTCATCGGCGGGTTCCTTCCTGCCATGCGTGCAGCGCGCATGAACATCGTCGATGCACTGCGTGCACGCTGAAGGCGGGCGACCCCTGCAACCGGCTCGAGCAGGGCTGTCGTCAGGATGTACAAAGCTCGAGGAGCGCCTTGCCGTCGGTCACCGGTGCGGCGCACGTGCGGTTTCGGCACACGTAGGCCGTTGGGCGGCCCCTGACCGGGTGGCGCTCCCGGCCAATCGGCACGTCTTCGGCAAAGGCCAGCACGCGCGCGGGGAGGTATGCGCGGTGAACGCTTGTTACCAGTGCGGCGGCGCCCGATTTGTCGCCCGCAAAGATGATCTCGAGTGGGCTGCGTTGCGCGAAGTCCCGGGCGGCAAGGAAGTGCGCGAAGCCGGCTGGCGCCTTGGCGGCTGCGGCCTCGTATCGCCGCAATTCGTGCTCGGCACGGTCACGATAGAGATCGTGGCCGGTAAGCTCATGCAGGCGCAAGAACGCAAATACACTCGTTGAGATGCCCGACGGCCACGCATTGTCGTACGGCGCGCGCGGCCTGTGCACCAATGGCTCGCCGTCACACGGTGTGAAATACAGCCCGTCCTCCCAGAACTTGTCGAGGATGAGTGCCGCGAGTTCGACGGCCCGATCGAGGTAGCGCTTGTCGAAGCATGACTCGTACAGGTCGAGCAGCGCATTGGACAGGAAGGCGTAGTCTTCGAGAAACCCCGGCACCTTGGATCTCCCGTCGTTCCAGGCACGGTACACGCCGCCGTCGGGCAGGGTCAGCTCGCTCTGGATGAAACTAGCGGCACGCTGTGCTGCGCTGAGATACTCGAGGCAGCCCGTTGCCTGGAAAGCGGTACAGAGCCCTTCGATCATCAGGCCGTTCCAGCCGGTGAGAATGTTGTCGTCGCGCGCCGGGCGCACGCGTCGGCCGCGCGCCGCCAGCAACCGCTCGCGCCAGCCCGCCAGACGCGCTGCTTGCAGCGCATCCAGCTCGACCGCACGCTGGAGCACTGTAGCACCGTGTTCGAAGTTGCCGTGTTCTGTCACACCGTAGGCCTGGCACGCCATTGCACCGTCGGAATCGCCAAGGACTGCTTCGATCCCGGCGACTGTCCAGACATAGAATTTGCCTTCCTGTCCTTCGCTGTCGGCATCTTCGCCGGCGTAAAAGCCGCCACCGGGGTGCGTCATGTCGCGCAAGACGTAGTCGATGGTTTCCTCCACGACGCGGCGCCAGGCCTCTTTGCCGGTCAGCCGGTAGGCGTCCGCGTACAGCTTCACGAGCTGGCCGTTGTCATAGAGCATTTTCTCGAAGTGCGGCACGGCCCAACGCGCGTCGACACTGTAGCGGGCGAATCCGCCGCCGAGCTGGTCATAGATGCCGCCAGCCGCCATGTGGTCGAGCGTGCGTTCCACTGCGTCAAGCAGCGTGGGCTCGCCCCTTCGATGATAGACGCGCAGCATGAGGTCATAACAGCTCGGGTTGGGAAACTTGGGGGCGCCGCCCAGCCCGCCATGAACCGGGTCAGTGTTCCGTGCCAGGGCGCGGGCTGCCTCTGCTGGCAGATCCCCGATACCGGTGGCTTCGCCGTCCAGATTCTCTTGATCGAGCTGTCGGAACCCCTCCCGAAACTGCGCAATAGTGTCGCGCAGCTCCTCTCGCCGATGCCGCCAGGCTTCGCTCAGACTCATCAGCACGCGCACGAGCCCGGGGCGGCCATAGCGGTCGTCCGGCGGGAAGTAGGTGCCGCCGAAAAACGGCTCTCCCTGCGGCGTGAGGAACACGGTCAGCGGCCAACCGCCTCCTTGTCCCATCATCTGGCTGACTTGCTGGTAGATGTCGTCGATGTCGGGACGCTCCTGCCGATCGACCTTGATGCTGATGTAGCGCTCGTTCATCAGGCTGGCGATACGCGGATTCTCGAAGGATTCGTGCGCCATCACGTGACACCAGTGGCACGCGGCGTAGCCCACGGAGAGCAGGATCGGCTTGTCTTCGTCGCGGGCGCGGCGAAATGCCTCTTCGCTCCATGGATACCAGTCCACCGGGTTCTCGGCGTGTTGCCGGAGGTAAGAGGAGGTTTCGGTGGCGAGCCGGTTTGTCATGGCAGTCTCCAGCCGGGCTTACGCGCCGGTCGTCATGACAAATGTCGCGCAGAGCCGTGCGCTGTGCAAGTGCGCGGCTGGCGGGTTTCTGGCCGACACTGCGGTGCGCGCACGGGACCGGGGCGCACGCTCATGGCGGCAGCATGAGCGTGCCGTGCAGGCACACGCCCCCGGCCTCGATCACCGTTCGCTTCGTGCTATAGGGAGATTGCCTGGGCGGCGAGGGGAGCCGGCGCCCTCTGTAGGGTCGGGTCGCGATGAACATCGGGTACGCCGCAATCCCACAGGATTGCCTGCCGAGCCGCATTGCGCAGGCGAATCGCGGCATGGCAGCCGTTCCCGGCCGCAGACTGCTGTTGAGCGTGGCTTTACAGCGGGGAGGCGCACCCGGATGAAGTTCGGCCGGGTTTCGGCCAGCGCGCTATAGGGTCGCGATGAACTCTTTCCAGGCAGTCCCTTGGAGGGGCTCGGTGGTGGCGTGCCCACAGGCGCGGATAATCAACGCCGCTCTCTCGAACTGTTTCAGATCGTCAGACTCGACGATGTCCGCCACGTCGAAGCGACCGAGTGTCAGATAGCTGTCTTTCCAGGTGACCGCAGGGCATTCGTCCTTGATTTTCTCGGAGACTGTGGGGGCGAGCTGTTTCAGGTCTTTGGGATCTTTGAACGCGTCAGGCGACAGCCGGCTAAGGATGACGTACGTGGCCATGGAATACCACCGTACAAAACATTGACCCGCAACTGGGTATGGCAGACACACGAGGGAAAGTAGCCTCCCATCAAGGGGAAGCGCCCCCGTGCTTCTTGATTATAGTGGTGCCCCACGTCCTGGGCGTCCGAAATTGCGGGTCGTATCGTTTCAGGGCAAGGGATGTCCCGGGATGCGACCGTGCCTCCGGTTTTCGCAAACGTTCGAATTAGCGCCCGGTGCCGAACCCGGCTGGTCACGATCGTCGCAAACCGGCCGATTCTGTTGAAAAACACGACTTCGATGTCGGCGCCGGGCGTTTTTCTCTCAGCTCCTGCGCTGACAGTTTTGCTTGGGATATGAATTGGAACGGTGATTCGCTGGCCGGAATTGCAT
>NZ_JBNDML010000028.1:0-91597 GCF_050436565.1 Paraburkholderia sp. GAS42 | reverse complement strand
CGAGGGGCGGCGCGCAAGATATTCAGGGCCGGTTCGCTTCGTAAGTAGACAGGGTCTGTGGGTCATGGCCACCACCGTTCGCTCGCTCAATCGGCAAGCTTCGGCCAGAAACTAGATGCGCCGAGCGCCGCAACCAGCGGATAGGGGAGTAGCGCCAGGAGCCGCAGCAATCCGACCAGCAGACCGTACCCAAGCGTTTTCATGTTGCTTCCGTCTGTTGACTGACCAGCCCTGCTGAACTCGCGCTCTGGAACATGGGGCAGTTCAGGTTGTGCTGACTGCAGCAGGCGTTTTCGACACCGTAATCATTCGCCACAGCGAAAGCCGCGCAGTTCGAGGTGCAATTGGACGAGCCATGCACGCGGGCAGTCGCCGGCGATCAATGCCGGAAGATGCTCCTTTTGCGCGAGCCGAACCTTCTTTGCCTGCAAGGCCGAATAGAACGCTCGCCGCGCGTTCCAGCGCAGCAACAACACGACAAGCGATGCAAACACGAAGATGCCGCCCTGCCAGGGCAATGCGGGCGTACCGTCGTCGAGCAGGCCAAACAGCAGGGGGACCCCAACACAGGGAACCATGGCGATTGCGGTCGAAACAGAAAACAGCACGACATTTGCGCGCAGGGCTGTCGCGGTACTGCCTTTCATGGAGTGAGTTCCCGCTGCCTGATGACATTCATCTCATGTTGAACGCGCGTGGCTTACCCGACACTTACCGGAGCGTTACCAGATCGTCATGTGTCGGCGATGAATTCACTGAGATGCGGTGCCGGAGTAGTCGGGCAGCACGTTGGCATCTGCGGGCTTCGAAGACAGCTCGCGCCGTCTTTGCAGATACACGTCTCGTACGAACGAATACTGATCGATGGCTGCTTGCGAAAGCAGGTCTGAAGCGCCCAGCAGATCGGCGCGTTTGCTCACAAAGCGAGTGCCGGCCACTGATGCCTGGACGGCAACAGGTGCGGCCCCGAATGGGTTGAGCAGACCGCCGACGGCAATGTCGCTCACGTCCCGCACGCTGCTCGGGCCGAATAGCGGCACGACCAGATAGGGCCCAACCGGCACGCCGTAGTGGGCAAGTGTCAGGCCGAAATCCTGATGATGCTTCGGCAGCCCCGCGGGCGTCGCCCAGTCGATCAGGCCGCCAATGCCTAATGTCGAGTTGAACGCAAAGCGCATTACATCTTCTGTCGCGTCCGTCGCCTTGAGTTGCAGCAGATCGTTGGCGAAGTTGCCGATATCACCAAGGTTGGAGAAGAAGTTGCGAACGGCGGTTTGCACCGGCGTCGGCGTTACCTTCTCATACGCGGTCGCCACGGGTCTGGCCACGTAGGTATCGAGCTTGTCGTTGAACGAATAAACCGCGCGATTCATCGGTTCGAGCGGGTCGCCGGCGGTACGTCGGGAACCCGTCGCGCATCCGCATAAGACCAGCGTTGTCGCGACCAACGCCAGGCCACTCAAATCACGTTTGTTCATGCGCAGTCTCCCGGCAGGGGATTTGACGATTGGGCCTGCGATGCACGCGAGCGCGTCGCCGCAGCCAGTCGAATGGATGATGAAGCCGGAGGACTTACTGCTCACTTACCGCCGAACGGCTGCGCGCAGACACCATTGGACCCTGTGTGTTCTTGCCCTGTGCGGTAAGTGTCAGGTAAGTCACGCTGCGACACCATTGCTGCTGGTGCGGCGACATCCAGCTCATCGGTCGCACGATTGAGCGGGTTGAGCCCAGGTCGATTTACCGAACCCCGTCTGGATTTCTCAATGACTGACCCGCTTGATATCGAAGTGGCGACGGCTCTCTTTTTGCCTCGGGCCGTCCGCCTGTTTCCCGCGTCCACCAGGCGGAGCAGCACACATGCCGGGTAGGCGGCGGGTACGCCGCGATGCGGCAGCGGGATGGATAGGGTTTGCTTTCGCCGTCTGCGCAGGGCTGAACGCCTGCTCGGTGCAATCTGCTTATGTGCAGCCCGCGCTTCAGGTTCATCCAGCCTGGGCGAACCAGATGCATGACGCGTCGGCATCGTCGCCGCCTGAAGATAAATGGTGGACCGCGCTCGGTGACCCGGTGCTGGATGATTTGATTGAAGCGGCGTTCGACAGCAGCCCGTCGCTTGCGCTTGCCGCAGCGCATGTCGCCGAAGCGCGCGCGATGCTTGGCGCCCAGACCGCTCAAAGCCGCCCGCATGTGTCTTTCAACGCGAGCGTCGAGCGCGCCCGCGTTCAGGGCGGAGGCGGTGGCATTGGCGGAAGTACGGGAGGCGGTGGCAGCACAGTGGTGGGCTCGGCAGTGACGGGCGGCCCGACGTTCGCATGGGAGATCGATCTGTTCGGACGCCTTCGACTGGCACAGTCGGCTGCCAGCAGCCGGCTGGCCGCACGTACGGCAGACGCGGCGGCAGCGCGCCTCCTGCTCGCCGCCCAGGTAGCCGGCACCGTGACTTCGCTGCGTGCGTGCCGGGTGGTCCTGAACGTCAGACGCCACGACATCGAGTCGCAGCAACGCGACCTGGTGCTGACGCGTCAGCGTGTTGCATTGGGATTTGCCGCGCCGGTCGACGAAAGCCGCGCGCTGAGTTCACTTGCCGATGCGCAGACAAGCCTGATTGCCCAGGACGAACTATGCGTGCAGGACACGGACGCGCTGGTTCAACTGACCGGATTGTCTGCGGATGATCTTAACGCGCGTGCTGGCGCTGCCAGTCTCCTGCATGGACAGCGCAACGACGGTTCGTTCGCGTTTCGGGAAATGCCCGAAGCCGTGCTTGCGCTGCCTGCTAGCGTGCTCGCGAGCCATCCGGCCGTCATTGCCGCCGAGCACGAAATGGCGGCGACTTACGCGGAAATCGGCGTTGCGCGTGCCAACCGGCTGCCCGTTCTGAATCTGACGGCGGTGCTCAGTGGCAACTGGATCAGCGCGTCCGGGTCGACGTTGTCCTGGCTCGCGTGGTCACTGCTGCCCGCCGTTAGCGGACCGATCTTCGATGCCGGAGCGGGCTCGGCGTCTGTCGATGCCGCGAGCGCCCGTTACCTTGCCGCGCTCGCTACCTTGCGCGAAACCGTGCGGACCACCGCGCAGGACGTCGAAAACGCGCTGTCGGCGCAGGCGCATGCGCGCCAGCGGCTCACTGCGGCGGCGCACGCGCGCGATGCGGCTCAGGCGACGCTCGACGCGACCGAGTCGCAATGGCGTGCCGGCGCAGTCAGCCTGTTCGTGCTCGAGGACACGCGTCGCAAGCGCGAAGCGGCAGACGAAACCGCAGTCGATGCCGCGCGTGCGAGCGTGCAGGCCTGGGTCGACGTGATCCGCGCATCGGGCAACGCCGCGACTTTTGCCGCCTCGCATTCTCAACCGGATTGATCCACCATGCCGCAGTCATTCGCTACCCGAATCGTGGGCTTTCGCCGTCACGCTACGACCAGGCGGCGCGCCGTCGCCGCAGTCATCGTTCTTGTCCTGCTCGCGGCGCTGGGCGTTGCGGTCGCGCTTCGCTCCCGCCCATCTGGCACCGCCCATACGAGCGCCGCAAGCGCGCTAACGGTCGCACTCCTTACGCCGCGCCATGAGCACTGGACCCGATCGATCGATGTGTCCGGCGCAATCGCGCCATGGCAGGAAGCGTCGATCCGTGCCCTGGTGACCGGCGCGCGCCTCGCTGAAGTGCGCGTCGACGTCGGCGAAGTCGTGAAGCAGGGTCAGGTCCTGGCCCGCTACGACACGGCGATGCTTCGTGCCGAGGTCGCACAGATGGCCGCTGCACTTGCGCAGGCCGAGGCGAGCGCGCAGCAGGCGAGCACCAACGAAACCCGCGCGCTGCAGATGAAGGACAGCGGTGGCATCAGCAGGCAGGACCTGCTGCAATACCGCACGGCGGCCGCGGTGACGAAGGCGCAGGTCGAAGTCGCGCGTGCGCAGTTGCAGGTCCGCAAGCTCGACTTGCAGAACGCAAGCGTCGTCGCGCCCGACGACGGCACGATCAGCGCACGCGCGGCTACCCTCGGCTCTGTGACACCGGTCGGCGAGGAGTTGTTCCGGCTGATCCGGCAGGACCGGCTGCAATGGCGAGCCGAAGTGACGGCCGCCGAGGTCGCGGCTATCAAGCCCGGTTTGCAGGTCTTTATGACATTGCCGGACGGCAGCGAGGCGCGGGGCACCGTGCGCCGGATCGCGCCGTCACTCGATCCACAGTCGCGCGTCGCCATCGTCTATGCCGATCTGGAGCCCGGCTCCGATGCGCGCGCGGGCATGTACACGGGCGGGCGCATCGCGTCAGGCGAAAGCGATGCACTGGTGGTGCCGGCCTCCGCGCTCGCCATGCACGATGGGCGCAGCAATGTGGCTGTCGTCGTCGAGCGAGGCGGCGTGCAGCGGGTCACGCTGCGTGAAGTGCAGACAGGCCAGCGCGAGGGCACGCGGATCGAGATCGTGCGCGGACTGGCCGACACGGAACACATCGTTCGGGAAGGGGCCGCGTTACTAAACGACGGGGATGTCGTGACGCTTGCGCCGGCTTCGGTATCGACGGTCAGTGAGGTGCTGCAATGAACTTCGCCACGTGGTCGATTCACCACCGGATCCCGGTCATCGTGCTGTTCATCTTTCTGTCGCTGGCGGGACTGTGGGGTTTTCATCGATTACCCGTCCAGAACATGCCGGACCTCGATCTGCCTACCCTCAATGTCACGCTGACGCTGCCCGGTGCGGCGCCCGTCCAGCTCGAAGCCGACGTCGCCCGCAAGGCCGAAGACGCGCTCGCCACGCTGCAGGGCCTCAAGCACATCAATACGCACATTGTCGACGGACAGGTTCATATCCAGCTCAAGCTGATCATCGGCCGCAATCTATCCGATGCGCTGAACGAAGCAAAGGACGCACTCGACAGAATCCGCTCCGAATTGCCCGCCGATCTCGATCCACCGGTCGTGACGGCGGTCCGAAGCGATTCCGCACCGATCATGACGTTCGCGGTCGCTTCGTTCCGGCTCGACCACGAGCGCCTGTCGTGGTTCGTCGACGACACCGTCAGCAAGACGGTGCTCGCGGTTGCCGGGGTCGCGCAATTCGAGCGCGTCGGCGGCGTCACGCGAGAGGTGCAGGTGAAAGTCGATCCGGCCAGCCTGGCATCGGCGGGCGTGACGGCGGTCGATGTCTCACGCGCACTTCGTTCGATGCAGATGGATGCTTCAGGCGGCCGCGGGCGCTTCAGTGGCGGCGAACAGTCGATGCGCGTGCTCGGTACCGTGCCACAGGTGGCCGATCTCGCGCGCTATCCGATCGTTCTCGCCGATGGCCGCTCGATCAAACTCGATCAGGTCGCACGCGTCGACGACAGTTTCGCTGAGCCGACCCAGACCGCGATACTCGGCGAGAGGAAGGTCGTCGGGTTCAGAATCTACCGGGCTAAAGGTGCGGACGAGACACGCATCGCGACCGATGTCGAAGCGGCGCTCGACCGCCTTCACGCAGCAGACCCCACGTTCACATTCCAGCTGGTTTCCAGCGCCGTTGACTACACGAAAGAGCAGTACAAAGGGTCGATGGACATGCTCTACGAGGGCGCGCTGCTCGCCGTGCTGGTGGTGTGGTGGTTCCTGCGCGACGGCCGCGCGACGCTCGTGGCCGCTGCTGCGTTGCCGCTATCGATCCTGCCGGCCTTCGCCACCATGCAGTGGCTCGGCTATTCGTTGAACACACTGACGCTGCTGGCGCTGGCGGTCGTGATCGGCGTACTGGTCGACGACGCGATTGTGGAGATCGAGAACATCGAGCGGCATGTGCAGATGGGCAAGCCCATCCTCCAGGCCGCAACGGACGCCGTGACGGAGATCGCACTGCCGGTGATCGCGACGACCCTTACGCTGGTCGCGATCTTCCTGCCGACCGCTCAAATGTCGGGTGTCCCGGGCCTGTTCTTCAAGCAGTTCGGCTGGACGGCGGTGGTCGCCGTGCTGATGTCGTTGCTGGTCGCACGACTGCTCACACCGATGATGGCCGTTGCGATGCTCAGGAGCACGCCGTTTCATGGGCCGATTTGCGAGCGGGCGCCATCGCGACTGATGCAGCGTTATCTGCTCGTCGTGTGCTGGTGTCTTGCGCACCGAAAGACAGCGCTGGGATTGACCGTGGCGTTTCTTGCCGGCTCGGTTGCGCTGATTCCCCTGATTCCCAGCGGCTTCGTACCGGCGTCCGATCGCGGTTTCATCGTGGCCAATGTCGAGTTGCCGCCGGGTAGCGCGCTCGACGCGACGCTCGCTATCGAGCGTGATGCCCGCCGGGCGCTAGGTGGCATTTCCGGCATCGAGCGCATCTTCAGCGTCGCCGGCGGCAACGCGACGACGAGCTTCGATTCGGCGCAGACGGCCGGCGTTCGCTTCGGCACGATGACCCTGATGCTGGCGCCGCGACGCGCCCGGCCGTCGCAGGCGAAGATCGAGGCAATAGTCCGGCAACGCCTCTCTGCTGTTCCGGGTGCGCGGTTTTCCCTCGGTGACGGTGGACTCGGTGAGAAGCTCGAAATCATCCTGGCCAGCGACAACATACCGGCGCTGACCGGGAGTGCAGCACGGGTAGCGCGTGAGATGCGCGGTATTCGCGGACTGAGCAACGTGGCTTCGTCTGCGAGTATGGAGCGGCCCGAAATCGAGATCCGCCCCGATATGGCGCTTGCCGCTGAACGCGGCATCAGCACCGCGGCGATCGCCGAGACTGCACGCATCGCAACCACCGGAGACTTCGACGCACAGCTCGCAAGATTCAACCTCGACGACCGGCAGATCTTCCTGCGCGTGCAGCTTGGCAATCGCGAACTGGGACGCGTCAGTTCGGTGTCCGGTCTGCGCCTGAAGGGCCGTGACGGTCCCGTACCGCTCGGATCGGTGGCGAGCGTCTCAGTGGGAAGTGGGCCTGCGGAGCTTGCGCGCTTCGATCGCAAGCGCTTCGTCCTGGTGTCGGCCGATCTCGGCGCAACCGCGCTCGGCGAGGCGCTGACGTCGGTCAGGGCGCTGCCGTCCGTGCGCGCGTTGCCTGCCGACGTCGAACTTCTCGAAGACGGCGACGCCGATACCATGGCCGAACTGTCGTCCGGGTTTGTCTTTGCGATCGTGACAGGCATTCTCTGCGTTTACCTGTTGCTCGTCGTACTGTTCAAGGACTTTCTTCAGCCGCTCACGATCCTGTCCGCGCTGCCGCTGTCCCTCGGCGGCTCGTTCGTCATGCTGCTCGCAACCGGTAGCGAACTCGACGTGCCTTCGATGGTCGGTCTTGTCATGCTGCTGGGGATTGTCACGAAGAATTCCATCCTCCTGGTCGAATACACGATCCGCAATCTGCAACTGTCGCAGATACCGCTCGTCGAAGCGTTGGTCGATGCATGCGCGAAGCGCGCACGAGCAATCGTGATGACCACGGTCGCGATGACGGCGGGTATGCTGCCGATCGCGCTCGGCCTGGGCGCGGACGCAAGCTTCCGGCAGCCGATGGCCTTCGCAGTGATCGGCGGACTGTTGACCTCGACGGCGTTGAGCCTGCTGGTGGTACCCGTGGTGTTCTCTTACGTCGATGGATTCAGGCGTCGCGCTGCGCGTCTGTCAGGCCGCTTCACGCGACACAACGCGCGTTAGGCGACGGCCCAAGGGATTCGCGTCCTTGTGGTGCCCATGTCCTTCATCTCTCCGTTCAGCGTATTTTTGGGTAAGTAACGAGTAAGTCGTCCGGTCCTAAAGTCGATCCCGTCTCATCCATCCACTTCAGGAACGACTGTGAAAAAAACTTTTCGCCGTGAGCACCAGCTACTGCTGGCCGTTGCTTCAGCGTGCGTGTATTCGGGCGCGGCCTGGGCGGACGGTGTCAGCGCGGGACCGCCCGACACCGACGACTCGGGCTTCACCGTGTTGAGCAACGCCACGAATGTGACCCATTGGGGCCTGGGGGTCGGAGCGGGTATCGAGCAGGCACCCTACAAAGGTTATGGCACCAGATTCACACCGATCCCGCTGGTTTCCCTCGACAATAAATGGGTGCATGCTTTCGGCACGACGGTTGACCTGAAGATCGGCAAATGGAGCAACGTGAGCTTCGCACTGCGCGGCAAGTTCGCGATCGGCGACGGATACAAGCAGTCCGATGCGCCGATCCTGAACGGCATGCAGAACCGCAACGGCGCCTTCTGGTATGGCCCGGCGCTCGCCTGGCGGACCGCATTCGGCACTCTTTCCGGTGACTTCCTGGCTGGTGGCAACAAGGGCGAAATGGCGAGCATCGACTTCAGCAAGTCCTTCGACTACGGCAACCTTTCATTCGAGCCGCACGTCGGCGCCGAATGGCTGAGCAGCAAATATGTCGACTACTATTACGGCGTGCGAGCATCGGAGGTGCGGGCAGGGCGTCCTGCGTATTCAGGAAAGTCGACCTACGACATGTCGGTGGGCGCGCGTGTCGACTACAGGTTCACGCGCCATCAGATTGTGATTCTCGACGTCGGCGCGTCGCATCTTGGTAGCGGCATCACCGACAGCCCGCTGGTGGGCAAGAGGTTCATTCCGCAAGCCAAAATTGGCTACCTTTATCAATTCAATTGAGCGCAACGTCATGTCGCGAGTTGCACTGATCGAAGACCACGAGCGCCTCGCAAGCATGGTGCGTAAGGCGCTGACGGAAGCGGGAATCGAAGCCGATCACTTCCGCAACCTCTCCGAGGCGAACTACGGTGTGAGCCGTGCCGACTACGCGGTGCTGATCATCGACCGCGGAATGCCGGACGGAGATGGGCTCACCTTTCTGCGCGAATTGCGTGGCGCGGGCCAGATGACACCGTGCCTGATGCTGACGGCTCGCGATGCTCTGCACGACCGCGTGGACGGCCTCGAAAGCGGCGCCGACGACTACGTGACCAAGCCGTTCGCCATGAGCGAGCTGGTCGCGCGGGTCCGTACGCTGATGCGCCGGCCGCCGGCTCTGGAGGAACTGGTGCTGTCGTTCGCCGACCTCACGGTGGATCCGCAGCAACGCAGGATGGGCGGTAGTGCCCAGTCGGTACCGCTTGCGCCCGCCGAACTGCAGATCATGCTATGTCTCGTGAAGGCAGCGGGCGGCACGGTTCGGCATGCTGCACTCGAGCATGCTGCATGGGGCCTCGGCGACGCGGTGACGCCTAACGCGCTGGAAGTGACGGTCCACCGCCTGCGCAAGAAGCTGACGGCCATCGGCACGACCACGCGGCTTGCGAATATTCGCGGTGCGGGCTTCGCGCTGCAACCGGCCTCAGGACAGACTGGTTCGCATGACAACCCGGGTTCGACAAGGAGTGGCGCATGAAACCTTGCCGCGCTGCAGGCCGATACAAACCAACGCCAGGTAAATCGCTGACCAATTGCACGCCCGTTCCATCCACAGCCAACCTGTACGGTTCTCATCATGCTCAATCACTGGATTCGAAGTCTGTCCGCGCGGCTGTGGCTGACCAGCGTTGCTGCGCTTGCCCTCAGCCTGACCGTGCTGGCCAGTATGGTTATCTACGTGTTCAATCATTTTCCCGAGCAGACGCTCGGGCGGCATGAACAGCTTGAAAGCGTGACGGACATTGCAAACGGGCTCGTCTTCGACAGCGCTGGCCGTCCGGTTTCGGTACGGCTTCCAGAGGAGAGGGCGTGGCTTTTTGCGGCGGCACGCACTGAGCTCATGTACCGGCTGCTCGACAAGCGGGGCAATGTGCTGCTCGCGTCGGACAACGCCCGGGAGGGCGCGCCATGGGTGGCCGGCGATCTGGCCGAGGCCGTGGGCAAGACCGCGGACGTAACGATAGGCACCAAGGCATTCGGCATTGTGACGCTTCAGGTTCCGCACGGGGATTCGGTCTTCTATGCGCAGACCGCTACGAGCGCACGCCTCGTCGACGCGATGATCGGCGCGAAGGTCAAGCAGATTCCTGCGATCGTCAAAGTCACCATCCTGGTTGCGACGATCATCTTCGGACTGACGCTGACGATATCCGTGCATCGCGTACTCAAGCCACTGAGGGAAGCGTCAAAGGCCGCGGCATCGATCACGCCGCGCAATCTGACGATGCGTCTGTCGCTGCAGGGTATTCCCAGCGAAATCAAGCCACTGATCAACGCCTTCAACGATACGCTTGCCAGACTGGAGAATGGTTTCGCTGTCCAGCAGCAGTTTCTGGCGTCGGCCGCGCACGAGTTGCAGACGCCGCTTACGTTGATCCGTGGCCAGATCGAACTGCAACCCGAGATCGAGCACAAGGAACTGCTGTTTCGCGAGATTGACCTGATGGCCCGCCAGGTCCGACAGTTATTGCATCTGGCGGAGGTCAGCGAATCGCAGAACTACAGCTTTGGGGAGGTGAGCAGTGTCGATGTCGCACAGGACGTCGTGTCCTATCTGGAGCGCAAAGCTGATAAAAAGCAGGTGAAGCTTCAACTCGACGCGGCCGTTGTGCCGTCGCCGATCTGGGCAGACGGGAGTGCGCTCTTTATCTTGCTCAAGAATATCGTCGAGAACGCAATCAACGTTTCGCCGCCCAATAGCGTCGTATCGCTGACTGTGGACAACGTCTCGATTCAGGTTCGGGACGCGGGCCCTGGCATCAGGCAGGAATACCTTCCATTCCTTTTCAAAAGATTCTGGCGTGCACCTGATACAAAGCACGACGGCGCTGGCCTCGGACTGGCCATCTGCAAGGAGATCGCGATTGCTCACGAATGGCGGCTGACGGTGAGCAGCCTGCTGTCGGGCACGAGTTTTATCGTCTGGCTTTAGAAACCATGACAAGGCGGCAGGTCTTGTCGCCTGATGCACGCCACCGCGTGTATGCATACGTAAACAGTCGTCTTTCTTCCGATCAGATTTGGGAGTTGTGCAGTGAAATTCTCACGTCGCCACTGCATTTTGCAGATAGCATCACTCGTCGTCGCTTGCGTTCCACAAGCGGGTGCCTTTGCCGAAACGGGCTCGGTCTCTGAGCGCGACCTGACAGCGCGATGGCTCAACTACCGGGACGACGCAACATCTGTCGATGAAGCCGAGCATCCAAAGTACATAAAAGGGCAGGTTTGCGCGAATTGTCGGCACTATAAAGGTCTTGCTTCTGACTAGTCAGGTAACGAGCGTGATATCGGGGTAGGGGCCGAGGCTGAGGAAGTTCTCCTTGCCCGTGCTCGGTCGTCGATAGCGGAGCAGCCAGGTCTTGCTTCCATCCGGCCAGACGCGTAAGGCGAGCCCATTCCCATCCGTGAGCAGATAGGGGCGCTCGCGGGGCTTGGCAACACGAAACACCACTTCGGACTTGGGTTCGACGCGTTTGGGCATAGCCTGGCACCTCGATTCCGTGTATACGCAAGAATAGTCGATGTCAGTGGAACACAAGGGAACTGCAGATAACAAAAAACCCCGTAAGACGTTGATCTTACGGGGTTTCTCGGACTTCTTCGGCTTACGCCGGAACAACTGTTGGTGCCCAGGAGAGGACTCGAACCTCCACACCTTGCGGCGCATGGACCTGAACCATGTGCGTCTACCAATTCCGCCACCTGGGCACATCTCAAGCTAGATCGCTATTTTAACGGGTTGATGCACTGTGTCAATCAGAACGACACAATCAATTACAACCCGCTTTACTGCATCCGCCTTTAACCCTGAAACCCTGAATTAAACCGCTTCGAACGCGGCGTAAAACAGGCGAAAGGCTTTCACAAGAAAGAAAACCGCCCGAAGGCGGTTTTCTTTTGAATCTGGTGCCCAAGAGAGGACTCGAACCTCCACGGTGTTGCCACCGCCAGGACCTGAACCTGGTGCGTCTACCAATTCCGCCACCTGGGCAGGTGGGTGTGCAGCAAAGAACGCAATTATAGCGGGCCGAATAATCGTGTCAAGCATTTTGCGACAGCCCGGCGCGAACGCGGCAGCGCCTTGCCGCGCAAGGCTGCAAGGGCCGCGTGGCGCGCGAGACGGATGTTAGAATGCCCCGCAGAAGTTCGTTGGCACGGGGAACGCGCCCGCCGGGCAATCTGCACGAACCGCGTCAAGGCAGTGGCAACGCAGTAACTGGCATTGAATTGCAGGCGCAGCACAGAAGCGCATCATCGACCGATGTCCACGCAACGAGAAAAAATCATCGACAAGCCCTTGAGCAAATATCCGTATCCGATTCCGAGCCGCGAAGAAATTCTCGGCGTGCTGCGCACGAGCGAAACGCCGCTCGCCGCGAATGACATCGCTGAGGCACTGTCGATCAAGCGCCAGGAGCGCGAAGGTTTTTTCAAGCGCCTCGCGGCGATGGAGCGCGACGGGCAGATCCGTCTCGACCAGCGCGGCCACTATCAGCTGACCCATCCGTCAAACTTTGTCGCAGGCCGCGTCCAGGGCCATCGCGACGGCTACGGCTTTCTTGTCCGCGATGACGGTCAGGACGATCTGTTCCTGCCCACCGGCGAGATGCAGAAGGTCATGCATAACGACCGCGTGCTTGCGCGCATCGTCGGTTACGACCGGCGCGGCCGGCCCGAAGGTCATATCGTCGAGGTCACGGATCGCGCGAACCGTCGCGTGATCGGGCGTCTCCTGAACGAGAACGGCGCGCTGATCGTCGCGCCCGAAGACAAGCGTATCGGCCACGACATCCTGATCACGCAGAACACGAAGAAGGCGAAGGTCGGGCAGGTGGTGGTCGTCGAGCTGACGGATTTTCCGAGTCGTCACTCGCAGCCGCTTGGCCGCGTGGTCGAAGTGCTCGGCGACATCGACGATCCGGGCATGGAAATCGAAATCGCCGTGCGCAAGTACGGCGTACCGCACGAATTCAGCCAGGCCGCGCTCGATGATGCCGCGAAGCTGCCGGACGAAGTGCGTCCGTCGGACATCCGCCATCGCATGGATCTGCGCGATGTGCCGCTTGTCACGATCGACGGCGAAGACGCGCGCGACTTCGACGATGCCGTGTACTGCGAGCCGATCACGGTCGGCCGCGGCGAGGGCTTCCGCCTGATCGTCGCGATTGCGGACGTCTCGCATTACGTGCATCCGGATAGCGGCCTCGACGTCGATGCGATCGAGCGCAGTACGTCGGTGTATTTCCCGCGTCGCGTGATTCCGATGTTGCCGGAGAAGTTGTCGAACGGATTGTGTTCGCTGAATCCGCACGTCGATCGGTGCGTGCTGGTGTGCGATATGGTCATCACCGCGCGCGGCGAGATCAAGGCGTACCAGTTCTATCCGGGCGTGATGCATTCGGCTGCGCGCCTGACGTACACCGAAGTCGCCGCGGTGCTGACCAACACGAAGGGTCCTGAGGCGGCGCGCCGCGCGGCGCTGCTGCCGCAGCTGCAGAACCTGCATGGCGTGTACAAGTCGCTCTTCACCGCGCGCCAGAAGCGCGGCGCGATCGACTTCGATACGACCGAGACGTACATCGTGTGCAACGCGCAGGGCAAGATCGAGCAGATCGTGCCGCGCACCCGCAACGACGCGCACAAGCTGATCGAAGAGTGCATGCTGGCGGCGAACGTCTGCGCAGCCGACTTCATGAAGCGCAACAAGCACGCGGGTCTTTACCGCGTGCACGCCGGGCCGACTGCTGAAAAGCTCGAGAACCTGCGTACGTTCCTGCGCGGCATGGGTCTTTCGCTCGGCGGCGGCGACACGCCGCACGCAAGCGACTACGCCGCGTTGATGGCGCAGATCCGCGACCGGCCCGATGCCCAGATGCTCCAGACGATGCTGCTGCGATCGATGCAGCAGGCCGTCTACAGCCCGGACAATATCGGTCACTTCGGGCTTGCGTATGAGGCGTACGCGCACTTTACGAGCCCGATCCGTCGTTATCCGGATCTGCTGACGCACCGCGCGATCTACGCGGTCCTGCAGGGCCGCAAGTATCAGCCGGGCGCGCCGCATGGCGTCACGCTGAACACGGCGCTGTCGCCACGCGCACGGGCAATGCAGCAGGCCGACGACGAAAAGCGCAATCGCAACCGTTCGAACACCGCGATCTGGGAAGAGCTGGGTCTGCACTGCTCGGCGAACGAACGGCGCGCCGACGAAGCGTCGCGCGATGTCGAAGCATGGCTCAAGTGCTATTTCATGCGCGACAAGCTCGGCGAAGAGTACGGCGGCATGGTGAACGGCGTGACGTCGTTCGGTATTTTCGTGCAGCTCGATGCGCTCTTTATCGAAGGCCTCGTGCATGTGACCGAACTGGGCTCCGACTACTTCCAGTACGACGAGATCAAGAACGAACTGCGCGGTGAGCGTACGGGCATTCGCTACCGTCTGTCGGATCGCGTGCGGGTGCAGGTGAGCCGCGTCGATCTCGATGCACGCAAGATCGATTTCCGTCTGGTGCGCGATACGCCGATCAAGGCGCCGTCGAGCCGACCCGTGATCTCCGACAAGTCAGGTGCGGATGGCGGTCCGCGTGTGCGTTCGCTGCCGCCAGCCGAAGGTGGTCGTCGCAAGAAAGCCGCGCCCGCAGCGAGTGCGGCGGTGAAGGAAGCGCGCGATGCGCGCGGCGCGTCGAGAAAGCGCAGTGCTTCGTCATCGTCGGCGAAACCTGCATCGAAGACGCAGGCGCGCAAGAAGCGTTAAGGCGCGATCGACCTTTTGCGTAGCAGAAGGTCGATGCGCCGAAAGTAGTGTGCAGCGCGCAACGGGCTCATCATCGAATGCCGGTTGCGCGTTGTCTGTTTTTCCGGCTCCCGGTTACGGGTTACCGGTTTCCGTTTTTTGTTTTTCGTTTTCAGCACGCACTCTGTCGACGTGCAATTCACGCGCGTTCACAGGCGCATTCGAAGCGCAACGCAGCTTCGCTCAATCAAAGGTTGTCCAGTCATGTCACGTCTCAAGGTTCTATACGGTTTCCACGCAGTGACCGCGCGTTTGCGGCACGACGCATCGTCGGTCGAAGAGGTCTATTACGACGCGACGCGCAAGGACCGTCGCATGACGGAGTTCCTGCATGTGGCGAAGGAAGCGGGCGCGCGTCTGATTGCCGCCGACGAAACGCGTCTGTGGGGCCTCGCGCATACGGAACGCCATCAGGGCGTCGTCGCGCGTGCGGGCGACCTGCCGCTGGCGCAGAATCTGGCGGAACTGCTTGACGGCATCAATGGGCCGGCGCTCCTGCTCGTGCTCGATGGCGTGACCGATCCGCATAACCTCGGCGCCTGTCTGCGTGTCGCCGATGCGGCTGGCGCGCATGCGGTGATCGCGCCGCGCGATCGCGCGGTTGGACTCAACGCGACGGCCGCGAAAGTGGCGAGCGGCGCGGCCGATACCGTGCCGTACATCACGGTGACCAACCTTGCTCGCGCGCTGCGCGAGCTGAAAGATGCGGGCGTGTGGATTGTCGGGACATCCGGCGAAGCGTCGGCGGAACTCTATGACACGAAACTCGACGGTCCGGTCGCGATCGTGATGGGCGCCGAAGGCGAAGGCATGCGCCGTCTGACGCGCGATACGTGCGACGTCGTGATGCATATTCCGATGGCCGGCAGCGTCGAAAGCCTCAATGTTTCCGTGGCGAGCGGCGTGTGCCTGTTCGAAGCCGTGCGGCAGCGTGGGGCGCTTACTAAAACCTGATGACCTTAAGCGCCTGACTGTGCCGTGATATGAATTTCATCGACAGAAGCCGCGGGTGTCTCCTGCACCTCACACGCTTCGCGGCGCTCGGGCTGGGCGCGATCCTTCTTGCCGCCTGCACGACCACCACGATCGATCGCGGCACCTACCTCGCTGACACGCGCTGGCACGCGCAGAATGCCGACTCGCGCGTGCGATTTCTTGTGATGCACTACACGGAAATCGACGAAGCGAAGTCGCTGCGCGTGCTGACGACCGAGGGCGTCAGTGCCCATTACGTCGTTCCAGACGCACCGGACATCGAGCATGGCGAACCCGTGATCTTTCAGCTCGTGCCGGAAAACCAGCGCGCGTGGCATGCAGGCGTCAGCTACTGGCAGGGCACGACTGAACTGAACGCCGCGTCGATCGGCATCGAGAACGTCAACCTCGGACCCGTCGACACACCGCAGGGTCGCGGCTGGCAGCCGTATCCGCCGGCGCAGGTCGACGCGCTGATCCGTCTCGCGAAAGACATCGTCACGCGCTACAACATTCCGCCGACGCGCGTCGTCGGTCACAGCGATGTCGCCCCGCAACGCAAGATCGATCCCGGCCCGCTGTTTCCGTGGAAGCCGCTCTACGATGCGGGCGTCGGTGCGTGGCCGGACGCCCCGACGGTCAGCGCGCATCTTGCCGGACGCGATCCGGCCGCGCCAGTCGATGTGCTCGGCCTGCAGCGGAAGCTCGCGCGCTACGGCTACGAGATCGCGACCGACGGCGTGCTCGACGACCGCACGCGCCGGGTGTTCGCCGCGTTCCAGATGCACTTCCGTCCGCGCGACTACGCGGGCAACCCTGACGCCGAAACCGAAGCAATCGCGGAGGCGCTGCTCGACAAATACGCCGGCACCGAACTGCCGGAAACGCGGCCGGCGCCTTAGGCTTCCGCTAAACTCACGTTTTTACACCTGCCTGCCTTACCTCCCCATGACCCAGGACGAACTCAAGAAAATGGTCGGCCAGGCCGCCGCCGACTACGTGAACGCCAATGTGCCTGAAGGCTCCGTGATCGGCGTCGGCACCGGCTCGACCGCAAACTGTTTCATCGATGCACTGGCCGCGACGAAACAGCGCTATCGCGGCGCAGTGTCCAGCTCGCTCGCCACCACTGCGCGCCTGCAGTCGCACGGCATCAAGGTATTCGATCTGAACGAGATCGAATCATTGACCGTGTATGTCGACGGCGCCGACGAGATCGACGACAGCGGCGCGATGATCAAGGGCGGCGGTGGCGCGCTCACGCGCGAGAAGATCGTTGCTTCTGTGTCAGAGGTATTCGTGTGCATCGTGGACGCCAGCAAGCGCGTGGATGTACTCGGCGCCTTCCCGTTGCCGATCGAAGTGGTGCCGATGGCGCGCACCGCGATTGGCCGGCGTATCACTGCGATGGGCGGCGTGCCGGTGGTTCGCGTGCAGAAGGACGGCATGCCGTTCCTGACCGACAACGGCAACGAAATCCTCGACGTCAAGGGCCTGCGCATCAGCGACCCGCGTACCCTCGAAATGCACGTCAACGCGTGGCCTGGCGTGGTGACAGTGGGCCTCTTCGCCGGGCGTGGCGCCGATATTTGCCTGCTTGGCACGGAGACGGGCGTGGAAAAAATCGAGTACTCAAGAAGCTGAATTCGTTGCATCGCGTTGGGTCCGAAAAAGGCGCCGCACTGCACCCCGCAGGCGGCGCTTTTTTAATGTGCCCGATGTTTCTCGCGACCGCCATATGCCATCCGGCCAGTTTCGCGTGAGGAGGCGCGCAGGTACGCTTCTTCTGTCGTTATCAAAGGCAGAAAGGAGAATCCCGGTGACCATGCATCGCAATCTGAGGCGCACACTCGATGTCGCGTATGAACGTATGAAGCGCGAGCCGTCCGCGGACATCGCTTTCACGGGTAACTATGGGCTGTGTCTTGGCGTCATCATGGGCGCGCAGGCGTGCAACGCCATGACCGGAGAAGAAGTGGCCACCGAGCGCGCACATCTGGCGATGCTGGCCGCGCTGCATGACATGAAGGCCGGTGGTTTGGGCCGGTCGCAGGTCTGACGTGCACCCGCCCCAGCGGAAGCAGGACGCGTTTCGCCGCTGCGACGCGCAACGCGCGCTACCGCGCCGCCCGCGCAATCGCCTGCGTCATCCGTGTTACGTAGGCTTCGAGCGAAAAATCGCGTTGTGCGTCGATCGTGCCCTGGCTGGCAAGGCGCTGCGCGACATCGGGCTGAAGCCGCAATGTGTCGATGGCGCTGACGATACCGTCCACGTCGCCAGGCTTCACGAGCAGACCGTTGTGGCCATCACGCACGATCTCCAGAACACCGCCGGCCGCCGCAGCGACTACCGGGCGTCCCGCGACCATGCCTTCGATCACCACACGCCCGAGCGGTTCAGGATCGATCGACGTATGCAGGATCACGTCCATCGCTTTCATCCAGGCGGGCATGTCGTCACGAAAGCCGGCGAAATGCACACGGTCAGTCACGCCAAGTTCCTCCGCCTGCAGTCGCAGACCATCGGCGTATGCGCGTTCGCCGAAAAGCGGCGCACCGACCAGCACGAGATGCATATCGGGCAGCCGTGCAAGTGCCTGAAGCGCAATGTGCTGACCTTTCCACGGCGCGAGTCGACCGAACAGGCCGGCAAGATACGCGTTTTCCGGCAGACCAAGGCGGCGGCGCAGTGCAGCGCGATCGTCGGGGGCGTCGGCAGCGACCTTGTGGAACGCGGCCGCGTCGATACCGTTAGGAATCACGGGAATACGTTCGAGCGGAATACCGGCCAGCGCGCTCAGGGTCTCGGCCGACGCGCGGGAGTTGGCCACAACCTGATCGACTACGTAACGCGAGAGCCACTTGACGACCATCAGCTGCACGCGCCCGAAATGCGCGCGCGACATGATGTCGTGCAGGAACCAGATCACGGGGCGTCGATGCAGCGGTTTGCCGAGCGCGCCCAGCACCATCGCTTTCTGTGTGTTGACGAAGAGCACGTCGAAGCGCCGTGCCTCGCGTGCGATCGCGCGTATCTGCCGCACGATGCCCGGCACGGCGGAGAGCAGGTTGAGGCGCACGGCTTCGCGGTCGAGGTTCGAGACGCGCGCATCGCTCAGCACCTTTACCCGAACACCGTTCTCTTCGAGCCGTGTACGAAACGGGCCGTCGGCAAGCAGCACGACTTCGCTGCGCGAAGTGCACGCTTCGGCCAGCGGCAGCAGCGCGAATTCGGCGCCGCCCAGCTGGCCTGTCTGATCGAGGAAGAGTACCGTCGGCGCGTGCGCGCTGTCGTACACACCGGCATCGGCGGGCAGCGATGCGCCGGCGTCGGCAGGCGGAAAACGTCGGATCAGGTCAGGAGCATTCATCGTCGTGCGCCACGGGAAAATGCGGGATCGGGCGGGCAGTGCGCGGCGCGAAAGCCGGCCGCCCGACGAGTCATCATTATTCGCAAAGCGGCGTGCCTGCTGTGTGGCCGCGCGCACGCACGGGCGCAGAACGGACGCTTACACTGGCTCCGTCTGTTTCTATCCTGGTACGGAAATCATGAAAGTCGCGATCGTGCACGACTGGCTGGTGAAGCCCGGCGGTGCGGAGAAGGTGCTCGAGCACATCATCCACTGCTTTCCGGATGCGGAGCTGTTCAGTCTCGTCGATTTTCTGGAGGACCGTGCGCCGGTTCACGGCAAGAAGGTGACGACCAGTTTCATCCAGCATCTGCCGTTCGCACGTCGTCACTATCGTGCGTATCTGCCGTTCATGCCGCTCGCTATCGAACAACTCGATCTGTCGAACTTCGATCTCGTCATTTCGAGTTCGTACGCGGTCGCGAAGGGCGTGCTTGTCGGTCCGGACCAGACCCACGTGAGCTACGTGCATTCGCCGATGCGTTACGCGTGGGACCTGCAGCATCAGTACCTGCGCGAAGCAAAGCTCACACGCGGCCCGCGATCCTGGGTGACGCGCGCGCTGCTGCACTATCTGCGCGGCTGGGATACCCATTCGACGAACGGCGTCGACCGGCTGATCGCGGGATCGCAGTTCGTCGCACGCCGTATCCAGAAGACCTATCGCCGCGACGCGGCCGTGATCGCACCGCCCGTCGATGTGAACAAATTCGATGTGTGCGCGCAGAAGGACGATTTCTATCTGACCGCGTCGCGCATGGTGCAGTACAAGCGGATGGCGATGATTGTCGAGGCGTTCAGCGCCACGCCGGATCGCCGTCTGGTGGTGCTCGGCGACGGGCCGGAGATGGCGTCGATCCGCTCGAAGGCCGGACCGAACGTGCAGATTCTCGGCTATCAGCCGTTCGAAGTATTGAAGGATTACATGCAGCGTGCGAAGGCCTTCGTGTTCGCCGCCGAGGAAGACTTCGGCCTCGTATCGGTGGAAGCGCAGGCGTGCGGAACGCCGGTTATCGCGTTCGGCAAGGGCGGCACGCTCGAAACCGTGATCCCGGTAGGCGAGGACAATCCGACGGGCGTGTATTTCGACCAGCAGACGGTACCGTCGCTGCTCGACGCACTCGATCGCTTCGACCGTCAGCGTGCGCTCATTACGCCATCCGCGTGCCGCATGAATGCCGAGCGGTTTTCGGCGGCGATCTTCCGGCACGAGTTCATGCTGGAGGTGACGCGCACGATCGCCGCAGGCGGCGCGCGCGCCCGCATCGAGGCAGCGCCTGTCGATGCATGGCCGGGCGACGCCACGCGTCGCGGCACGTGGGGCCGCTGAACCGGCGGAACGCTGCTGCGACAGGCGCACGCAGGACGCGAGATTGAGCGTGCGTCCGCGAACAGTGCGCACGCGGCCGTCCGCCAATAATGTCGACACCGTGTCGCTCGCCTTCACTCGCCTGCGACGCCGTGTTTTTACTGTCGATCGAACCCGCCGCGAATGTCGGCAACCGGTGCAAGGAGCAGTCGATGCAACAGGCTACTGAGTTTTGGGACGGCTTGTTTCGCACACGCAGCGAAGACAGCAGCCGTCTCGTTGAAATGCCGGATCTCGACTGTCCGGTGTTTCGCCGCGCGGTCGAACACTTTGGTCCGTTGCGCGGCAAGACGCTGATCGATCTCGGCTGCGGCGCGGGCGCGTCGTCGCTGTTTTTCGCGTCGCTGGGCGCGAACGTGATCAGCGTCGATCTGAGCCCCCTCGCAATCGAAAACCTGAAGCGCTACTGTGCCCAGCAGAACATCGAAAATATCCGTCCGGTCGTGCTCGCGGCGCAGAACCTTGCGACGCTGCCGCCCGCCGATTGCGTGTTCGGCTCGATGATCCTGCATCACATCGAGCCGTTCGACCAGTTCGGCGCCACGTTGCGCGAAGCGATCAAGCCAGGCGGCCGGGCGTTCTTCTGGGAAAACAACGGCGCGAGCGACATGATGATGTGGTTCCGCGATAACGTCATCGGTAAATTCTGGGTGCCGAAGTACGGCGACTCCGATGAATCGCCGCTCGCGCCGCGCGAAGTGGATGAACTGCGCAAGCATTTTCGCGTGACCACCGAGTTCCCGGAAATGATCTTCATCCAGATGGCCTCGACCTATCTGCTACGCGGCAAGCTGCACGGTCCTGCGCTGGCAATCGACAAGATGCTGTCTCACTTCCCCGCGCTGCGTAAATACAGCTATCGTCAGTACGTGTGCCTGTCCTGACAGCTGAACGCTGAAAGACCTTCCTGTGATGTGATGAAGCAGAACGCCGGCGCAAGCCGGCGTTCTGCTTTTGAAGCGTCGCTGACACGCCAAAAAAACGCGAAAAAAACGCCGCGCCTGTTCACACTGAAAGGCACGGCGATTCCATCATTCGAAGCGATACGCAACAGCGCCAAAGCGCCAAGGCACGCAGGCAGCTAAACCCTCAAACGTCCTTCGTTTCCGCATCAGGCGGCGTCACCGTATAAGTATGCACATACGCATAGTCATACGCGCCGTACCGTCCGCCACGCTTCACCTGCATTGCGTTCATCACGCTGCCAATGATCCGTGCGCGCGCGCGTCGCAGTTTCTTCAGCGATTCGTTGATGTCGCGTTCCGTATGCACACCCGCGCGCATCACAAGGATCGTCGAGCCGGCCACGTTAGCGACGACAGCCGCGTCAGCGACAGCCAGCAAAGGCGGCGTATCGACCAGCACGATATCGAACTCACGTTCGAGCCGATGAATCACATGCGCGAACCGCGACGACGCGAGAATCTCCGACGGGTTCGGCGGATACGCGCCCGCGCCGATGAAGTGCAGTCCGTCGACGCCGGTCGCGCGTGCCGCGGTCTCGACATCGATCTGTCCGGTCAGCAGCTCGGTCAGCCCGCCTTCAGGGGAACTGCCGAAATATTGCGCGAGCCGGCCGCGCCGGAGGTCCGCGTCGATCAACAGGACGCGGCGCCCCGATTCGGAGAGCAGCGTCGCTAGATTCGCACACAGAAAACTCTTGCCATCCGACGGCGCGGGACTCGTCAGGCAGACGATCCGGTTCGGTGCATCGACGAGACCGAATTGCAGCGCCGAACGCAGCCCGCGCAATCCTTCGACGGAGACGTCGAACGGATTCATCTTCACGAGAAGAGGGCGGGAAGGCGCGTGTTCGCCGGGCAGCACCACGGTTGACTCCCGTGCCGCCGTCGATGCCACAGTCGCGCCCGGCAGGCGCGGCATCACGCGACGCATCAACACGGACAGACTGTTAGCGTTCGACATCGCGGGGCCGGCCAGCCGGCTCCATCCCTGCGCACGCGGCAGTGCAGCCTGCTTTCTGTCATAGGCGAGGCGGTCGGCACGCGCCTGATCGACGCTATACGAAATCGACCCGAGCACAGGCACACGGAAGCGACGCTCGATCAGATCTGGATCGGCGACGCCGGTCAGGAATTTGCGCCGCACGATCGCAAAGCCGATGCCCGCGATGATCCCGAGCATCGTGCCGCCCGAGATGATCAGCGAGGCTTTCGGTTTGACGGGCGCCGACGGCACCAGTGCTTCATCGACGATGTGCACGTTACCGACCGTGCCTGCGCGCGTGATCGACAGCTCCTGAATGCGGTTGAGCAGCGCGACGTAGACTTCCTCGGCAACCTTCGCATCGCGTTGCAGCGACAGCGCTTCACGCTCGGTGCCCGGCAGTGTCTTGAAGCGGTCTTCGAAGCGCGATTTTTCGCGCCCCATTGCGGCGATCTGCGCGTCGACCGTCTGCACTTCGAGACTGTCAGCGGTGAAACGCTGCAGAAGCTGCGCGCGCTGGATTCTCAGCGATGCAATTTCCTTTTCGTACTGAAGACCACCAGACAGATACACCTGTGCTTCCTGGGTAGGCTGGAACGTGCCGACACGTGCCTGATACTCGGAGAGCGCTGTCTCCGAACGTTTCAGTTCGTCGCGCAGATGCGGCAGCTCGCTGTTCAGGAACGACAGCATCTTGCTCGCTTCTTCCTGCGCGCGCTCTGTCCGGTGATGCAGATACGAGAGCGCAACCGCATTCGTGATCGCCGTGATCGCTTTCGGATCGACGCCGGAGTAGGACAGCTGCACGATACCTGTATCGTGGCCTTTTTCGCTGACCTGCAGGCCGCCGGCGAGACCGAGCACGGCATCGAGCTGGTTGGAGCGCGTCACGGAAAATTCGGTGCCGGGGCGCGCGACGAGCTGCTTCACGACAAGCGTGACGCCGCCGGCCGAAGCCGACTCCCCCGCGGCACCCGTCAGCAGAACCCGCTGGTCCGCATCGAGAAGTGTGTAGCGGCCATTGCCCTGTGCGATCAGGGTGAGCGGGACGCCTTCCAGCGCTTTTGGCACCGTGATCGAATCGACCGAAAAAATCTCGCCGCCCCACGCGTATTTCTGCATGCCGAACCATGCAGGAAGCGGTTTGCCCGGATGCGCGAAGACGTGCGATATCGCGCCGAGATATGGCATCCGCTTGTCCGAGGTCCAGAAGTTGAGTTTGAACTGTTCGACAACTGGCTCGACGACCGTCCGGCTGCGGATAATTTCGATCTCCGCGTCCGTGTGCGGCGCGCCGCCTGCTGCCGACAGTGCCGAAATAGCCGCGGCGCTCGACGTGCTGGCATTCGGCGTTTCAACCTGGATCAATGCGTCCGCGGAATAAATGTGGGTGGCCGTCTTCGCGTAGAAGACGGACATCATGATCACAGCGCCAGCGATGCCGATCACCCACCAGATCTGTTCGAAAATGATACGTATCAGATCCCGTACTACCTCTTCCTCATCGCTTCCAGGCGCGGGCGAGGGGTCAAGCATGTCGAAGGTACTCATATGAATCTCGCGTGCCGTGGATTAGGGGTGGACCAGTTCTTTGGTGAAGAAGATGGTCTGGATCGTCGGCGTCAACTGTTCGAGGAAGCGGTTAAAGCGTGCCGAACTTGCAACCTGCACGTAGACCACGTCGCGCGGCTGAAGGTCGAACCGGGTCATCAGCATGATGGCGTCGACCTGTGTCATGTCGAGCCGGTACACGAGGGGTATCAGCGCGCTGTCCTTGACGTTGGCCTTTGCCACTACGGGTACCGGTGCTGCGGCCGTCGGCTCGGTGACGGGTGCAAGCGCTGGATTGATCGCGCCACGCACCACGTAGATGAAGCGCGGATCGCCGGTCTTCACGTCGAGCCCGTTTGCGCCCGTCAACGCGTCGGCGAGCGTCAGCTTGCCGCGGTTCATCGGCAGCGACGTCGGGTGCACGACTTCGCCGAGCACGAATACGCGGCTGTTCGAGCGGTCGGGCACGTCGACGATGTCGCCGTCTTTCAGGATGACGTTCTGCTGCGGGTCGCCGGTTTCGAGCAGCGCCGCGACGTCGACCAGGTAGCGTTTGCCATCGCGCGTGATGCCGACGTTCTGCAGATCCGCATCAGGTTGCGCGCCACCGGCACGGTTGATCGCGTCGACCACGGAAAGCGGCAGGTCCGTGATCGATTCGGCGGCGGGGCTTCGTACATTGCCCGTCATCTGAATGACCTGGCTGTTGAAGCCCGAGACGCGCACGTCGAGTTGCGGATCGCGGATCGTCTTCGAGAGGCGTTGCGTCAGCAATTGCTGGATCTGCTGCGCTGTCATGCCCAGAACCTTGATGCGGCCCGCGCGCGGGAAAAATATCGTGCCGTCGTTCGCGACGCGCACGACGAGTCCACCCTCGACACCACCGGTGCTGGTGATGCCCCCGGATCCGGATCCGGGCGAGAGCGCAGCTGAACCGCCGGCATTACCCTGCGGCAACGGCGGTGGCGTGGTGCCGCCGCCTCCGCCGCCGCCCGTCAGTTCCGGATGATCCCAGACGATGACGGTGATCTGGTCGTTGATGCCGACGTGGTATGCGTAATTGTTGCGTTCCGCCTTCGTCAGGCATGTCAGCGGACACGTCGACGGCTGCGCGGCGGCGCGCTTTTCGGCGAAGTAGGCGATATCGATCGGCTTGACCGGATAGGTGTCGGCGGCATACGTCGGCTCGACGGTCTGGTCAAGACGGTTACGGTCCAGATACGGCCCCGGTGCCAGCGAACACGCTGAGAGGCTTATCAGGAGCAGGCCGGCGGATAATTTTCTGATAGTCATAGTGGTCCCTCGCGTTAGCGGGTACTGCTATTGCGCCTGGCGAACGGCTTCGCGCCAGGCTCCGCGCATCGCGCGTAATCCGACCCACCATTTACGCAGCGCGATCTTGAGACTTTCGCCGGCCAGCACCAGCGACAACGCGCGCGCAAGCCCCGGGTCCGCGCGATTGCCGATCAGCGATGCATAGACGACGAACATCCCTCTGCCAAACGGCGGCAGGTGTTCACACATGATGAGACGGAGATTGAATGAAGCGTTGTAAAACGCCGTGTCGTTGAACGTGTAGCGCTGGTCTTCGTCGCTGCGCTGCGCCGGATAATGTTCGACGAGCAGCGTCGGATCGTAGACGAGCTTCCAGCCGCGGCGCATCACGTCGAGGCAGAACGCCATTTCGCAATGCACCTGGGCGCCGCTGCCGCGCAGACGCGGGTCGAACCGCACGGGCCCGATGGCTTCCCGACGGAACGCCATGTTGACCGCTTTCAGCACCTGCACGTTGCGCGGCGCGCCGGCACCGATGTGATGATTGCCGACCGCGCGTCCATACCAGCTGACAAGGCCAACCGTCTGCTTCTCGCCGGTGAGAATACCGTTGCGTTCGTGAACGATGTCGCGGCCGCCCAGGCCGCCGAGCAGCGGATCTTTCGCAAACGCTGCGACGATACGTTCGACCCAGTCGGCGTGCGGCGCGGCGTCGTCATCGGTGAAACAGACGAGGTCGCCGGTCGATGTCTCGATGCCGCGGTTGTACGCGGCGACCACACCAGGCTCGCGCACGAGCGCGACGCGCAGCGGTGTTCCGTCCGGCATCTTCTGGAGCGCTTCAAGCCATCGAAGTGCGTCGTGATCTTCCGTGCGTACAACGACAACCAGCTGATCGACACGCCGCGTCTGCGCGCACAGCGCGGCAACGCAACGAGCGAGATCAGCGGTACGCCGCCACGTCGGCACGATTACGGAAACCTTCACGATGAATCCCCGGCAAAACAGAATCAATAGACGTTGTGGCCGACAAAACCTTTAAAGATCGTGATGAACACGATCCGGATGTCGAACCAGAACGACCAGTTATGTATGTAGAAGAGGTCGAACTTCACGCGCGATTCCATCTTTTCGACTTTCGTCGTCGCGCCGCGATACCCATTCACCTGAGCCCAGCCGGTGATGCCCGGCTTGATGCGGTAGCGGTGCATGTAGCCGTACACGAGATCCTTATAGAGATTGTCGTGTTCCAGCGCATGCGGCCGTGGTCCAACCACCGACATCTGGCCTCGCAACACATTGATGAACTGCGGCAGCTCGTCGAGACTCGTCTTGCGCAGCAGCGCACCGAGCTTTGTCACCCGCGCATCGTTGCGGCAGGCCTGAGTGAGCTGGCCTGCCACCTCGTCATGCACGGTCATCGAACGGAACTTGTAGATCTTGAACGGCCGGCCATCCGCACCCTTGCGCATCTGCGTGAAGAACACCGGCCCAGGCGTTGTCAGCTTGATCGCCGCGGCGATCAGCGCGAACAGCGGCGACAGCACGGTCAGCACCGCGAGCGCAAACAGACGGTCAAAAATGAGTTTTGGCCACAACTGCGGTGGCGAAATCGGCGAGGCGCTCAGATTGATTGTCGGCAGGCCGAGAATCTCGACGATCGCGCGGTCGAACAGCGAAAGACTGCGTACGTCAGGAATGAAACGCAGGTTGATGAAGTCGTCGCGAAAGAGCTTGGTGAAGCGATAGATCGTGCGTTCTTCCGAGAGCGGCAGCGCGAGCCACACTTCGTTGACTTCATCGGTGCGCGTTTTCTTCACGAACGCGTCGACATCGGTCAGCACCGGCACGTGATGCATGCGCGTGCTGGCCGCTTCGGTGTATTCGGGGTCGGCGCTCGTATCGAGCACGAACACCGGTTTGAAGCCGGCTTCGGGCGCATGTTCGAGATGCGCGAGCAGCATGCGCACGAAGCCCGGCGTGCCCACGATCGCCACCGTGCGGTAATTCAGTCCGCGACGGCGTACGTGACGCAGCGCCAGGTGCGCGAACAGTTTTGTCGCAATGATGAGACCGCCGGAAATCAGCGTCGACGAGCCGTACCAGAGCCGCGACACCGCATCCATCCGGTGCAGCGTGAAGACCAGCACGAGACCCAGCGCCGACGCCGCGATGAGCGCGGTCAGCACGCGTGCGAGCATCCCCGGCAGCGATTTGCCGCGCCACGTTTCGTACACGCCGAAGCTCGGGAACAGCAGCAGCACGAGCGCGCAATGAAACGCAATCAGGAGCCGTTCGGTATCGGACAGCTCGATCGGCGTCGAAAAGCGCATCCAGTGGGCGATCAGCGCGCCCGTGATGATGAAGAGCGCGTCGAGGGCGCGCGCGATGTGCTTGAAGAGCATGATAGGGCTCCCGCCGCGTCCCCGTTCAGGTCACCGCCTCGGCCTGATGCAGACGCGGCAGCAGCCGGTCGAATTCACGCTTGACGAGCCCATAGCATTCGCATGCACGCGATTCGAGCGCGTGACGGTCAAGGATGCGGATGTGCCCACGGCTGTGGTGAATCAGGCCTTCGGCATGCAGACGTCCCGCTGCTTCCGTAATGCCTTCGCGACGCACGCCGAGCATGTCGGCAATCAGCTGCTGCGTGACGGTGAGATCGTTCGATGCGACGCGATCCACTTCGATCAGGAGCCACCGGCACAGCTGCTTGCTGAGCGAGTGATGGCGGTTGCACGCTGCCGTTTGTGCGACCTGCGTGAGGAGGGCGTGCATGTAGAGCAGCATGAGGCGGCGGATCAGGTCCGAGCGCGCAAACTGTTGACGCAGACATTGCGAGGTCATGCGATATGCGAAGCCTGCACATTGAACCTGTACGCGGTTCGGCATCGTTTCGCCGCCGGTGAGGATCGGCACCCCCGTCATGCCTTCGCGACCGACTGCAGCGATTTCGACGGAGCCGCCGTCTTCCATCGTGGAGAGCAGCGAGATGATCGAGCTCGTCGGGAAATACACGTGATGAATGCGCTGTCCTGAATCGCAGAGTAACTGTTCAGCACGCAGATGAACGAGCTCGAGGTGAGGCGCAATGGCCTGCCATTCGTGGGACGGCAGCGCACCCAGCAGATGATTGCCGTGCAGGTCGGATTGGAGCGTCAACATGATTTGGTCCTCGCACGAAGCCGCGTAGTGCGCGTCTTCTGTTTTTTGATCCGGCTTCTGCATTCCGTTGTGGCTTCCGCCTGGCGAGCGGTGGTAGATCTGCAGTGCCGGCCCCGTATGGCCCGTTGCGCGACCGATGTAGTTGACCTCTTGTACGGTGGCGCTTGTTGTGTTGCGCTCATCTCTAAGCGAGTTGTGTGCCAGTCAGATCGAAAGCGAGTGCTGATGCGGTGCAGCGAACCATGTCATTGTCAAACGCTTCGAAAAATGACGGTTTTTGTTTCACATCTGCAAACACGTTTCGACGCGCGCACCGGCTCCGGGATATTTTTGTACGCGCCAAGTCGTTGATCGGATTGGGTTCGCGGCCTTTCTGAAAATGCGTGCGGCGCTGTAACACCCACTACACGGGGATCGCCCGAGCCGCCTCGCGGCGTGGCAGAAGTGATTCAAAACTGGTTAGCTGCGAGTGAGGGCCGAGGGCTTTCGCGCGTGTGCGCAAACCTCTCTAGCCATAGAAGACGGGCGTGAGCGCGTTGATCGCGCGTAGTTCGCCCTGCGGCCTGGCGTCTGTATCGTCCGGGTTGAGTCTGATCAGTTGAATCGTTTGCGGCCGGTTCGGCGCGAGGTGAAACACATCGCGCGCGGCACGAAAGCGCGGGTCGACGACATGCACCGCGCGCGCGAAGCGGTGTGCCTCGATAACCAGCTGCCAGCCTTGCTCCGTGGGCTCGAGCGCGACTTCCATCGGGATGTCATGACGGCTTTCGACACGTCGGTCAGGCAGATGAAACGCCTCCGACAGGACCTGTCCGCCCGATGCATCGAACAACGTAGCAATTGTTACGTCGTGCGAACGTGGACCGAAGCGATACGCGTACGTCAAGTCGAAAAACTGGCCGAGACAGTCGGAAGCACGCAGACACTGTGTGCTTCGCGCCGACAGTTCAACCGCTACGGTTGCCGATGCAACCTTCTGCACGCCGGCGCGCAGACTCACGATTTCGAGTTGCGCCTTGAGCGCAGTGTCCGTCTCATTGATGAGATGAAGGTCGAGGCCGTCGAGGCCTTCGTCGGTGATCAGCAGTTGCACCGGTTGCAACGTGCGGGCGAGGGCGTGCCATACGCTTTTCGGGCGGCCGGTGGCATCGACGATGCCCCAGCCCGCGCCTGCGCGCAGATCCTGGAACTGCCACACCAGCGCGCCACGGCACGACGCGCCATGCCGGCGCCACTCCGCGAACACGTCGGTCATGACCTCCGCGACGACTGCGCGCGACAGGTCCAGATAGCGTTGCGGGTCTTCATAGCGCAGCCGCGCGGGCTCGACGCCATAGAGCGTGTGCAGGTAATGGTCGCGCACGTCGTCGAAGTCCCAGCCGGAGCCGGGATCGCGCGGCACCGCGGCCTTCCAGCGCGGATCGTGCTGCTGGATCGTGCCGAGTGCATCGTGCAGCGTGGCATCGTCGGGGACGTTGGCGAACGCGAGGCACTCGGCGGCGAAGCGCACCTGAGCGCGCCGCGCGTCGTCGAGCGGGCGCATGTAGGCGCCGACGCCGTAGTAGTGCGTCACGCCGCGACGCGTCGAAAACGGCCACGTGCCGCCCGACGGCGAGTTGACGACATAAGGCACGTCGGGCCTTTCGGCTGCGACGATGGCGGGCAGGCGCTCCGTGAAGAGCGGTTGCGCGCGCAAGGCCGGCGGCAGACCGAACATCGCGGCCTGCTGGTCGACTTCGCTGCCGCCGCACAGCACGGCAAGCGAAGCAAAGCGGCGCGTGCGGGCAAGGAACTGGCTCGCTTCACGCGTCGTCTGACTGGTAAACGATTCATCGGTCGGATAATCGAAATTCGCGAACGCAAAGTCCTGCCAGATCAGGATGCCGAACCGGTCAGCGAGTGCGTAGAACGCATCCGACTCATACACCATCGTGCCGCCGACGCGCAGCATGTTCATGCCTGCGTCACGGGCAAGCGCAAACGCGTGTTCGAGTTGCGCCGGTGTGCCGGCAAGCGTGACGAGATCCGCTGTCGTCCAGCACGCGCCCCGGCAGAACACGGGAACGCCGTTCACGATCAGCCCGAACCCTTCGCCGTCGGCGCCACGATCGACTTCGATCGTGCGGAAGCCGACGCGCCCGAGCCCGATCGACGCAGGAACGTCGCCGAGCTTCAGGGCGACGTCGTAGAGGCTCGCCACGCCGTGCGTATGCGGCCACCATCGGTTGGCATTGGGAACGCGCAGCGAGCCCGTCAGCGTGCGTTTATCGCGCCAGGCGAGCGTCGCATCGACGCCGCCGCACGTGAGTTGCGCCGCAGGCATCGAAATCTGCTCATCGATGAAGGTCAGCGTGAGCGAAACGACGCCATCGTTGCCCTCCACCCGGCTCGACAGGTCGACGGTATCGAACGCGTGAGGCGAGCCGCCGAGCAGCTCGACGGGCCGCCACGGGCCGGCCGCCTGCAGTGGCGGACACCAGCCCGGCATATGTCCGAGGAGCGTCGTGCGGACGTTGCGCAGCGTCGGCGGACTGACGAGCCGCGGTCGCCAGCGGGCGCGCGAACGGCGCGCCTCGAGCGCGGGCGTGATCGAGCGGAAGCACAGCGCGAGCGCGGCCGTGCCGTTGAGTTCGATATCGATATCGTGCGCTTCGAACATCGAGTCCGAGCGCAGGATCAGCGTGCCATCGAGCCACACTTCGGTGATCGAGGCGAGGCCGTGCAGGCGCAGACGCCGGTGGCCATGGCCGGACAGCGCGACACGGTACCAGTGATCGTCGTACGCGAAGCGCGGCGGATGGCCGGCGTTCAGACGGCCCGCCGCGCGCCACGCGGACGCTACAGTGCCGGGCACGTCAGCGGCCAGCCAGCCTTCGTTCGGGCAGTCGGCGGGCGTCGCGCACGCGCCTGCGGGTGTGGTCACGCAATGCCAGCCCGACGAAAGCGCGAGCGGCCAGACCTGCGCGACATTGTCGTCAGGACGCGTCATCAGGTCCCGCAGATCAGGCGGCGCCCGCATGGCTGGCTCGCGTGATGCACGCGCGTCTGGAAGCGCGTGTCAAGGCGCCAGCGCGGCGAGCGGCGACATCGTACGCTCGTACGCAGCCTCGAGCACGTCGAAGCAGTCCTGGCACAGGTCGTGGCGTTTGCGTGTGACCGCGCGCACGAGCCGGAACTGCATCACCATCGCTTCCGAGGCGATCTGCTGCGCGGCCGCCGGAATCGACGCGGGCACGTCGTAACCCTGCGCCGCCAGCCATAGCAGATACTTCGACAGAAACTCGAAGTTCGCGCCGAGCTGCCGCATCAGGTTGAACGAATACAGGTGAAAGTACGACTCGCCACGCGTGAGCAGGCGCTCGAGATGTTCCGGGAATACTTCGCGCCACATCGAGACCGGATTGCGCATCGGCCGGCGCGCGAGATGCGCGCACAGCAGTTCCGCCGACGCTTCGGCGAGCGCCGCCCCTTCCAGTGCCGGCCGCGCATTCTTCGCGAACTCGACATACGGAAACAGCAGGTCGGGCTGGCCGCAAAACTGCGGCAGCTTGCGGAACACGCCGTCGTAGTCTTCGCCTTCGAGATGGTGATAGCCCGTGTTATGGAAATAGCCCAGTCTGTGCCGGACCGGATCGATAAAGTCGATGCCGATCGTGGTCTTCGGATGGTCGCGCCTGTACGACGTCGCGCGCGTATTCGGCAGGTAGTGGCCATCGACCTCGACGAGCACCGTATGGCCGCGCTGCGTCTGCGCGAACACGCGGTCTTCGAGCGAGTCGTAGATGGCGAGTTCCTGCACCTGCACGCCGTACAGCCGCTCGATATCTTCGAGCGGAAACTTGAAGAACGTGAACTGGTCGCCTTCGAAGTCCTGCGTCACCGTGAATGCGAACGCAGGCCGCGGATCGAGGCCGAGGCCGTGCAGCAGTTCGATCCACAGATCGACGTAGCAGTTCGTTTCCTGCCAGACGCGGTCACCCTGATGCAGCACGTGGGGTTCGTGGTCGCGTCGCGGCATCACGTTGGGATTCGTCCAGGCGGTCATGAGCGGTGGATTCATGTGGCGGCTCCGGCGAGGCCATGTTCGATGCGAGCTTTCGTATCGCCCCACAGCAGTCCGCGCACATCGTCGGGCCATGCGTGAACGTCGAAGCCGTGATGGCGGAAGAGGGCGAGCGTGATGCGTTCCATGCCGAAGCCGACGCAACCCGTATGCGCGACCGAGCCGTCTTCGCAGGCCAGCTTCCAGATGAGGCCGAAGTGGTCCATGTGGTAGTTGAACGAGAGGCACGCCGTCTTGCTGTCGTCCAGCGCGACCGGAATCAGCAGCTCGAACTTGAGCGCCTGCGCGCGCTGGCTGTCGGCGACGATCTTGCCGCCGCGACCGAAGAACGGGTCATTGGCGAGATCGACTTCGACCGGCAGACGCAGCAGATCGATCAGGAGCGAGCCGCGTTCGATCCACATCTGGCGGAATGCCATTACCTGTTCCGGCGAACCGATCCGCACATATTCGCGCTGACGGAACATCTGCATGCGGCCCGGATCGACCGACGGCTCATGACGGAAGCAGTACGACAGCACGTCGACCGTGTGGCCGCTGGCCGGCGCCGGGCCGCGTCGCGCGATGACCGGATAGATCGGATAGCAGGCCGCGGGCGTCAGCGTGAGCCGCGTCGGCTTCTGGTATTTCATCCATTCCTGGCTGCGGTCGTCGTCGCTCTCTTTCATCGCGTCGTCGAGACAGCGCAGGAGGCGAACGTGATCGCCCTCGTTGCCGCAGAACGAGTGGATCGTGCCCGCGAGATTCGGAAAGCTCTTCAGGTACTCGCTGTCCTCGAAGTCGGTGCGGCGCATTGCCGGCGGAAAACGCAGGAATTCCGGGTGCTGGTCGGCGCCCAGGTGCGTGATCGCGTTGTTCAGGCCGTCCACGACGCTTTCGAACACCTGGCTGCGGCCGTACAGGCCGTTTTCGCCGGTATCGATGAGGATGCCGTGAGCGAAGAGCCCCTCCCGAAATGCCGGCGCATCCGTCCGCGTAGCAGCGGCGGCGAGCGCGGCCGCATCGGTCATCGTATTCATGGTCATGCTCTCCCCGGAGTGGCTGGCCGCTGCGCGAGCAGCAGGCTTGCCGTGTTCTGTGCGATACGGTCGTTATTGATCATCAGCGGTGCCGAGTAAAGGTCGCGCAGATGCCGCCCGACGCTGTATTCCGTGCCGTTCTTGTAGCCCGCCATGCCGCAGATCATCAACACTTCGTGAACCACCTTGAGTGCCATGGTCGAAATGCTGGTTTTCAGCGTATTCATGTCGGACGCGAAGCCGAGCATCGCGGCGAGCGGTGCGTCGGCCTGCTCCGTGGCCTGCGACGCACGGCGCGCCACGCGCGCGGCATCGAGCGCGACCGACAGGCGCGACTGCATCATCTGCAGCAGTCCAACTGCTTCGGCGAGACGCGGGCCCGAAGGCGGAACAAAGCCAGGCTTGCCGCGCGCCTGCGCGCGAAAGAAAGCTTTCGCACGGTTTACCGCATCGGCAGCGATGCCGGTCCAGACCGCGGCCCACAGCGTGTGCGATACCGGCAGCATGGTCTGGTCGGCGATTTCGGCGAAGGGCGTCGGCAGGATCTGCGCGGTGAGGCCCGTTGCGACGAGGCGAAAGCCTTCGCTGCACGTGCCGCGCATGCCCATCGAATCCCAGCTGCCGCGCTTTTCCAGCATGATGGTGTCGTTCAGCGCGACGATCAGCACCTGGTCGCTCGCAGGGCTTTCGGCGGTGCGCCGCGCGGTGACGAGAATGCCGTCTGCGTGCGCGCCATATGAAATCGTCGGCGCGAGTTTTTCAATGCGAAAGCGCTCGCCGTCCACTTCGACGGCGCATGCACTGGTGCGCATATTGCCGCCAATCGTTTCTTCGGACGTCGCCGATGCCAGCAGCCATTGCTGTTCGACGATCTGCGCGAGCACGCCGCGCTGCCACGCCGAATCGCTGCCGTGTTCCTCGATGCAGGCCACCTGGATCTGGTGCATCGCGTAGACCATCGCGGTCGACGCGCAGCTCTGCCCGAGGATTTCGCAGATCGTCGCAATATCGGCGAGCGGCAGGCCGGCTCCGCCGAATTCGGTCGAAATCATCGCGGAGAGCAGGCGTTCGGCGCGCAATGCGGCGAAAGCTTCGGTGGGAAAGCGTGCTTCACGGTCGACCGAATCGGCGTGCTGTGCCGCCACCTGAGCGGCGCGGCGGGCCGCGAGACGCCAGCTGGATTCAGTTTCGACGGGGGCAAGCGGGGCCGGCGCAGGCGCCGGCGGATCTGCGCGACCGAGCGCGACGGCATCCTGCGCGAGCGGGGCGTTCATGCTGCCGCCTGCGCCTGTTGAAGCTCACTGACGGCGGCCGCGAGCGAATCGATGCTCGAAAAGAGGCGCCGGGTCAACATCCGGTCCGGAATTTCGATGCCGAATTCATCTTCGATTGCGAGCATCAAATGGACAGTCGCGAGCGAGGAAAGTCCCGCCGCGTAAAGATCGGCATCGTCGGCCAGGGTGTCCGGTGCCACGTCGAGACGTGCCGACTCGGAAAGAATGCGTCGCAGTGCCGTTTTCATGGAATTCAACCCCTTCAGGAATTGTGACATCGCACCAGCATGGTTGTAGGGAGCCCGTCGCCGGTAAATCCAGGCCCATTGCACGGCGCCCTGGACGAACGCGACTGTGCATCGTTGGCGTATTAAACGGACTGCCAAGGTTGAGCGTCAGTGCGATTCCGCACGGAGAAATGCCGGTTGCAGACGTAAGGTAGCGCCATGGCAACGGGTGTTTGCCATTGAGCGAACTGTCTGGGGGAGACCGTGATGAACTGGAAGACGCTGGAGTTCGAGCATCTCACCGCGCGCGAGCTGTATCTGATCCTGCGTGCACGTAGCGCGGTGTTCGTGGTCGAACAGTGGCACGTCCATCTCGATGCGGACGGCCACGACGACGGCGCACTGCACCTCTTCGCCGCCGAAGACATGACCCGCCCGATGCCGATCATGGCGTACGCGCGCATCCAGCCGGGCGATGCCGAGGATCCGGAAGTCGTGATCGACAAGGTGCTGACGAGCCCCGCGCGACGGGGCGACGGCACAGCAGAAGAATTGATCGAGCGTGCCCTGAACGCAATTTCTGAACGCTGGCCCGGCCGGGTCGTGCGTCTGACCGCGCCTGTCGGGCTGCGCGGTTTCTATGAGCAGTTTGGTTTTCGTAAGACAGATGGGCCGTTTCTGGATCACGGCACACCTTTCATCGGCCTGCGGCGCCAGCCGCGCGGCGGCGGTCAGCCGATGTTCAGCTCGCTTCGCCGGGAGCGCAGTGGCCTGTCGGTCGTCAGTACCTTCGAGTTGCTGTGAATTCGAACGCGGGCTTTCCTGACGGTCTGCCTCCGGGTCGCGTCGCCGGCCTGCCGGTTGCTGGCGGCGCGGGCGCTGTCGCGCCCGCCGCGGAGCCGCCCGAAAGGGACCCGGCGGCGTGGGCGCAGCCGGCGCATCCGCATCTGCATCACTACGCGGGGATGCGGCATGCGCCGGTCGCGAGGGCGAAAAAGAAGCGCCATATCGGCCCGGTTTCGGTGCCCGCCGGCATGTTCCTCGTCATGTTCGTGATGTGCTTCATGCACATGGGACGGATGGTCGAACTGTTTTATCCGGCCGCCGCGGTGCTGATCGCGCTGTGGCTGTATCGCGTGCATCCGGCGCACTATCTCGGGTTTACGTGCTGGGTATTTTTTCTATCGGCCGAACTCCGGCGCATAGGCGACTTTTTCGCGGGCGGCTTCAATCCAGTCAGTACGATCATGGTGGCGCCGCTTGCCTGTGCCGCGATATCCGGCCTCGCGCTCATCACCGACATGAAGATTCTCGGCCAGCGCCGCGCGATGCCGCTCGCGCTGGTCCTGTCGGCGCTGCTGTATACGTGGCTCATCGGCGTGACGCGTGCGGGCTTTTCCGCGGCGACGTTCGCGCTTGCCACGGCGATATTTCCTGCGCTGGTCGGCTTTCGTATGGTCGCTACGTGGCGTGAATATCCGGATTATCAGCGTGTGCTGCTGAACACATTCATCTTTGGCGCCATTCTGATGGGTGTTTATGGCATCTACCAGTTCATCTCGCCGCCGCCGTGGGACGTGTTCTGGCACGTCGCATCCGGGATGACATCGGAAGGCGAACCGGTGCCATTTGGATTGCGGATATCGAGCACGATGAATTCGTCCGGTCCGTTCGCCAATACCGCGCTGGTATGCATCCTGATGGCGCTCGCGGGTAAGGGCAAGCTGCGCGTAGCCGCTTCGATCGCGTTGCCGGCGCTGATGTTTACCTCGGTGCGCAGCGCATGGGGCGGTCTTCTGCTTGGCCTGATCTATCCGGTCATGATGCTCGATGGACGCAGCCGGATGCGCCTGATCGCCGGCATCGTTGCCTGTGTGGTGATCTGCCTGCCGGTCACGATGATCGATGAGGTATCGAAGAATTTCGGCTCGCGGCTTGGAACGGTCCAGAACCTTGGCGAAGACAACAGCTACCAGGTGCGCGCCGCGATGTATTCGAGTTTCATGACGCGTGCACTGACCGACATCTCGGGCCAGGGCTTTGGTACGACGGGGACCGCGAGCAAGCTCGCCGACAATGGCTCGGAGGTGATCGCCGTGCTCGATAGCGGTCTGATGGAAGTGCCTTACACGATGGGCTGGCCGGGCACGCTGCTCTACGTTGCCGGCATTGCCACGCTGATCACCCGCGCGTTCGCGGCGAGCCGTGCGCGGCCGCATGACCGCTTCGCTGTGTCGGGTGTCGGTATCGCTGTCGCCATCGTCGCGATGATGATTTTCTCCAACACGCTGGCAGGGATGACAGGCATGTTCTTCTTTATCGGCGTGCTGATGCCGGTCAACGGGCTACGCTATGCACGCGAGGCTGAAGCGGCCGCGCGTCGCGCGGCCGCGAAACGTCGGGCCGACGCGCCCGCGCCACCCCCAGTCGTCGTTCCTCAATACGGACCGCGCACGGTACCGGCCGTTTCAACACGTGACGGAGTCACGTCATGAAAATACTGATCGTGACGCATGTCGTGGGCAATCACGATGGCCAGGGGCGCGTGAACTACGAGATCGTGCGCGCGTTGCTCGCGGCCGGTCATGCGGTGACGGTGCTCGGTTCGCAGATCGACGACACGTTGCGCGCGCATCCATTGTTGCGTTTCGTACCGATCCGTGAGAGCCGGCTTCCGACGCGGTTGCTGAAGTATCAGGTTTTCGCATTGAAGAGCGGTGCATGGATCGCGTCACATCGCACGGAATTCGACCTCATCCACGTGAACGGTTTCATCACGTGGGCGCGCGCGGATGTGAACAGTGTGCATTTCGTGCACGACGGCTGGTATCGGTGCGGTTTCTATCCGTTCAGTCTTCGCCACGGCGCGTACGCGGCCTATCAGGTGGCCTTCACGCGGGTCAACGCATGGTGCGAGAAGCGGGCGTTCCGCGCGGCACGCAGGGTGGTGCCGGTCTCGCAGAAAGTCGCCGCTGAAGTGCAGGCCACCGGTATCGACGCGGGGCGTCTGCATGTGATCCATAACGGTGTCGACGTCGACGAATTCGCGCCGGGAACGTCGGAGCGTGAGCGCTTCAATCTGCCGGCCGCGCCGTTCCTGCTGCTGTTCGCCGGCGATCTGCGGACGTCGCGCAAGAATCTCGACGCCGTGCTGCACGCGCTGGTCTCGACGCCGTCTCACGTGCATCTGGTGGTGGCGGGCGGCTTGCGCAACAGTCCGTATCCAGCGCTCGCGGCCACGCTTGGCGTCACCGGGCGCGTTCATTTCGTCGATTTCGTGCGCGATATGCCTGCGTTGATGCGCTCGGTGAATGCGTTCGTGTTTCCGTCGCGCTATGAGGCGATGAGCCTCGTCGTGCTCGAAGCGCTCGCCAGCGCGTTGCCGGTCGTGACGGTCGCGACTTCCGGCGGCGCCGAAGTGATCGACCCGGCGTGCGGCGTCGTGCTCGACAGTCCCGAAGATATCGAAGGTCTTGCCGCCGCGATCAGCACGATCGCCGCCGATCCGCAGCGCGCGCGCGCGATGGGCGCGGCCGCCCGTGAACTGGCGCGCTCGTTGAGCTGGGAGCAGATGGCCATGCGCTACCTGTCGCTGTATGAGGACCTGCTGAAGGCGCAGCGTGCGGGCGCGGGCGAAGCGGCGCACGATACCGTGTCGGCGGCGTCATGAGCGCGCCGATCGATTCGCTGCAGATCGGCATGCACTGGTTCGGCGAGCGGCCAGGTGGGCTCGATCGCGTCTTCAAGGCGCTGATCGAATCGCTGCCGGCCCAGGGCGTCAATGTGCGTGGCCTCGTCGCGGGCAGCGCCCGTGTGTTCGGCGATTCCGGCGGCCAGGTGCAGGCGTTCGCCGACGCCGAAGACCGCCTGTCGACGCGCATGTGGCAGGCGCGCCGCCATTCGCAGAAGATGAAGCGCGCGCTGCCACCCGATGTCGTGGCGTCGCACTTCGCGCTCTATACGGCGCCGACAGCGGGCGTGTTCGCCCGGATTCCGCGCGTCGTGCATTTTCATGGGCCGTGGGCAGACGAATCCGCCGTGGAAGGGCACAGCAGCGTCTCGCGCATCGTCAGACATGCAATCGAAAAATCGGTCTACCGCAATGCAAGCCGGCATATCGTGCTCTCGCGTGCGTTCGGCGACCTCCTGCGCACCCGCTATGGCGTCCGCGAAGACACGATCCGTATCGTGCCGGGCTGTGTCGACGTCAACCGTTTCAACGTGACGCAGACAAAAGCCGAGGTGCGGGAGGCGCTCGGTCTGCCCGCCGACCGTCCGCTGATTTTCTGCATCCGGCGGCTCGTGTCGCGCATGGGGCTGGAAGAACTCGTCGATGCAATGTTCGTCGTGCGTCAGACGGTGCCCGATGCGCTGCTGGTCATCGCGGGCACCGGCCCGCTCGAACCCGCGCTGCGCGCGACGATCGCGGCGCGCAGACTTGAGAACCACGTGCGTCTGGTCGGTTTCGTCGCCGACGAAACGCTGCCGTTCTGGTATCGCAGTGCCGACGTGACCGTGGTGCCGACGCTCTCGCTCGAAGGCTTTGGTCTGACGACAATCGAGTCGCTCGCGGCCGGCACGCCCGTGCTGGTGACGCCTGTGGGCGGCCTGCCGGAAGCGGTGGCGCCGCTGTCGCAGGAACTGGTGCTGCCGTCCGTCGGCTATCGGGCGATCGCTGCCGGTATCGCCGACGCGCTGCGCGGCAAACGCGTGCTGCCGGACGAGGCGGCCTGCCGCGATTACGCCCGTGCAAGGTTCGACAATGCCGTGGTGGCTGCCCAGGTCGCCCAGGTCTATCGCGAGGCCGTCGGCGAGCGGTAAGCCGCACGACGTGCCGGGATTTGTGTGTGCGCGCACCGAGATCGCAGAGGAACGCTGGTCCAATACGTCAAACGAGGCATTCCGGCTTGCGCGGGCCCGGTCCGCATGGCGACACGCAGCGAACTGACGATCGCCGCATGAACGGTGATGTCGCCAACCTGGGGGCAAGATGGACAGTCGGATCCTGCGCAACGTCGGCTTGAATCTGCTCGGAACCGCGGTCCCGATCGCGATTTCGCTCGTGACGGTGCCGGGTTACCTGATCACGCTTGGCGCAGAACGCTATGGCGTGATGAATCTTGTCTGGACGCTGATCGGCTATTTCGGCGTGCTCGACATGGGCATCAGCCTCGCCACCGAGAACCGCATATCGATCGCCCGCGCGGCAAGAGACCAGTCGCACGAACGCGTCGAGCAGGTGTTCTTCAGCGCGCTCTTCGTCAACTTCATGACCGGCACGGCCGGCGCGCTGCTGCTCTGGGGTATCTCGCTGACGTGGCTGAAAATGTTCGGGCATCTGTCGCCCGCGTTCAGCCATGAGGTCTATACGAGCCTGCCGTGGCTCGCGGTCGCGATTCCGCTCGCGAACGTCACGTGGGTGATGGCCGGTTCGCTGACGGGCGCCGAGCGCTTCGCCGTGTTCAACCTCAACCAGGTGTTCGGCATGGCGACGTTTCAGTGCCTGCCGCTGGCGGCCGCGCACTGGATCTCCCCGACGCTGCCCGTCGTGATCGCGACCGCGGTTGCCACGCGCTTCTTTGGCGCGATCATCTTCGGTGTGTCGACGTGGCGTGTGCTCGGCCTCACGCGCTGGCGACGGCCGCGCTGGCCTGTCATCAAGGAACTGTTCCAGTACGGCAGCTGGATTGTGATCGGCGGCAGCGCGGAGATGTTCGCGGCGAGCATCGATCGCGTGATCATCGGCACGATGCTCGGCGCACGTGCCGTTGCGTATTACTCGACGCCGCAGAATCTGGTGAGCCGCCTGTCGGTTCTGCCGACCGCGGTGATGCGCACGCTTTTTCCCCGTCTTTCTTCTTCGTCGCACGTCGATGCGCATGAACTGGCGCGCCAGGGCATCGCGCTCGTCGTCGGCATCCTGACCCCATGCACGATCGTCGCGATCTGCGCGTTGCAGCCGTTCCTGACGTGGTGGGTCGGCAGCGAAATGGCCAGCGCCGGGACGGCCGCGGGTCACATCATCGCGCTGTCGGTGTGGGTCGGCAGTTCGGCGAGCGTCGTACGCGTGCTGCTGCAGGCGCGTGCCGACCCGGGCCGCGCGGCGCGCATCAGCCTTGTCCAGTTGCCGGTGCTCGCGCTTCTGCTGTGGCTCGGGATCACGACGTTCGGTCTCGTCGGCGCGGCGCTTGCCGTGCTGCTGAAGACGCTCATCGACGGCGCGGTGCTGATCGTGCTGTCGCGCCTCGGCGGTCGTGCGTTGCTGGGCGTGCTCGTGCCGCACGCGCTCTGTCTGTGCCTTGCGATTGCGGTAGCGAGCCTGGTCGACAGCCGTCTGATGCTGGCGGGCGCGGCGATCGTGCTGACCGTGGCGAATCTGGCGTTGTCGCTGGCGCTTTCGGCGGAACTCCGCGAGTTCGTGCGCAAGCTCTCGGAACGCGCGGGCCTCGGCCGGCGGATCGCGCGGCGCGCCGAGCCAGTCGATGCGGAAACGTAAAGCGATGCAGAGCGCGGGTTCCGCGATTGTGTGCATGCGTACGGAAGCGCGGCGGGCCGCCTGCTCTAATGCGCGGGACAGGACTTCACGCGCCTTGTGCGCTGATGCGACGGGGGATTGAACGGGCGATGGAACCGATCATTTTTGGCGAGTGTGCTGGCTGGCTACACGGCGCGGAAAATCCACGTGCAGGGCGCGGCGTCGTGCTGTGCAGCCCGTTCGGCTACGACATTCTCTGCACGCATCGCGGCTGGCGCAAGCTGGCCGAGGGGCTTGCCGCGAGCGGCATGCCGACCTTGCGTTTCGACTATCCCGGCTCGGGCGATTCGGCGGGAATCGAGGAAGATCCAGGCCGCGTGGACGCGTGGCTCGACAGTATCGATGCCGCCATCGATACATTGCGCGCCCGCACGGGCGTCACCGAAGTGGCGCTGTGCGGCTTCCGGCTTGGGGCGCTGCTGGCCGCGCGGGCAGCCGAACGGCGCGGCGGCGTCGATGTGCTGGCGCTGCTCGCGCCGGTGATCTCCGGACGCCAGTACGTGCGCGAACTGCGCGCGCACCGTCAAAGCTGGATGACGACGCCCGCGGGCTTTAGCGCCGATCCGCTGCCGGAAACGAATACTTACGTCGAAGCCTTCGGTTTTGGCGTGCACGGCGACGACGTCGCGCAACTCTCGGCGCTCGACCTGACGAAGGTGGAATCCAGGGTTGCGAAGCGCGTGCTGCTGCTCGATTCGCGCGGCGGCAAACAGGTCGGCAATCTGGTGAGCCGGTACGAAGCACTCGGCAGCGAAGTGGAAACGGGTCCGTTCGACGAATGCGACAGGTTCCAGCTGGAGGCGCTGTACAGCGAAGTGCCGGAGCAGGTGTTCAGCACGGTGACGGAATGGCTGGCGCGCGATATGCCTCTACGCGATGTTGAGACGCCTGTCGAACAGCTGACACAAGGCGCACAGGGCGCACAAGGCGCACAAGGCGAGCTGAAGCTCCCCGCGCAGGGCGCCTGCGAGACACCGGTTTCGTTCGATGTGCCTTACCAGAGCGGTCGATATTTCGGCATCCATTGTGTGCCGGACCGCATCGATCCCGAATTGCCCACAGTACTCTTCTGCAATACCGGTGCAAGCCATCATATTGGCGACGGACGCCTGTTCGTGCTGTTCGCGCGACGCCTGGCCGGGCAGGGCATCGCATCGTTGCGCATGGATCTGGCGGGGCTTGGCGACAGCTCGCCGCTTTCGCCGACGGTCACGCTCGATACGATCTACGCCGATGAATCCGGCATCGATGTCGCGGCGGGCGCGCAGTGGCTCGCCTCGCAGGGTTATCGACGCGTCGTGGTGGTGGGTGTGTGCGGCGGCGCGTTCAACGGACTGCATGGCGCGCGCAGACATCCAGCGATTGTCGGTTGCGTCGGCGTCAATCTGCAGAAGTTCATCTGGGATGGCGAGGATCGCGCGCCCGGCACGCCGGTGTTTGCGCAGAGCCGTCTCTACTGGCGTTCCGCTTTCAGCCTGAAGAAATGGCTCGAAGCGCTGAGAGGCAAGGCGAACCCCGTGCGCGCGGCACGGGCCGTGTCGCAGCGCGCATGGCGTCTCGTGCGTGCGCGGACAGGCGACGCGCTGGCGCGCGTCGGCGGCGAGGATAAGGATCCGATCCGTACGCTTGCGCGCGATCTGGCAGAAAAGGGCGTGCAGGTGCGGCTCGTGTATGGCGAGTTCGATGTCGGCCTCGAAGAGCTCAAGATTCATTTCGGCACGCATGGCAGCGGTCTTAAGCGCTATCCGTCGATTCGCGTGGTGCTGCTGCCGAAACTCGATCACGCGCTTTTCACCGGCGCGGCGCGTGAAGCAGTGATGCGCGACACCGAAACATGGCTTACGCAGGCAATGCGCGAGCCCGCAGTTGCGAAGTGCGACGCGAAGGAAGCGTCGCAAGTGAGGCAGGGCGCGAACTGGCTGCACGCTGGCGTCGCGCTCGATGCAGCTAATCCTGCCGTCGCGGTTACGGAAAGAGACTCCGACCGTCAGGGCGGCACGGCGCTCCAAGGGGCGCATTTTCCAGGAGTCGGATCATGAATCTGGGCAAGGCACTCGATCACGTTAACCAGAGCGCGTGGAATTCGCGCGACGCCAAACGCGAGTTCACGCACAACCCGGGGTGGAGCGATCCGGGCGAACGGGCGGCCGTCGAATGGGTCGCCTCCCGTACCCGTGGCCAGCCGATTCTCGATATCGGCGTCGGTGCGGGACGCACAGTGCCGTTGCTGACGGCGCTGTCAAAAGACTACACGGCCGTCGACTACACGCAGAAGCTCATCGATCTGTGCAAGGAACGCTATCCGGAAATCGATCTGCGCTGGATGGATGCGCGCGACATGTCCGCGTTGCCTTCCAATCACTATGCATTCGTGCAGTTCAGCTGGAACGGTATCGATTGCGTCGACTACGACGACCGGATGCGCATCCTGCAGGAAATGAAGCGTGTGACGCGACCCGGCGGCCTGATTCTGTTCTCGTCGCATAACCGTGGAGGCCCGGGTTATCGTGAGCCGTTCAGCCGCATTCTGCCGGTGTTTTCGTTCAACCCGGTCAAGCTCGGCTGGCGGACGTTTCGTACGTTGCGCCGCATGCCGATAGCGGCTTACAACTATCTGCATAACGCGCGTCTGACGCGCGATTTCGAAGGTTATTCGATCGCGACGGCCGCGGCACACAACTTCGGCATTGTCATCGTGTACACAACGCTCGCGCATGAACGTCGCCAGATCGCGGACCTCGGTCTCGAACTCGAAGCAGTGTTCGGCAGCACCGACTCACAGCGCATTCCGGACGACGCGGCTTCGTCCGACGCGTGGTGGCTGCATTTCGTGGCGAAGAAGCCGGAGCAGGTGGTTTGAGGCTGCGAGGTGGTTTGAAGCGGCTTGACGCGGCTTGAAGCGGTTATGCGCCGCTTCAGGTCGCATTGACTGGTTTGAATAAAAAGGGCAGAACGTCACCGTGCTGCCCTTTTCTGCATTGACGGGCGTGCGCGCCCTTACACCCAGATCCACGGCGCGACGATCGACAGCACGTTACGCAGCAGATATTTCCCACGTCCACCCAGATGGTATCCCGCGCCATCCGCGCCGCGAATGCCCACGAGTTTCGGCGTCTTCCTGAAGCGATACGGCCCTGCAAAGCGGACGCGCGTCAGGTGCTCGCGCATCAGATGTTCGGCGGTCACCGGGCGGCCATCGGGATCGTCGATGAGTTGCGTATAAACGCCCGACAGATACGCGCGATACGACGCCGGCGTCCACGCCATCAGGTAAAGATCCATCCAGCCTTTCTTCGGCACGTCGCGATAGTTGCAATAGAGCGCGGAGCCGTGCGGGCGCGTGTCGATGATGCTGTGCAGGTTCTCGACGATATAGCGGCCGGTGATCTTCCAGATCGGGTCGTCATCGTGTGCCCTGCGGATGAACTGCGACGTCGCCATCGCGTGCTCGACCATCTTGAACTCGCCGTATCCGCGGCCATACGTCGGCGGAAAATCGTTGCCCGCGAAGCTCAGGAACTCGATCGAATCCGTGACGTTGAACCTGCGCGCGATGTCCTTCAGCGTTGTCAGATCCGAGGCGGAGTTCTCGCAGAAAACGATTTTCTCGCCCGGACGCAGCAGGCGTACGTAATGCTCCAGCGCCTGTTCGTAATCGCGAAGGCGCTGCAGCGGATCGGTACGGCTCAGGTTATTGATGTTCTTCAGCGGGGTGATCGTGGCTGTCAACAGCAGGATGTGCTGCTCGATGCGTCGGCTCATGCTGAATCCTTTCCGTGACGGGTCGTCCAGACCCACGGCGGCTCGGGCGGCAATGGACGTCGATGTGGCGCCCATTCCAGCTTTGCCAGTCTGCATTGACTCTAACGCGAAGACAGGCCGCTTTCCGTTCGCCAGGCCACGCTGAAACGCCCGCCTGGAACGCCTGATATGCCTGATACGCCTGAAACAGCCGTTTCGCGTGTGCGCAACCCGGGACGCACTTCCGGGCGGCACGCAGGCTTCTCTCCTTCTGTGTGACGTATCGCACGGCGGGCGCGCATTGCCGCCACTACGATGCTTCCATGATGCGTCGCAGACGTTCACGCGACGCCGGACCGGCGTTTGCAAAGGTATCCAAGGGATGAAGCGGACCTGTTCGTGGCTGACTTACCTGCTCGTAGGCGCCTCAATCTCACTGGTATGGGCCGTGACGATGTTGAACCCGGCGCATCTGAACTGGAGCCCGTGGGCCTATTCGGAATGGCTGATCAGCTATGACGCGGGCTTTATCCGGCGCGGCATCAGCGGCTGGCTGATCCGCCTCGTGCGCGGCGATGGCGCCGATGTCGCGACGGTCAATCTCGTCGTCTTTGCCAACTACGCGGCGCTCAGCCTGCTGATGGTGTGGGTCTGGGCCCGCTCGCGCGAACGCAGCCCTGCCGCGCTTGCGCTTGCATTCCTTGTGCCCGGTGGACTCTTCCAGATGGCGATCGGCAACGCGTTCTTCTTTCGCAAGGAGATCGTGTTTCATGTTGCGCTCGGCCTCGACTGCCTGCTGTACAGCGTGATTGCGCGTTCGACTGTCGAGCCACGCAGGCTGCGCGCGGCGTGGGTCTTTGCTGCGTTCTTTCTGGTGCAGGCCGCGGTTTTGCCGCTGCTGCACGAGTCGTATGCGTTCATTTCGTTTCCGGCGGCGTGGCTGCTCGCGCGACGTCTTGCCGCGATGTTCCCCGCACAGCCCGCGCTTGCCCGCGTGGTGAAGGCGGCGATCGCGCTGCAGGTCGTGATGTTCCTGATGTGCGCGGCGTTCAAGGGCAATCCGGATATCGCCAGCCAGATCTGGCACATGCTCGCGCCCTCCGACCGCTCGCTGATTTCTCCCGGCGCGCCGGCCGTGCCCGGTGGCGGCATCTCGGCAATCGGCTGGAGCACGGTCTTCAACCTGTCGGGCGTCGCGTTCCTGTTCATGGGCGGCCAGTTCTGGGTCTGGGGTTTCGCGGGCGTCGGCATCGCCGCGATTCTCGTGCTGGTGACGTTGTGGAACGGGCGCGGTTACGGCCTCGCGCACGAAGAGATGCTGCGCCGGCATATGGCGCAACTCGGTTTTCTCTTCGTCGCGTCGTTGCCGATGTATTTGCTCGGCATCGACTGGGGGCGCTGGCTTTCGTCGGTGTCGATTTCGTATCTGTTGCTGTTTTTCGTCGACGGACCGTCGGCGATCACCGTGCCCAACCTGACGCTTCTCGTGCCGCGCGCGCTGAGAACGCGAATGGCGTTGTCTTTCGACATCAGTCCGCTGGACGTGATGCACAGCATCGTTGCCTCGACGTCGCGGCACCGGAAGGCGCTGTTTCTTCTCGCGCTGTTCTTCTGTCTGACGTTCCGGGCGCCCGAGTGCTGCATGACGCTCGGCAGCCCGTTCTACCGGCTAAAGCCGGTACTGGAACAGATCTTCAAACCGGCCGCGTGACCACGCCGGGCGCAGGCCCGATATGTGGCGCCTCGTACAGAGGCAAGCGAGCCGGTCTGCTTCAATGAGCCTGTGATGCGCGCCGCGCGCATCACGTGCCTGTGCAGCGTGTGGTGTGTTGCGCGCGCTGAACGCTGTAGCCACGGGAGAGGGTCGGATGAACGATCTCGCATTGCCTTTAACGCTCCGTGACCGTGACGCGAAGTCGCGTTGCACGGTTCAGCCCGTGATTCTTGCGGGTGGGTCGGGTACGCGGCTGTGGCCGCTGTCGCGCGAGCAGTATCCGAAGCAGATGATCGGCCTCATCGACGACGAGTCACTGCTCGAAGCCACGCTGCGCCGTCTCGACGGCGCGTTCGTGCCGGCCTCCGATGACGCTGGCGACATCGATGTGGTCAAGGCCGCGCCGATGATCGTCTGCGGTGAAGACCTGCGCCTGTTGACCGTCGACAAGCTCGAACGCTGCGGCAAGGCCGCGCGGCTGGTGCTCGAACCGCTGCCGCGCAATACGGCGCCCGCATTGACCATTGCCGCGCTCGCTGCACTGGGCGACGCGCCGGCCGGCAGCGACCCGGTGCTGATCGTCATGCCGGCCGACCATCTGATCGCCGATCAAGCCGTCTTTGCACGTGCGCTCGAAGAGGCCGTCACGCATGCGGCGCGCGGTGCGATTGTCGCGCTCGGCGTGCCGCCGGAGCGTGCCGAAACCGGCTACGGCTATATCCGTACGGGCGTAGCGAGCGGCGAGAATGGCGCGCGCGCAATCGACCGCTTCGTCGAAAAGCCTGACGCCGAACTCGCCGCGCACTACGTTGCTTCCCGCGAATACTGGTGGAATAGCGGCATCTTCGTTGTGCGCGCATCGGTCTGGCTCGATGCGATCGGGTTGTGCTGTCCCGCGATCGCATCGGCGTGCGCGGATGCCTTCGCACGCGCATCGATCGAGGGCGATGGCGCGTTGCGGCTCGATCGCGCGGCCTTCGCGAACTGCCCGTCCGATTCGATCGATTACGCGGTGATGGAACAGATCACGAGCGACACGCGGCTCACCGGCGTCGTCGTGCCGTTCGTCGCGGGATGGTCCGATGTCGGTGCATGGGACGCCGTGTGGGACGTCTCGAAGAAGGATGCCGACGGCAACGTCGCGCGCGGCCGCGTGCTGTTCGAAGGCTCGCACGACAGCTTCGCGCATTCGGATGGACGTCTTGTGGCGTGCGTCGGCGTGAGCGGCGTGGTGGTCGTCGAAACAGCGGATGCGGTGCTCGTCGCGTCGAAGGATCGCGTGCAGGATGTGAAGGCGATCGTCGGCCGGCTGAAGGCCAGCGCCGGCACCGAAGCGAAGGAGCATCGCAAGGTGCAGCGGCCGTGGGGCTGCTATGACTCGATCGATCACGGCGAGCGTTTTCAGGTGAAGCGCATTGTCGTGAAGCCGGGCGGACGGCTGTCGTTGCAGATGCATCATCACCGCGCGGAGCACTGGGTGGTCGTGCGCGGCACGGCGCGTGTCACGCGCGGCGAAGAGCGTTTCCTGCTGTCCGAAAACCAGTCTACGTATATCCCGCTTGGCGTCACGCACCGGCTCGAAAATCCCGGCAAGACGCCACTCGAAATCATCGAGGTGCAATCGGGCAGCTATCTCGGCGAAGACGACATCGTGCGCTTCGACGATCAGTACGGACGCGCCGCGACGGGCGCCGCCGGGCAGGGAACCTTGAACGGAACCGTGACGGGGGCCGACGATGAATGCACGGGCACTTCCGGTCAGTGACACAGCGTGTCCTGACCGTGCGGCGAACGAGGCCGCCGCGGGTTTCGACGAGCGCCATTTTCGGCGCGCGCTCGGCCGCTTTGCAACGGGCGTCGTCGTGATCTCGACGGGTAGCGGGGATCATCTGCATGCGATGACCGCCAACGCGTTCATGTCGGGCTCGCTCAAGCCGCCGCTGATCGTCGTGTCGGTCGGGCATCGCGCGCGCATGCACGAGCGCCTGATGCAGAGCGATCTGTTCGGCGTCAGCGTGCTGTCCGACGAACAGGAGCCCCACAGCCGGCACTTCGCCGGCGAGCCGCAGACCTGGCTTGCGCCGAGCTTTACGGAGGTCGACGGCCTCGACGGTGTCGTGCTGCTCGATCGTGCAGTCGCGCGTTTTGGCGCGCGCGTCGTCGACCGGCATCCGTGTGGCGATCACACGCTGTTCGTCGGCGAGGTGCTGGCGTTCTCGCTGGACGAGCACGCGCCACTGGTGTTCTTCGGCGGCCGCTACGCTTCGGTCGCACGCGATCATTGACCCGCCTCGCGTGTTACCGCTCTTTCGAGGCCGCTACGCCTGGCCTTCCCCAGTTTCGAACCGGTGTGTCCCATTCTGTGCGCAGCCACGTGCACGAACGCGTGCGGGAACGCGGACGCGGCAGCCTTCCTGCGCGGACCGATCGCATGAACGACGCGAACGACCGTACGCGTACGTCTTCGCGGTTCTTTCATCTCATGCAAGGCAATGCAATTTTTTCACGTCGCATCCGTTGAGCGCCATGCGGCGTGCGCCTCTCGGGGCAATGCGTTACGCAGACGAAACAATTTGTCAGAGGGATAACCCTGTCAGGACGTATCCCAACTGGCGCATCTCTTATGAACGAAGCAACGTACAGAAAAACAATGAGTAAACACACGAGGGCGCACGGGTCAACGGGCAATGCAGGCGACAGACGCCAAATCGGGGAGAGTGTCATGGAACAGACGAACAAGGACCGCTCGCTGGTGAGCAAGGTCATGGATGGGCTCGTCACGGGCATCGTCGAAGAGAAATATGGTGCGGTGCTGCCACCGCAGGATGTGCTGTCGAAGGATTTCGACGTCAGTCGAACGGTGATGCGCGAGGCGCTTTCGATGCTGCTCGCGCGCCACATGCTCGACGTGCGTCCGAAGATCGGCACGCGCATCCGCCCCATGCACGACTGGCGCATGATCGATGAGGAAGTCGTGAACTGGCGCTTTCGGGCGAAGCCGGACCCGACCTTCCTGCGCGATGTGATCGAGTTCCGTATGCTGATCGAACCCCGCGCGTCGGCGCAGGCGGCCGCGCGCGCGACGCCCGCCGAGATCGCGGGCATCCGCGATGCGTACACGGCGTTCCGTGCGCTGCGCCCGGGCGATGCGGGTTACGTGGACGCGGACGAGCTGCTTCACACGCGGATCCTGGTGGCGAGCGGCAACCAGTTCTTCCAGCAGATGGCCGCGATCATTCGTGGCGCGCTGTCGGCGGCGCGTGAGGTGGTCGACCAGAAAGAAGGCGTCTGGCAAACGACCGTCGATACGCATGCCCGCGTGGTGGACGCGATCGAACGTCATGATCCGAAGGAAGCGGAGGCGGCCTCGCGCGCGCTGATCGACTTCACGTCCGATGAGATCTGCCGCATGTTCGAAGCGGAACGGCCCATGTCCGGCTGACGATGTGACACTGCAATTCCAGTGAAGGGCGGGTGGGCGATGCGGGCATCGTCTCCCGGCGGTGCTGACATGCGCGACAATGTCGCTGTCAGCCATTGCACTGGAAGCGCTACATCGATGAAAGAAGACACCGTGATCCGCTGGGGCATCGTCGGGACAGGGCGCATCGCGCGTCGTTTTGCGCAGGGTCTCGCGCACGTGCCCAACGCACAGGTCACCTCGCTATGGTCGCGCCGGGCTGAACCCGCTCACGCGTTCGCCGCGGAGTTCGGCGGCGCTGCGTACGGAAGCCTCGACGCGCTGCTCGCGAGCGATATCGACGCCGTTTATATCGCCACCCATCAGGACAGCCACGCAGACTACGCGATCGCCGCGCTCGCAGCCGGTGCTCACGTGCTGTGCGAAAAGCCCGCGACCGTCAACGCGGCGCAATTCGATCGCGTGGTTGCTGCGGCGCACGCCGCGCAACGGCTGTTCATGGAAGCGATGAAGCCGCCGTTCTATCCGCTCTATCGCAAGCTGCGCGCGCAGCTCGCCGACGATCCCATCGGCGCCGTCGGGCTTGTGCGTGCCGGCTGCTCGGTGCCGGGCGTGCCGCCCGATCATCCGTCGCTGTCGTTCGATCACGCGGGCGGCGCGCTGCTCGACATCGGCATCTACGAGATGTTTCTGGCAGTCGACTGGCTCGGCGCGCCGCTCGATGTGCAGACGATCGGCCGGCTGGGCGCGACGGGCGTCGATATGTTCGCGAGCCTCAACAGCCGTCATGAACACGGCATCGCGCAGTTATTCTGCGGTCTCGATCTGGCGGGCAAGGGCGATGCGCTGATTGCCGCGACGGGCGGCCACGTGACGATCCATGAGAACTGGTGGAACCCGGTGCGCGCGACGATCTGTTACACGGGTGGCCGCGTCGTCGAACTCGATGCGCCATTCGAAGGCGGCGGCCTCAACTATGAGACCGCGCACTTCTGCGAGCTGATTCGCGAGGGGCAAGCCGAAAGCCCGATTATGACGCATGCAAAGTCACGACAGATGATCTCGATGGCGGACGCCGCACGCGCGGCGCTCGGTCTGCGGTTCGCCGCCGACGAGTGATACGATCTGCACGTTCATGCCGCTGCAGACTGTCTGCAACGGCATGTTCGAGCTTTCGATTTCCTTGCCGCAGGAGCAGGTTGTGACCCGCATGTTGATGAGATTCTGGCGTAGCAATAAAAGCCTGATTGCCTTCCTCGCGCTGATGGTGCTGTTTCGCAGCGCGGTGGCCGACTGGAACGTCGTGCCGAGCGGCTCGATGCTGCCGACGATCCGCGAAGGCGACCGCATTCTCGTCGACAAGATGGCCTACGACCTGCGTATTCCGCTCACGCACATTGCGATTGCGCACCTGCACGATCCGCAGCGCGGCGATATCGTGACGATCGATTCATCGGCGGCGCATGAGCTGATTGTGAAGCGGCTGATCGGCCTGCCTGGCGACCGCATCGCGATGCGCAACAACGTGCTGTATGTGAACGGCGTGCGCGCGAACTATCAGCCGGTGCAGCTGATGCCGCTGCCGGGCGACGCGTTTTCGCCGGGCGACTATCTGCGGGAGCGCTTTGCGGGTGTGTCGCACGTGGTGCGGCTGTCGGAGATTTCGCCGAGCCCGCGTCGTTCGTTCGGGCCTGTGATCGTGCCCGCGAACGAATATCTGATGCTCGGCGACAATCGCGATGACAGCGCCGATTCACGCTACTTCGGCTTCTTTCCGCGCAAGGAACTGATGGGCCGCACGCGGCGCGTCGCGTATTCGCTCGACCCCGATCACTTCTACAGGCCGCGCTTCGATCGATTCGGCGCGGCCCTCGATGGCCTGGCGCGCGGCGGTTGAACTGCTTTACGCGCTGGCGGTAGCCGAGGCGAGCGCCCGCGCGCATTCCGAAACCAGCGCCGGGCCGCGATAGATGAACCCCGTGTAAAGCTGCACCAGCGACGCGCCGGCTGCGAGCTTGGCGCGCGCATCGTCGCCCGAGAAAATGCCGCCGACGCCGATGATCGGCACCGTCTCGCCAACTTCCGCGTGCAGCTTGCGGATCACTTCGTTCGATGCATCGAACACCGGACGGCCGGACAGGCCGCCCGCTTCGTCCGCGTGCGGCAGACCCTTGACGGCTTCGCGCGACAGCGTCGTGTTGGTTGCGATCACGCCTTCGAACTGGTGGCGCAGCAGCGTGTCGGCGATCGACTTGATCTGCTCGTCGTCGAGATCCGGCGCAATTTTCAGCGCGAGCGGGACCAGTTTGCCGTGCAGATCGGCGAGACGCTGCTGCTTGTCCTTCAGCGCCGCGAGTAGCGCGTCGAGTTCACCCGCGCCCTGCAACTGGCGCAGATTCTTCGTATTCGGCGACGAGATGTTGACCGTCACATAGCTCGCGAACGGGTACACACGTTCGAGACAGTACAGATAGTCTTCGGCGGCGCGCTCGATCGGCGTGTCGGCGTTCTTGCCGATATTCAGGCCCAGGATGCCGCGATAGCGCGCGGCCTGCACGTTCTTCACGAACTGGTCGACGCCCGCGTTGTTGAAGCCCATCCGGTTGATGACCGCATTCGCTTCCGGCAACCGGAACATGCGCGGCCGCGGATTGCCTGGCTGCGCGCGCGGCGTGACCGTGCCGACTTCGATAAAGCCGAAGCCCAGTGCAGCGAGGCCGTCGATGCACGCGCCATCCTTGTCGAGCCCGGCCGCAAGGCCAACCGGATTGCGGAACGTCAGACCCATGACGGTGCGCGGCGAGTCGGGCACACGCGGTGCGAGCGCGCCGGCAAGGCCGGTGCGGCCGGCGGCGCCGAGCATACGGAGCGTCAGATGATGAGCGTCTTCCGCGTCCATGCGAAAGAGCCGGGCGCGCACGAGCGGATACAGGGAGCTGAACAAGGGGGAACTGAACACGGGACGAAGCCGGGCGGCCGGAAAATGGGAACCCGCTATTTTAGCCGATGCCGCCGCCGCGTCCGTTGGGTCCGCTGCCTGGTCCGACGCTGGGTCCACCGTGTAAGGCCGGGCCGACCGGAGACAGGTCGAGGTTCCCGGTATCGAGCACTTTCCACAGGCCTTCGTGAAGCCCTTCGAGCGGCCGGAAATTCGCCTTGTACGCCATCTTCTGGCTCTCGCGAATCCAGTAGCCGAGATAGACGTACGGCAGGTTCAGGCTGCGCGCCTGTTCGATCTGCCAGAGGATGTTGTAGGTGCCGAAGCTCGCATGCTGCTGGTCCGGATCGAAGAACGTATAGACCGAGGACAGGCCATCGCCGAGGATGTCGATCATGCTGACCATCCGCAGGACGCCAGGCAGGTCCGGATGGCCGCTGTGCGGCGCCTCGCGGAACTCGACGAGACGCGAGTTGATCCTGCTTTGCAGCAGGAACTGTTCGTACTGGTCGCGGCTGTCGCGATCCATGCCGCCGCCGGCGTGCCGTGCCGACTGGTAGCGCATGTAGAGCGCGTAGTGTTCTTCGTCGTAGTGAAGCGGCGAGACGGACGCGATCAGCTGGCCGTGCTTTTTCCATACGCGACGTTGCGTGCGGTTCGGCTCGAAGCGCTCGACGGGCACACGCACCGGCACGCAGGCGCGGCAGCCGTCGCAGTAAGGGCGATAGGTGAAGACGCCCGAGCGCCGGAAACCCGCCTTGACGAGCTCGGTGTAGACGTCGGAGTTGATCAGGTGACTGGGCGTGGCGACCTGCGAGCGTGCGATACGCCCCTCCAGGTAGCTGCAAGGGTAAGGCGCCGTCGCGTAGAATTGCAGCGCCGAAAGCGGTGACAGCGGCAGCTCATTCGGGTGAGTCACGTTGGCAGCTCTCGAAGCGTTTTCTGGTCCCGCAAACCCGGCGGTGCTTTCCGTGGCGCGGATCTGAACGACCGCTTCGCGCCAGCGTTGCCCCACCGTTTGCCCTTCACGCCGCCCGCGTGACGACGTCGGACAGTACGGTCTTGTCGAAGCACCAGGGAATCGAAGGAGCATCGACAGACGCGCGGACATGCGCGACGAACGCCTTGCGCGCTATCTCGCGACCGCCCAGCGAAGCCAGATGCGACGTGTTCTGCTGGCAGTCTATCATTTCTATTTCATGACGTCGCAAGTGGGCGACCAGCGCGGAGAGCGCTATTTTCGAGGCATCCGAGACTTCGGCGAACATCGATTCGCCAAAGAACATGTGCCCGAACGACACGCCGTACAACCCGCCGACGCGCCTGCCTTCGTACCAGGTTTCGATGCTGTGCGCGTCGCCCGCGCGGTGCAGCGACGTATAGGCTTCCACCACATCCGCCGTGATCCACGTGCCGCGCTGGCCGTGGCGTGGCATCAGCGCGCAGGCGCGCATCACGCTCGCGAAGTCGTCATCGACGCGGATCTCCCACGCGTCGTCGCGCAGCACGCGTTTGAGCGTCTTCTTCAGCGAAGGTGAGATCTTGAATTCGCCCGTCTGCAGGACCATGCGCGGGTCGGGACTCCACCAGAGCACCGGCTGGCCGTCCGAATACCACGGGAAGATGCCGCGCCGGTAGGCGTCGATGAGCCGGGACGGCAGCAGGTCGGCGCTCGCGGCGAGGAGACCAGGCGCACCGCTGGCCGCCCCGAGCGCGCGCTCGACGGGCGGAAACGGATCGTCGGGTCCGAGCCAGGGCACCATGCTCGCGGCCCGCTCAGCCGTCGCGCAGCGAGCGGAAGATGTCGCCGGTATGCAGACCGTAGTTGCCCGACGCACGATCAGCGAAGAAGAACCGCAGCGTCTGGCCGACGGTCGGGAACGCGATGTCGTCCCAGGGGATTTCGTGTTCTTCGAAGAGGCGGACTTCGAGGCTTTCCTCGCCGGCGGCGATGTCGAGATCGAGCAGGCGCGCCATATAGAACAGATGGACCTGATGCACGTGCGGCACGTTCAGGAGCGAGAACAGGTTCTGCACTTCGACGCGCGCGCCGGCTTCCTCGAGCGTTTCGCGCGAAGCCGCTTCGGCCGTGGTTTCGCCCATTTCCATGAAGCCCGCGGGCAGCGTCCAGTAGCCGTAACGTGGCTCGATCGCGCGACGGCACAGCAGCACCTTGTCGTCCCACACCGGAACGGTGCCGACGACGTTGCGCGGATTCTGATAGTGCACGGTGCCGCAATCGGCGCACACGAAGCGCTCGCGGTTGTCGCCGGGCGGAATGCCGAGGCTGACCGCGTGGCCGCAGACGGAACAGAATTTCATGGAAAGGGGAGCGAGGAACGGTGATGGGAGTTTATCACCGGGGCGAGGGTTCACGACGGGCTGTCGATCTTCCCGCCGGGCGTTCCATCGTGAACCGCTGTCGCGATCCCGCCTTCAGGTCAGTGGCACGCGCGCCGTTCGAACAGCGACCAGTCGGGCACTGCCTTCACGAGTACCACCTCGCACTCGTCGTTCTTGAAGAGCGTGGCCGGCAGCGGCTGCGTGTGACGCACGAAGAAGTAGCGGTACGCGCGACCGTCCACTGCGTGCCAGTCGAAGCCATCCGCCGTCGACTCCTGCGGACCCGGCCGCACCGCAGGAATGCGATCCGGCCGGAACCGCACGATCTGTGGCAGGAAAAATGCGAAATTGAAATCGACGAAGCCCTGGCGCTCGGCCTGATACCAGAGCGGATACGTGTGATACGTCCACAGGTTATGGATGGTCGTGCTCTCGGGCGCGAAGATCAGGCTGAGCGCACGCTGGCCCGGTTCCGTCGCCGAAAGCAGCGTTTCGAACGGTGCGTTCTCGACCGCGAAGCGATGGTCGCGCACGGCCAGCATCCCCAGATACGACCAGCAGAACAGCGCCAGCACGATCGGCGTCAGCCGCGTGACGGCGGACGATGCCGCGCGGCTTGCCGATGCTGGATCAGCCTGAAACATCAGTGCGTACACGGGCAGCAGGAAAATCGCGAAGCGTTGATAGAGCAGGGCGATGCCGAGCGCGTCGGATGGCGCGCAAAACCAGATGAACACGATCGCGAGCATCGGCAGCAGTGCGGTCGGATCCCGATAGTTGAGTTTCGCGCGCAGCAGCCATGGCGCCGCCAGCATGAATACCGCGCCGAGGAAGAAGTACCCGTCCTTCATCTCGGAGGCGAGGGTATAGAGCAGAAAATTGTAGACACGGTGCCAGCCGATCGGACCCTTCCAGTCCCATGTCATGTCGGACGATGCCTGCGTCGCCGCGCCCGGTATGACGAGATCGTTGTGCCGCACGTAGACCAGATACGCGAGCGTCAGTGCGCCGAGCAGCACGTATGGGACGACCGCGCGCGCGATGCGCGCCGGTTGCCTGATGAAGCACGGAATGAACGCAGCGCCGACCGCGCACGCAAACAGGAAGACGAGGCCGTGAGAGAAGAACAGCACCACGCCGGCGACGGCCAGGCCGATCCCGCGTGCGACGGACGGCGCACTGGCAAAGCGTCGCGCGAGAACCAGGAAGTACAGTCCCACCGGCACGGCGAGCAGGTACGTATAGAAACCATATTGATACGCGAAGCCGAAAAAGCCAGGCACGTATAGCCAGTCGAGGCGCGCATCGGCATCGTATTCCTTGCGAAGCGCGACGCCGGCTGCGACGTACGCGTAGAACGCCAGCATCATGAAGAGCTTCAGCGCGCTGACGACCGGCATCACGAATGACAGCACGAACGCGAGACCATAGCCGAGCAGATAGGGCGTGAAGAAGTTGGCGCGGACGAGATCGGCCCAGGGCGACGTGCCCGTGACCAGATCGTGCAGCATCGAGACCTGGGCGGCGTGTTGCGGCAGATCGCCCATCGGCGGCCGGGGCGCTATCCAGAACAGCGCGCCCGCGAGCAGCACCGTGCACAAGAAAAGGAACCGGCCAAGCCGTGCGCCTGTGTTGTTGCGGTTATCGGCGACGATCGGCGGAATGGGGGCAGTGTTCAATTTATTAACCTCGTTTGCCGGATACGTTCGCCGTGGATGCGAAACGCCGCTGCATTCCTGTCACGTGAGCGCGACGGAAGTGCCTTGCTGGCCGCTCAGGCCTGCGGCGTAATGGATGAAAAAAGCAGAACCACGCCGACCAGCAGGAATCCCGCTCCCGTCAGCGTTCTTAATGTCAGTGCCTCGTTGCTCACCATTCCGAAAACGAAGATCTCGAACACCGTCACGCCGACCATTAACGGGTATGCGACGCTCAGTTCGATTTTCTTCAGGGCGATTGCATAAAAGATAAAGCCCAGACCATATGCGCCAAGTGCGCCGACGCGCAGCAACATCGCCTGATTGAGGAGTGCGGAGAGATGGCTGAAATCGTCCACCGATTTGCCGGCGATTCGAAGCAGCACGCTTGCCGTCGCACTGCAGGTGCCGCTTAGCAGCAGAAATATTATGTACATTTTGGCGTGTAGCTAGCGGTCAGGAGATCGGCATGCCGCTTTGACATCGCGCGACACTCTATTTTCGTGAAACATACAGGGCCGGTGAATAGACGTGTGTTCGCTATCCCACGTCGCGGAATATCGAGAGGCCTGGCGAGGCGGCGGAAGAAGGGAAAGGGAACGGCATGCGCGCTGGGTGTAGCGCATGTGTTTGATCAGGTGTAGTGCGGATTCGTGGATCGCGGCGAGCAAACACGCCGCCGCTGATCAGAAAGCAAAAAGCCCATCACAGGGATGGGCTTTGATGCTTCGAACTAATTCTTTCGAGGACTTAGGCTTTCTATTCACCATTCACAGGCGACATCTTTGAATGGTTGCGGGGGTAGGATTTGAACCTACGACCTTCGGGTTATGAGCCCGACGAGCTGCCAGACTGCTCCACCCCGCGTCCGTCGAAGAAAAGATTATAGGACAGATCGAGAGCCGGTGCAACAGCTATTCAAGAACCGGCTTAAATGTGCTTCGCTCCTGACTCCTGACGCTACCTGCGCGTGCTGCTTCAAGAGCGCCGCGGGAAGGACGCGCAACACGCTGCGCTAGAATTGAGCGCTTCCCGTGCCGCCCGAGCGCGGCCTCATCTCTCATCTCTGATTTTCTCCGCCCATGGACATCGCTCACGATCTTCAGTCGATTCTCGCCCAGGAAAAAGCGCTGGTGTTTCCCCGCTTCGATGCCGACCGTGCCTGGCAGGTCGGCGCATATCTGCATGAAGTGGCGAAGGCGCGTGGACTCGCGCTCGCGATCGACGTGCGTACGTTTGGCCAGCCGCTGTTTTTCAGCGCACTCGATGGCGCGACACCCGACAATGTCGACTGGGCGCGTCGCAAGGGCAACGTGGTCGCGCATTTTCGCCGTAGCTCGTATGCAATCGGGCTGCGCATGCAGCAGGCCGGTTCGACGCTCGCCGAGAAACATGGTCTGCCGGCGAGCGAGTACGCGTCGCACGGCGGCGCGTTTCCGCTGACCGTCGCAGGTGCGGGCGTTATCGGCTCGGTAACGGTGTCGGGGTTGCCGCAGCGCGCCGATCACGAACTGGTTGTCGAAGCGCTGTGCGCGCTGCTCGAAATGGACTACAGCAAGCTCGCGCTCGCGAAGGCCTGACCCCATGCGCCTGCCTCCTTACGCATGGCTCGCCATTGCGATCGTCGCGGAAGTGATTGCGACCTCCGCGCTGCGTGCATCCGACGGCTTCTCGCGGCTCGTGCCTTCGGCGGTCGTCGTGACCGGCTATGCACTGGCGTTCTACTGTCTTTCGATGACGCTTCGATCGATTCCCGTGGGCGTCGTCTACGCGATCTGGTCGGGTGTCGGCATTGTGCTGATCACACTCGTCGCGATCGTGATGTACCGGCAGGTGCCGGATTTCGCGGCCGTCTGCGGCCTCGGGCTGATCGTCGCGGGTGTCGTTGTGCTCAATCTGTTTTCCAGGATGCAGGCGCACTGAAGACGCGCCTGGCACCATCCGGGCGATTCGGGCGCAGCGTGGCCCGGGCGCTATTTGCAGCGAATGATCATCGAGCGGTTCTTCACGTTCGCCGACACCACGTTCGTGACGCCGCCGCCCGCGGCGCCGCCTTCGTCGTTGTCCTTCGAGATGATGTCGTAGCCCGTCGCGCCGCACGCATTGCCGGCCTGAACGTAGCACGATGCCCAGCTCGAGCCGGCATCGGCGCCGCTACAGTTCACCGCGAAGCCAGTCTGGCCGTTCGGCAGATTGATCAGCGATGTCGTATTCGACGATGCGCACGCGCTCAAGCCTGCAATCAGCAGCGCGGCACAGGGCAGGGCGGCAATGCGCGCCGCGGTAAAAAGGGCAGACGGGCGCATGCGCCGCTCGAATGACTTCATTGTGTGTCCTCGCGAATGATGTTGCGTGTGTTGCGTGTGTTGCGTGGTGTTCCGGTAACGCCGGCCGGCAGATGGACCGGCGCGCGTCATGCGATTTCGGGATCGATCCGGATCCCGGCGCCGCTGACGATGCGACGACTTTCGGCGCCGCTTTCGCTCGCCGCGTCTTCCCAGATGCTGATGGCTTTCGGTATGTCGATGCCGTGACGCCCGGCATACGCAAACCACTCACTGGCCGCATCGGGCTCGGGGACTTCATTGTCCCGCAGGAAATATTTTCCCATATCGACGTTCTCTCTCCGGATCTGCGTGGATTCAGGGAACTCCCTTCAACAGTTCGACTATTTGCGCGACGACAAGTGCGCTGCCATCGCTGCGCAGCTCGTCGCAGTGTATGCGGAGACGAAAGGGGCGCCGGCGGATCACAGGGGGCGCGCGGAGACGGCGAAATATGCCGGCACCGGTGGCCTCTTTGCATCGAACGCGCGTGGCTGGACCTTCATGTGTCCCTGCGAGTACCATTACCCCGCCATCCGCTCCTGCGCGCCGATCCCCTTTGGCATCTGCGCCACGAAGCGGTTTATGCCGGATTTTCCTGACGAGGCGACCATGGAAATTCGTTTTCTCGCGGACGCACCCGCTTACCGCGACTTCAACCTGACCCTCGTGTTTCCTGCACTCGTGGACGGCGAACCGGTGCCGTGCGCAATCTCGGTCGAAGCGCTCGAAGACCATTTTGGCGCGCAATCCCACGACAGCGAAGGCTGGCGCCGCGCGTTCGACGCGGGCCGCGCGCACATCGAAGCCGTCGCACGCGAGCATCTGCGGATCAGCAACGGCACACCGGTGCTTCTGAAGAGCGGCCACTTTCCGCCGGGCAACGTGCCGGGCGCGTGACTGCTCAGTGACTGCTCAGGCAGCCGCGCATTTCGCGTAGCGTTCAGGCGGCGCGCGCGACGGCGGTTCGCGCCGCCTCAAACGAACGTGCGATGCCTTCCTCGTACGATGTTTTGCGGATCGGCCCGATCAGCGTGCCGAGCGCGGTGTCGTCGAGCACGACCGGGTCGGTCACGAGGTAGTGCATCTCCACCAGTTCCCGCATCACCGGATTAAAGAGCCCCATCACGCGCAGCGTGGGCTTGCCCGCGACCATCAGCTTCGGTGCACGGCCCGCCAGCGCGTAAGCCTTTTCCGCGACTTCCCGCTGGGTAATCGTGCCCGCGCCGGCCAGATGCAGCACGCGGCCGTATGCCTGCGGCGTACGCGTCAAGGTTTCGACTACCGGGCCGACGTCTGGCATGAAAACGAACTCGTGCGGCACGTCGATCGGGCCGATCATCTGTGCACGCGTGCCACGCGCCGCGCCCTCGAACACGCCGTGCAGGAAACTGCGTTCGATGCCCGGACCGTAAAAATCCGGCAGCCGCAAAACGAGCGTTTCGAGCCCGTGATGGCCATGCGCGTCGAGCACGAGATTTTCCTGCGCAAGACGCATCTTGCCCTTGAAGGTATGCGGCTCGCGCGGATGCGATTCTGTGACCGGCATCGTCTGCGCCCGCCCGTATGGATACACCGTGCCGATCAGGACCAGCCGCTGCACGCCGGCTGCGATCAGTCCGTCGAGCGTTTTCTGCATCAGCGGCGGGTGCATCGCGAACTGGTCATACGGCACGCCGACGAGGTACACCGCGGTGTGCAGGCCCGCTGCGGCCGCCTTGACTGACGCCGGGTCGTCCGGATTCCACGTGACGATTTCCGCATTCGGGTCGCTCCCGAACGACGTTTGCAACGCCTTCCGCCCGCGTCCGATCACCCGGTATTGCCGGCCGGCCGCGCTCAACGCCGCCGCGATGCTTTGCCCAGCCGCGCCTGCGGCACCAAACAGACCTGTTTTTCCTGCAGTTTCCATGTCGACTCCGGGTTTCGCGATGACTTTGGACGGCCTCAGAACGCCATCCAGACTGGCGGTTGATTAACACTTGAGGGTTTACTGAACAACGTTCACTAAACGGTGTTCAGTTTAATTTGACTTTTCAGTTTGTCAACCCGAAAATGCATGACATGGGAATCGCCGAACGAAAGAACCGTCAGAAAATGGCGCTGCGCGAACGCATCCTCGATGCGTCACGGCGCATCGTGATGCGTGAAGGCTTCGCTGCGCTGTCGATGCGCAAGATCGCCGACGCCATCGAATATTCGCCCGCCACGCTGTATCTGCATTTCGCGAGCCGCGACGAGATCGCGCGGGCGTTGTGTGCGGAAGGCTATGCGCAGCTGCTCGCAAGCTTCGAGCCGCTCACGCAGATCGCCGATCCGGGCGAGCGTCTCCGGGCGCTGGGGCGCGCGTATGTCGCCTTCGGCATCGCGCATCCGGAAACGTACCGGCTGATCTTCATGGAGGATCCGACCTACACCGACGCCGCACTCGCCGAGGCCGCCGATGCATCGGACGAAGCGGGTGACGCATCGTTTCGTCTGATGGTCGACTCGATCGATGAACTCAAGGCGGCAGGGCGATTGCCCGCATCTGCGGAAGGCGCGGTGTGGGCCGAAGCGCTGTGGGCCACCATGCACGGCATCGTCGCGTTGAAGCTCACATGTCCCGTCTTTCCACGCACGCCGGTCGATACGCTGATTAACGTCGCGTTCGATGCGTGGTTCGGCTCCGCCACCGCCAGCACTGACGCCGCGACCGCCCAGACGGCACCGCAGGCGCATGCAATGGCCCAGCCCGAACCTGAATCGAAGCCGCGCCCCAAACGCGCGCGTCGCACGGCTGCGAAACCGGAATCGCCGGTCACGTGATACCGTTCAGTTCCCGATTCATTCAATCTCCCCGCAGCCCATGTCCATCACCGCAACGCCCGCAACCAGCGACGAAATCATCACCTATGTCGCAAACCATATTGGCTTCATCGAACTCGAGCGTCCCAAGGCGCTGAATGCACTGTCCACCGGCATGATCCGCGCGATGCATGCCGCGCTGGAAAGCTGGCGTGAAGATCCCGACGTGCTCGCGGTCGTCGTGCGCAGCCAGCATGCGCGGGCGTTCTGCGCGGGTGGCGATATCCGCTTTCTGTACGGGGCGGCGCAACGTGGCGATCGTGATCTGCTGGACACTTTTTTCACTGAGGAATACGCGCTCAATCACGCGATCTTCACGTATCCGAAGCCGTATATCGCGTTGATGAGTGGCGTCGTGATGGGCGGCGGCATGGGCATTTCGCTGGGCGCGCATCGCACGCACGGCTTGCGTGTCGTGACCGGCTCGACCCGCATGGCAATGCCCGAAACCCGTATCGGACTATTCCCCGACGTCGGCGCCGGCTGGTTTCTCGCGCGCACACCGGGCGCACTCGGCCGCTATCTGGCGATCACTGGCGAGACGATCGGCGCGGCCGATGCGCTCTATGCAGGTCTCGCCGATACCTATATCGACGATGCGGCGTTGCCTGCCCTGATCGATACGTTGAAGAGCGAGTCGTTCGAATCTGGCGCGGATATCGTGGCGTGCGTCGAGCGCGAAGCGGCCCGCTGCAAGGTCATGCCGAGGCCGGATGCATCGCCGCTTGCGCAGGCGCGTGCGCTGATCGACCGGCATTTTTCGAAAGCCGACGTCGCGCAGATTCTGAAATCGCTGGAAACGGAAGAGGAATGTGAGGCGGCCGAATGGGCCGAGCAGACCATCGCCGTATTGCGCGAACGCTCGCCGCTATCGATGGCGATTTCGCTCGAGGTGGTGACGCGCGCCGAAGGATCGATGGCGGAGTGTCTGCGTCGCGATCTCGATCTGACGCGCTCGTGCTTCAGTCACGGCGACGTGATCGAAGGCGTTCGGGCGCGCATCATCGACAAGGACAATCGTCCGGCATGGCGCTCCGCGCGGATCGAAGATGTGCCGGCCGAAGAGGTCGAGAAGATGTTCGACAGCCCGTGGCCGGCGGCAGAACATCCGTTGCGTGAGCTTCACGACTAGCCAGCTGGAGGCCGGGCTGTAATGGCCCGGTCGTTTCTGCCGCGCCGCAGTCCGTGCGATCCCGGCAGTTGCAACAGTCCCAATCCCCGGTCGCTCGGTCACGCGCCATTCGCCGGGGCATTCCGCAAACGCCTACTCCTCCTCATGCGCGGCCATGAACGCCCGCATGAAGACCAGCGCGCCCCAGCCCCACATCGCATTGGCCGCGAAGCCGACGGCAAGCCGCGGCAGCATGTTGCCGCTCGGCCAGATGCCGCGCAACGGATCGACAACGAACACGCTTGCTGCGGTCAGCACGATGCCGCCGAACACGAACGCCTGAACCCACGGCGCGATCCGCTCAGGCGATATGCGCAACAGCCACGCCATCAGCACGGCCCAGACCGAACTCCAGATTGCATTCGCGATGAATCCGGGCAAACCGAGTGGCAGAAAAGGGTCGGTCGAGAAGCCCGTCGGGTCGATCAGCCCGGCGGCGTGCAACAACGCGAGCGTCGATTCGTGAAAGAACAGGGAAGCCAGAAAGCCAGACACGAACGGCAGGATGATCTTTTGCATGCATTGCACCGCCAGGGGCACGTCGGCGAGGTTCGCAGCGCCGTGCCGGGATTATCGGAAAACGTGCGTCATTATATAGACCGCCAGCGCCCACACCGCGCACGCGGTGGCGCGTGCCACGCTCGCCGTGCCCGTATGCTAAAGCGTCGGGCAAATCACGAAAGTGGAAAACCTAAGCTCAAATAAATCGTTCAAAAGCTTCAACCCCGTCCCTAGACTGTTTCCCCATGCAGACGCTTTAGCCGTCGCCCCTCTGGCGCACGACAGTGCGCGTCGCGCGTTCCTCGATGATGCCGCTTCATCGCCGTTGTCATGGATGGCGAGGCGTGTTGTCGCGTGTGTCCGCCCGACCGGATTCACCCGTTTCGAATAAAAGCAGGAGCAGCCCATGAATGTGTTCTGGTTCATTCCGACTCACGGCGACAGCCGCTATCTCGGCACGTCCGAAGGCGCGCGCGCAGCCGACTACGACTACTTCCAGCAGATCGCCGTCGCAGCCGATACGCTCGGCTACGAGGGCGTGCTGCTGCCCACCGGCCGTTCGTGCGAAGACGCCTGGGTGGTTGCGTCGAGTCTGATTCCGGTCACAAAGCGCCTCAAGTTTCTCGTCGCGATCCGGCCGGGCATCGCGTCGCCGGGTCTGTCGGCGCGTATGGCGGCGACCTTCGACCGTCTCTCCAACGGACGTCTGCTGATCAACGTCGTGACGGGCGGCGACGCAGCCGAACTCGAAGGCGATGGACTCTTCGTCGATCACGATACGCGTTACGAAATCACCGACGAGTTCCTTCGCATCTGGCGTGCCCAGCTCACCGCCGCGCACACGAACGATTCGATCGACTTCATCGGCAGGCATCTGACGTCGAAGGGCGGCAAGGCGCTGTATCCGCCCGTGCAGAATCCGCATCCGCCGCTGTGGTTCGGTGGTTCGTCGCCGGCGGCGCACGAGATGGCGGGCGAGCACATCGATACGTATCTGACGTGGGGCGAGCCACCCGCAGCCGTCGCGAAGAAGATCGCCGACATCCGTTCGCGCGCCGAAGCGCGGGGCCGCAAGATCAGATTCGGCATCCGCCTGCACGTGATCGTGCGCGAAACCGAAGAAGAAGCATGGGCCGCCGCCGACAGGCTCATCAGCAAGCTCGACGATGAAACCGTCGCACGCGCGCAGGCTTCGTTTTCGAAGATGGATTCCGAAGGACAGCGTCGCATGGCCGCGCTGCACGGCGGCAAGCGTGGCAGTCGCCAGGAACTCGAGGTGTATCCGAACGTGTGGGCCGGTGTCGGGCTCGTGCGCGGCGGCGCGGGCACCGCGCTTGTCGGCAATCCGCAGCAGGTCGCGGCGCGCATGAAGGAGTATGCAGAGCTGGGCATCGAGACATTCATTCTGTCCGGCTATCCGCATCTCGAAGAATCGTATCGCTTCGCCGAACTCGTGTTTCCGCTGTTGCCGGACCGGCTGAAGAAGACCGCGAGCGGTCCGCTGTCAGGACCGTTCGGCGAGATCGTCGGCAACAACTATCTGCCGAAGGCAGCGCAGAGTTGACCGAGTGTTGAACGCGCGTTGCGCTGGTTGAACCGTTGACCTGAAACGGTCAGCTGACGCAACTGGCCATGAGCGGCAGTAACAGGCAACGTCGAAAAAGCATCGAAAAGGAATCACATCATGGCTGAATCGCGTATCAGGACGGGACGTCTCCGGCGGCTCGGCGCACACGTCGCACCGTGGATCGCACCTTTGCTGATCCTGCTCGCGTGGGAAGTGGCCGCGCGCAGTGGCGTGCTGTCCGCGCGCGTGCTGCCCGAACCGCTGGCGGTCGTGAAGGCCGCGTGGTCGCTGATCCGCTCAGGCGAAATGTGGGCCGACGTGAAGGTCAGCACGTGGCGCGCGGTGTCGGGATTTGTCGTCGGCGGGGGCATCGGTCTCGTGCTCGGTCTCGCGACGGGTCTCTTCGGGCCGGCCGAAGTCGTGCTCGATTCGACCGTGCAGATGATCCGCAACATTCCCGCGCTCGCGATGATTCCGCTAGTGATCCTCTGGTTCGGTATCGAAGAAGAGGCGAAGGTGTTTCTCGTCGCGCTCGGCGTGTTCTTTCCGGTTTACGTGAACACGTACCACGGCATCCGTTCAGTCGACGCGAACCTGGTCGAGATGGCGCGCAGTTACGGCGTGAAGGGCTTCGCGCTTTATCGACATGTGGTGCTGCCGGGCGCGTTGCCTTCGATTCTCGTCGGCGTGCGGTTCGCGTTCGGGCTGATGTGGGTCACGCTGATTGTCGCGGAAACGATCTCCGCGCAGTCGGGCATTGGCTATATGACGATGAATGCGCGCGAGTTTTTGCAGACCGATGTCGTGGTGGTCGGCATTTTGTTGTACGCGGCGCTGGGCAAGCTCGCCGACATGCTCGCGAAGCGTCTGGAGCGCGTCACGTTGCGCTGGCATCCTGCGTATCAACGAGGAGCGAAAGCATGAGCGCAACGCTTTTTTCCGCCTCGTATGCCGGCGTCTCGGGTCTCGATCTGGAAGCCGAACTGGCGCAACCGCGCACGCTCGATCACGATCGTGCCGAAGCCGCGGCGCTCGATGTTTCTGACAGTGCGTTTGATCTCGACAGCGTTTCCAGCGGGGCCCGCGTTGACACTGCATCGCAGGCACTCATCCGCGAAGCGCCGCGCGCAGCCGGCAACGCCGTCGAGCTGCGCGGCGTCGGTAAACGGTATGGCGAGCGCACGGTGCTGTCGGATTTCAGTCTTTCGATCGAGCGCGGCAGCTTTGTCGCGATCGTTGGCCGGAGTGGTTGCGGCAAGTCGACGCTGCTGCGCCTCGTCGCCGAACTCGAAGCGCCCGACGCCGGCGTGCTCGAAAAGCGCGACGCACACGGCGCGCCGCTCGACACGCGGATCATGTTTCAGGATGCGCGTCTCTTGCCATGGAAGACCGTGCTGCAGAACGTGATGCTGGGCCTCGGCCGTGGCGCCCGCGAAGACGCGCGTGCCGTGCTGGCCGAAGTCGGCCTCGCCGGGCGCGCGAACGACTGGCCTGCGCAGCTATCCGGCGGTCAGCGTCAACGCGTTGCGCTGGCGCGCGCGCTCGTGCATCGGCCGCAACTGCTGCTGCTCGACGAGCCGCTTGGCGCGCTCGATGCGCTCACGCGAATCGAGATGCATGCGCTGATCGAGCGGCTGTGGCGCGAGCATCAGTTCACCGCGCTGCTCGTCACGCATGACGTGCACGAGGCCGTGGCACTCGGCGATCGCATTCTGCTGATCGAGGAAGGGCGCATCGCGCTCGACCAGCCTGTGCCGCTCGCACGTCCGCGTGCGCGCGCGTCGGCGGCCTTTGCCGCGCTCGAAGAACACGTGCTGCAGCGTGTGCTGAAAACCGCATCGAACGACGACGCCCTGTCGTATCCCGCTGATGTCGCCGAAGGTGCCACGGGTGTCTTCGGGAACACCGATGTGACAGGTCATCCCGTGCGGCCGACGGAAGTCCGTTGGGCCGTTTGATGTTCGTTGCCTGACCGCTTTTTAATCGTTCTACTGGAGTCACTCGATATGAGCATTTCCGCAATCAATGTACGTAATCAGTTCAAAGGCAAGGTCAAGGAAATCATCCGCGGACCGGTCGTATCCGAAGTCGATGTCGATACGCCATTTGGCATCGTGACTTCGGTGATCACGACGCGTTCCGTCGATGAACTCGAACTGAAAGTCGGCGCGGAAGTGGTCGCGCTGGTGAAGTCGACAGAGGTGTCGATCGCACGCCTGTAAGACGTGATCCGCGCGTGTCCGTGACTGCGTTTCACGGCATGTCACGACGGGCGATCGCGTGCTGTTGCGGTATTACCCAGCCGAACCGGGGACGCGTGCGTCCCAGAATCGCCGCTGTGCGATTCCGTGGAAGTGCTAGGATGAATTGAGCATGTTGAAGGAGACAGCCATGCCGAAATCCCTGAGTACGGAAGCGATCGACGCGCTGCGGCTGCTGAACGAGGTTGGCATCGGGCAGCCCGCGCCCCAGCTGCCGTCAGGCGTCGCGGCTGAATTGCTGAGTGCCGGCGTTGCGACCCGCAGCGCGGACCACGTCGAAATTACCTGCGACGGCAGAAAATATCTATCCGGCGATTGCGATTGATCCGACCGCTACGGTCGATCGCACCCGTGTACGCTGGATCGTGATGACATGAAGCTGATTGCGGATGCGCCGTCGTCCGCGGGATGGTTGCGCGTTGCCGTTCAGAAAACGTGAGGAAAGGCATGAAACCCGTCGGCGCCGACATGGGCGACTACACAGAACGTTACGGGGACTACGACATCGAGGTCGCGGTCGAGCAGGTGCTGACCGGCGTCAAGGCGCACTTTCGCGTGCTGAAGGCGGGCGCCGTCGCGATCGACTGGCGCCTCGTGCATATCGACCGGCTGTGGTCGACGGAGCACGGCGCGGCCGAAGCCGGCTTTCGCGCTGCACGCGAGGCCATCGACGCAGCTGACGGCACCGGCACCGACATGCGCTGATCGTGCGCGAATCGTCGCGTCTCGCGATGTTCCCGGGCGTCGAGCAGACAGGCTGGGGCAGGGTGATGGAGGTTTTCGATCCGTTCGGGAACTGGATACGGTTCTGCGAATTGTCGAAGCAGACAGCGGGAGAAGACGCGCGGAGGAAGGCTGGATGAGCCGGTTAAGCGAGAGCGGTGAGGCGGTAACAGCGGGGCGGTAAAGCGGGGAAAACCGGAAAAGCGAAAGCCGGACGCCCTTGTGAGGCGTCCGGCTTGCAGTCAATTAATGACCGAAGAACACCGAGCCAGGGCCGGTTTGTTCTGCGCGGCTGCCGGATTGCGACGACGACGCGTTGACACCGCCGTAGGCGCTATTGGAAGCCTGAGCGGCACGCTCAGCAGCGACGGTCTGCGCATTCTGGCCTTGCTGCGAAGCAGGCGCGCCGACGGTCGGGTTGTAATGCGGCGCCGGGCCGTAGCCACTTGCGAAGGCAGGAGCTGCGATTGCAGCAGAGGCGGCGATCAGGACGGCGGCGATAAGCTTGCTCTTCATGGTGACTCTCCAATAAACGTTGATTTCGGTACGAAGCCGTTGCGGAAGCGTTTTGTTTTTCACCTGTCGCAACGTCGATGGAGCTAGTGTATTCCCCTACTATCGAAAATTTGTACCCATAATTTGAATTTACTATTCTGCAATCAGGAACAATGGTTCGAAGCCTTTGAGAACAGGCGTTCCGGACGTTTCGACCCCTGTTTGGGGCGTTCCGGACGGGTTTAAGTCCTCAACGTCGGCAGGGACAAGCTGTGTCGACGGCATGCTGTAAAATCGCGGTTTGATTCCCGCCGTCTGGCCGTTCCCATGTCTTCATCTCAATCCCCGAGTCCCCGTCGCGTCAGCGTTGCGCCGATGATGGACTGGACCGATCGCCACTGCCGCTCGTTTCACCGCATCCTGTCGCGCCACACGTGGCTCTATACGGAGATGGTGACGACGGGCGCGCTGATTCACGGCGATGTCGCGCGTCATCTCGCGTTTACGGCCGACGAAGCGCCCGTTGCGTTGCAACTGGGCGGGAGTGAGCCGGCGGACCTCGCGCGCGCAGCGAAACTGGGTGAGCAGTGGGGCTACGACGAGATCAATCTGAATTGCGGCTGCCCGTCGGAACGCGTGCAGCGCGGCGCATTCGGCGCGTGTCTGATGAACGAGCCGCAGCTCGTTGCGGACTGCGTGAAGGCAATGCGCGATGTGGTGTCGGTGCCGGTGACGGTGAAGCATCGGATCGGCGTTGACGCGGTGGAAGAGTACGGTTTCGTGAGCGACTTCGTCGGCACGATCGCCGACGCAGGCTGCGACGTGTTCATCGTGCATGCGCGCAATGCGATCCTCAAAGGGCTGAGCCCGAAGGAGAATCGCGAGATCCCGCCGCTCAAATACGATTACGCGTACCAGTTGAAGCGCGAGTTCCCGCACCTCGAAATCATCCTGAACGGCGGCGTGAAAACACTCGACGAGGTCGAGACCCATCTGCAGCATGTCGATGGCGTGATGCTCGGGCGCGAGGCGTATCACAACCCGTATGTGCTCGCGGATGTCGACGCGCGTTTCTACGGTTCGTCAGAACCTGCGCTGAGTCGCGAAGCCGCTGAAGCAAAGCTCATCGAGTATTGCGCGGCCGAGCTTGCGCGCGGGACGTTCCTCGGTGGCGTGACGCGTCATGCGCTTGGGCTGTATCGCGGTGTCGCGGGTGCGCGTGGGTGGCGTCGTGTACTGTCCGATAACAAAAAGCTCGCGTTGGGCGATCTCGCGATCTTCGACGAAGCGCGCACGCATCTGCGTGAGCCCGCCGAAATGTTTGAATAAGGGGCTAGGCAAACGCTATCCATGTTTGTATAATCTCGCTTCTTGATCGGCAAGCCAGTTCATGGCGAGCTACGAAGCAGTTCAAAGTTGTCCCAGTGGTGGCTGTAGCTCAGTTGGTAGAGTCCAGGATTGTGATTCCTGTCGTCGTGGGTTCGAGTCCCATCAGCCACCCCATCGTTTAAATTCCCCCTGTCTGTTTTATGGCTATTCCCGGAAGCGAATTCTTTCGTCGCGTCGTCGCGTTTGTACGCTTCGTCGAGCCTTCTTCGCCCTGCGTCGAGCCATCGCAAGACATACAACCGTCAAACCCCACTGCGCCCATGTCCGCTCACGTGTGCGCCTGCCCGCCGGTCGAGGCCGACCACGTCGACGATTGCCGCGAACCCCAGCGCGGCCACGATCAGAAACGCCAGGCTGAAGTCGGCGGTGGTCACCGTCTGGCCGTCGTGTCCGTGAACCCACGCCGCGATCCGCAGCGCGATCGCGCCGAATGCGACGCCCATGCCCACGGTCATCTGCCCGAGCGTGCTCGAGAGCGTCGACGCGCCGCTCATCTGCGATTTGGGGACGTCCGCGAAACTGAGCGTGTTGATCGCGGTGAACTGCAGCGAACGCGCGAGGCCGCTGACGAACAGCACCACGACAATCCAGAACGAGGGCGTCGTGGGCGTCAGCAGACTCATCGCTGCAAGCGACAATGCTGCGAACGCGCCATTCACCAGCAGCACGGAGCGGAACCCGTATCGTCGCATGATGGGCGTCGTGACGAGCTTCATCGACAGGTTCCCGGCGAACACCGCGAGCGTGAGCAAGCCGGACTGGAACGCGTTCAAGCCGAAGGCGATCTGGAACATCAGCGGCAGCAGAAAGGGCACCGCGCTGATCGACACGCGAAAGAGCGATCCGCCGCCCATCGCGACTGCAAAAGTCCTGATCGTGAACGCGGAAAGGTCGACCACCGGATGCGTCGTGCGCCGCAGATGAAACAGCGCGGCCGCGCCGGCCACGACGCCGATGACGAGGCACACCAGCGCCTGAATCCACGGCGCGTCCGCGCGACCGGTCAATTCCATCGCGTACATCAACGCTGTGCAGGCGAGCCCCGACAACACGAAACCCGGCGCGTCGAACGGGCGCTTTTCCGCTTCGCGTTCGTTGCCGATGAAGCGCCATGCCAGCACAAGGCCAATCAGGCCAAGCGGCAGATTCAGATAGAAGATCCAGCGCCACGATGAATACGTCGTGATCAGGCCGCCCAGTGGCGGCCCGATCACCGGCGCCACAAGTCCTGGCCAGGTGATGATCGAGATCGCGCGCATCAGGTTGTCCTTGGGCGTCGCGCGCAGGACCGCCAGCCTGCCGACCGGCACCATCATCGCGCCGCCGATGCCCTGAAGGATGCGCGCCGCCGTGAATTCAACGAGACCATTTGTGATGCCACACAGCACCGACGAAGCGGTAAACACCGCAAGCGCGGCGGTGAACACGTTGCGCACGCCGAAGCGGTCGGCTGCCCAGCCGCTGATCGGGATGAAGACGGCGAGCGTCAGCAGATACGACGTGATGCCGATGCTGAGATCGACCGGATGCACGTTGAACGATCGCGCCATCTGCGGCAGGGCGGTTGCGATGATGGTGCCGTCGAGGTTTTCCATGAAGAACGCGGCGGCCACAAGCACGACGATCAGCGACGAATCACCGGGATGTGGTGTGACGGACGATGAACCTGACATCTACATGACACTCCGGAGCGAAGTGAGGCGGGGCGGCGCATCCGCATGCGTCGCGCGAGAGCGTCATTCTAGCGGTCCTGCACGCGTTGCGGCGGCGTGGTAACTTCGATGCTCTCCGCCCACATCAAGCATAAGGAACAGTTCGATGGAATACCGCAGACTCGGCGCAACGGACGTAAAGGTCAGCGTCATCGGCCTCGGCACGATGACGTGGGGTGAGCAGAACACCGAAAGCGAAGCGCATGCGCAGATCGACTACGCGCTCGACCACGGCGTCAACCTGATCGATGCCGCGGAAATGTATCCGGTGCCGCCGCGTCCCGAGACGCAGGGTTCGACCGAGCGCTACATCGGCACGTGGATCGCGCAGCATCGAAGCGCGCGCGAGAAGATCGTGCTTGCCACCAAGATCGCCGGACCGGCGCGTCAGCCGCACAACCCGCGACATATTCGCGGCGAGGGCAACCAGTTCGACCGCAAGAACCTGACCGAAGCACTCAACGACAGCCTCAAGCGTCTGCAGACGGACTACGTCGATCTGTATCAACTGCACTGGCCTGATCGCAGCACGATGACGTTCGGCCGCACGGCCTATCCGTGGATCGACGACGCATACACGGTGCCGATCGAGGAAACGCTCTCGGTGCTCGCGGAGTTCGTGAAGGAAGGCAAGATCCGCCACATCGGCGTGTCGAACGAAACGCCGTGGGGCGTCGCGCAGTTTCTGCGTGCTTCGGAGAAGCTCGGCTTGCCGCGCATCGTCAGTATCCAGAATCCGTACAGCCTCCTGAACCGCACGTTCGAACTCGGCCTGTCGGAGTTCAGCCATCGTGAAGACGTCGGTCTGCTCGCGTATTCGCCGCTCGCGTTCGGCTGGCTGTCGGGCAAGTACGAAGGCGGTGCGCGTCCCGCAGGCGCACGTATCACGCTGTTCGAGCGCTTTCAGCGCTACAGCAAGCCGCAATCGGTCGAAGCAACGACGCGCTATGTCGAACTCGCGAAACGTCATGGACTGTCGCCGGCGCAGTTCGCGCTTGCGTTCGTCAACAGCCGTCCGTTCCTGACGAGCAATCTGATCGGCGCGACATCGCTCGATCAGCTGAAGGAAAACATCGCGAGCGCAGATGTGATGCTCTCGCCGGAAGTGCTGGCCGAGATCAACGCATTGCACGAACGGCAACCGAATCCGGCGCCTTAACGATGTCGCGACGCGGCGTCGCTCCGTTGGATGCGCGGGGATGCATCCTGAAATGGGCCATGCCACAATCTGCCCTGCTGACCCACACCGACCGTCACCCAAAACAATGATGAACACCACACGTCAAACACAACCGGTTTCCGGCTGGCTGGTCTTCCTGCTGATCGCCGTGGTCGGGCTCTTCTACGTGAAGTGGTTTCCGTATTACAACCGCGCGTTCACTGCCGCGTCGACGCATTCGATCGGCAAGTCGATCCTGATGGGTACGGCAGCGAGCCCGCCCGAGCCGTCGCTCGCGGCCGCGCTCGATTACGCATGGGCGTACGGCAAGGCGATCTGGCAGGCGATGGTGCTGGGCCTGCTGCTCGGCTCGGCGGTTCAGGCGCTGATACCCGCGCACTGGGTCGCGCGACTTCTCGGCAGGACCAGCTTTGGCAGCGTCGCGGCGGGCGGCATGCTGGCGATTCCCGGCATGATGTGCACCTGCTGCGCCGCGCCGGTTGTCGTCGGTCTGAGGGCGCGTGAGGCGTCGCCGGGCGGTGCGATCGCGTTCTGGCTCGGCAACTCGGTGCTCAATCCGGCGACGCTCGTCTTCATGGGCTTCGTGCTCGGCTGGAACTGGTCCGCCTTGCGGCTCGTGCTCGGCGTGCTGATGGTATTCGGACTCGGCTACGTGGTGAACCGTTTCGTCGCGCCGCAAGACGCTCAAGCCGCCGACGCCCGTCTCGCGGAACGCGTCGCGCTGCAACAGACGGGCAACGTGTTCGCCCGCTGGCTGCAGATTCTGGCGCGCATGGCCGTGCGCCTGATTCCCGAATACCTTGTGCTGATCCTGCTGCTCGGCGCGGCGCGGGCCTGGCTCTTTCCGCACATTGGGCCGGACATTGGCAATCACGTTGGCTGGATCGTCGCACTGGCCGTCGCCGGCATGCTGTTCGTGATCCCGACGGCCGGCGAGGTGCCGATCATTCAGGCGATGCTGTCACTCGGCATGGGCGTCGGCCCGGCGGGCGCGCTGCTGATGACGCTGCCGCCGGTCAGCGTGCCGTCTCTCGCGATGCTCGTCCGTTCGTTTCCGCCGCGCGTGCTGGCGCTGGTGGCCGTGTCGGTGGTCGGGTTTGGGGTTGTCGCGGGGGCGCTCGCGGTCGCACTGGGCTTCTGATCGCGCCCCGCCAGATTGGTGCGCTGCCACGCGATCGGTAACGAATTGCCGTGTTCAATCGTCAAACGCGACCTAAACTGGGGGAACTGAGCGGGGGAACTGAGCGGCGAAACCGGGAACGGTGCGCACGATGTTCACAATGCGCCGTGGCCCGCGCGACGGCTGCGTCGGGCGTCCGGATGGTACGATTCAGCCCGCGATGGCAACCTGCACAACCCGCGGCGACCTGCCGTAACGCGGCTGTCCGCCCGAAAAGAACGATTGAATCCAGGAAACAGAATGGCGCAACAAAAAACGAATCCGAAGCTTGAACAGGCGCTCACGCGCGGGGACCTCGCCATCCGCCAGGCGAACTCGGCGCGGGCGACTGCGCTGCTGCGCGCGCTCGGCAAGATGATCATCGACGCTTCGGCGACGATCGGTGTGGAAGCGTTCACGCTGATTCCCGACGGCGATCGCATTTACGATCCGGCCGACGGTCTGTGGCCGCAAACGCTGCTGATCTCGCTCGACGGTCCGGTGGAAGAAGCGGATCAGGACGAAGTGCGCACGATCCGCCTCCTGGCTGACGATCCGGGCACGGTGTTCCGCGTCGAATGGCAACGCGCGGACGGCAAGGTCGGACGTCAGGACGGCGGTCCGTTCGCCACCGTCGCGTTCATTTCGGACGTCGATATTCCGTGGACCGACGACGAAGACTGACCGTCGACTTCGTCGTACCTTCGGTGTGATCGCGCCGTCGTTCAGCGCATCATGCGACGCCGGAACAGCATCGCAGAAATGATGAACGGCACGATCACATATGCCGCGAGCACGCCGACGTGCAGCGCGGCATCTTCGACCGGACGGCCGAGCATCGCCGGCCGGATCAGCTCCACAGCGTGCGCGAGCGGCAACAGCAGCGTGATCTGCTGCGCGACGGCGGGCAGTTGCGTCACCGGAAAGAACACGCCGGAAAGCAGCATCATCGGCGTAAGCGCGAGCGTCTGATAGAACATGAAAAAGTCGTACGACGGCGCGACCGCTGTCACGATCATCGCGACACTCGCGAAGGCGAGGCCCGTCAGCACGACCACGGGCAGCGCGATTAGCATCGACGGAAAGCTCGCGTAGCCGAGCAGGCCCGCCACCAGCATGATCGCCACGCCCGACAGCACCGACTTGCTGGCCGCCCAGATCACTTCACCCAGCACGATATCGCCGAGTGTCAGCGGCGTATGCATGATCGCTTCCCACGTGCGCTGCACGTGCATCCGCGAAAAACCCGAATACATCGACTCGAAACTCGCCGACATCATCACGCTCGATGCGACCGTGCCCGCCGCGAGAAACGAGATGTACGACACGCCTTCGACGTGTCCGACCATCAGTCCGAGTCCCAGACCCAGACCGAACAGATAGATCATCGGATCGGCGAGGTTGCCGAACATCGAGGCGATGGCGAGCTTGCGCCACACCAGATAGTTGCGGCGCCAGACGGCGATCCAGTTGACCGCGTTCGCGGGCAGGGCAGCGATGCCTTCGTGCAGCCGGGAAGGCTTCGCGGGGGAGGAGTCGTAACTGCGTGCGTCCATATATTTCCGGTGAATCTTTGCCTTTGCTGCGGGTTGGGTGGCGAGCGCTTTCGGTCGCTTATGTCTGCGTTTGCGTTTTTGCAGTGGCTCAGTCCTGCATCTCGCGGCCGGTGAGCCGCAGAAAGACGTCTTCGAGATTGGCCGGCCGATGCAGATAGCGCAGATCGGTGCGCTGCTTGAGTTTCGTGTGCACCGGCTGCGGATCGTCGACGTAGCAGAACAGCGTCAAGCCACTGATTTCAGTGCGTACTGCGAACGGCGCAAGTTCGTCGCGCAGCAGCGCCGGGTCGGGACCATAGATTTCGATCACATCGCAACCAATCTCCGACGCGATCAGTTCACGGGGCGCGCCTTCCGCGATCTTGCGACCTTCCTCGATCACGCACACGCGATGACACAGCCGCTCGGCTTCTTCCATGAAGTGCGTCGTGAGCAGGATCGTCTTGCCGCGCGCGAGCAGCGAACGAAGCCGCTCCCAGATCAGGTGCCGCGCCTGGGGATCGAGACCGGTGGTGGGCTCGTCCATGATCAGTACGTCAGGATCGTTGACGAGCGCGCGGGCCAGTGTGAGGCGCCGCTTCATGCCGCCCGAGAGTTCGCCGACGCGTGCGTCGGCCTTGCTTTCAAGGCGCGCGAATTCGAGCAGCGACGGCACGAGATCGCGCGTTTGCGCCGCGCTCAGGCCGAAGTAGCGGCCGAACACCAGCAGATTTTCGCGGACGGTGAAATCGGGATCGAGGTTGTCGAACTGCGGCACGACGCCGACGCGCGCCCGGGAGTAACGCGCGCGCGCCGGAATGGGCTCGCCGCAGAGCTGGATCGTGCCCGCATCCGGCGCAGCGATGCCGAGCAGCATGCGCAGCGTCGTCGTCTTGCCGGCGCCGTTTGGACCGAGCAGGCCAAAACATTCACCCGCGCGGACATGGAATGAAAGGCCGTCCACGACCGTTTTCTCTCCATAGTGCTTTTTCACCTCTTCGAATCCGATTGCTGCGTTTGGTAGGTACATGGATCGACACTTGCTCCGGACTTGCTTCTGACTTGCTCGATACGCGCCTGCGAGGCGAGGGCAGGCTATTCTAGGGCATCGCCGTCGTCGCCGCCGGGCGCCAGATTGCTGCGATGGGGCGCTTTTTGCACTGCGGCAGGGCGTCAAACACGGTGGCGACGCACTTAGCGTTTTCCATCCCTTGCAACCTGAATTGCGGCGCACCATGATTGAAGCGATGCCGCGATCGACGCGGATGGGAGATGACCATGGCGAGCTACAAAAAAATCCTGCTGTGCTACGACGGCTCGCGCGAAGGCCGCAAGGCGCTGCGCTGCGGCGCGGACCTTGCGCTTGACCTTAAGGCCGAGACGCATCTGCTCTCGGTGGTCGACATGCGCTCGAGCATTGCGCAAAGCGCGGGTCTATTGACTGACGTCGCATGCGGCCGTTTCGAAGACACGGCTCGCGACATCCTTCAGGAAGGCGTGAACTGGCTGACCGAGCGCGGGGTTCAGGCGCACGGTCATTTCGCATTCGGCCATCCGATCGATGAAATTGCCAATCTGGCCAATCAGTTGCAGGTCGATCTGGTCGTGGTCGGCCATCGGTGCCGGACCGGTCTCTCGCGATGGTGGATGGGCGCCGGCAACACGCCGTTGCTCGATAGAGTGTCGTGTAGCATCCTGGTGGCGTGTTCATCGGTGGAAGAGCAGCATCAGACGGCGGCCGCGGCCTGACATCGAATGCGATTCTGGACGACGCGCGTGTTCGCGTTCAGCCGTTGAGATCGACAGCTGACAGCTTCCACGAAAAGAGTCCATCGCGTCGCAGGATCGCGGAATAGTGCGTATCGCCGACACCGTGCCGATACGTTACGACGAACTCGTTGATCCCGTGATATTCCGCCGTGGTCTGTGGAGGTTGTGGCGGCGTCTGCTGGACCGGCGACGTTGAAGCGGCGGGCGGCGCAGGTGCCTGTGGCGCTGCTGCGCCCGGCGCCCCGGTGGACCGCCCGTTCGGTGCTCCATCCGATACCGGACCGGCCGCTACCGGTGGCCGCTCGCCGAGGTCGCCGCGCGGCGGCATGCCGTTCAGCAACGCTGCGACGCCGTCCGGCGTCGCATACGCATCCACCAGTGGACCAATCAACGCAACGCCGATCATCGCGCCGATGGCGGCCAGCGGATTTCCGTTGTGCTGCGCATCGAGCCGCCTTGCGAGCAGCCCGGTGACCTGCTGCTTCAGACTTTCGCGCAACGCGGGAAAGTCGACGTATTCATTGACCGTCTCGGCGTCGCGGGCATCCGCAGCCCGCTTAAGGCTGTCGAGCGCGATGTAGGGCGACGCATATCCATACCCCAGCGCAGCCACGACCACGATTACAACAATCGCGATGGCAAACGCGCGCAGGGAACGACGATTTCTTGTGGGTACCGAAACGCTCATAGGTTGCGACTCGCCGTTAAACGTCAATTAACGTGGACCGCAACGAAGTGAAAACGATCCCTTGCGGCTCCTGATGCTACCGCAAGAATCCGTTTTCGCACGCCTTCAACTATTCGAACAGCGCGCCTTGCATGGCCGCGCTTTCTTCCGCGATACAGCGGTCGATCATGCGGCACACTGCGTCGACAGTTCCCACCATGATGAGCCGCGACGGCCCGTGATACACGCGCACCGGCGCGCGACGGCCCGGCTCCGCGTTCAACCCTGAGTTCAGCGAAACACGCGCAAAAGCCGGCATCGCGGACGGCAAGGTCGACGCTTCCGTCATCACCTCGCGGTCGAACAGCGACGGCGCACCGGCAGCGTCGAGCGGTGCGCACGGCACCAGCTTGCGCAGATGACGCAGACGTCCGAACTGACGAAAAGGGAGCAGGCGGGCAAGGCGTTCCATGAGACTCTCCAGGCGAAGTTCAGAATTCGGTCGGGCGAATCAGCCCAACCGCGATGCCTTCGAGCGCAAATTCCCCGCTGCCGGCCTGAACAAAGATGTTTTCATAATCGGGGTTCTCGGCGATCAGCTCGATACCGTCCGGCCGGCGCTTCAGGCGCTTGACCGTGACGTCGTCGCCAATACGCGCAACGATGATCTGACCGTCTTTCGCTTCGCTCTTCTTCTGCACGGCGAGCAGGTCGCCGTCGAAGATGCCCGCATCGCGCATCGACAGCCCGCGCACCTTCAGCAGGTAGTCCGGCCTGCTGGAGAAGAGCGCCGGGTCGCACGCGTAGTGCTGCGAGATGTGCTCCTGCGCGAGGATCGGGCTACCTGCCGCCACCCGGCCGATCAGCGGCAATGACAGCTGCATGATGCTCGAGTGCGGCAACGTGAACTGGTAAGGGCTGTCGTCCGAACCGGACAGCAGCCGGATACCGCGCGACGCGCCCGCCGCAAGCTCGATCACGCCTTTGCGCGCCAGCGCGCGCAGATGCTCTTCCGCCGAGTTCGCCGAGCTGAAACCGAGCTCGGCGGCAATCTCCGCGCGGGTGGGCGGGAAGCCGGTGCGTTCGATGGCCCGGCGGATCAGATCGAAAACCTGCTGCTGTCGTGCGGTGAGTTTGGTCATGGCGCCACTGTATGGATGAACAGGTGACTGTATTTTTATACAGTAATCGGCGCATTTCAAGCTTTACTTTAAGTTCGTCCGGATCGCCGCCGCCAGAACGCCGGTTTTCGGCGTTGTCGCAGCCGGATTCGTGTCGCAACGCTACGCCAGGCCGTCGTTACCACTTTTGAGTATTAAAAAATGAAGAACAATTATTTTTAATGATGAAAGCCGTTCGATAGACTGGCCTCCAGTTGATGCAAAGCAACGCACACGCGCCGCGATAACGAAAGAACAAACCGGAGAAAATCGGATGAGCAGAAATACGGGGCTGGCAGGCAAAACACGAAAAATCGTCACGGCGCTCGCGCTGGGCGTCGCGGCAGCAGCGGGTGTCGCCGGTCAGGCGCTGGCAGCGGATACGACGCTGCTGAACGTGTCGTACGACCCGACGCGCGAGCTGTATCAGGACGTCAATCAGGCGTTCGGCAAGGAATGGAAGGCGAAAAACGGCGAGTCGGTCACGTTCAAGCAGTCGCACGGCGGCTCGGGTGCACAGGCGCGCTCGGTGCTCGACGGTCTGCAGGCTGACGTGGTGACGCTGGCGCTCGCATACGACATCGACGCGATTGCGAACAAGGGCCTCATCGACAAGGGCTGGCAGAAGCGTCTGCCGGACAACGCGTCACCGTACACGTCGACCATTGTGTTTCTGGTGCGCAAGGGCAACCCGAAGCACATCAAGGACTGGGACGACCTGATCAAGCCGGGCGTTTCGATCGTGACACCGAACCCGAAAACCTCCGGCGGCGCACGCTGGAACTACCTGGCTGCGTGGGCGTACGCGGAGCATCAGCCGGGCGGCAACGACCAGAAGGCGAAGGAATTCGTCGGCAAGCTTTACAGGAACGCGGGTGTGCTGGACTCCGGGGCCCGCGGCGCGACGACAAGTTTCGTGCAACGCGATATCGGCGACGTGCTGATCGCGTGGGAAAACGAGGCGTTTCTGTCGGTGAAGGAATTCGGCCCGGACAAGTTTGAGATCGTCGTGCCGTCGGTGAGCATCCTGGCTGAGCCGCCCGTCGCGGTGGTCGACAAGGTCGTCGACAAACACGGCACGCGCAAACTGGCTGAGGCGTATCTGAATTTCCTCTATAGCGAGGAAGGTCAGGAGATCGCCGCGAAGAATTTCTACCGTCCGCGTTCGAACAAGGTGCCGGCCGCGCTGACGGCGAAGTTTCCGAAGCTGAAGCTGTACACGGTGGACGACAGCTTCGGCGGCTGGACCAACGCGCAGAAGACTCACTTCGCGGACGGCGGCGTCTTCGATTCGATCTATCAGCCGCAATGACGCCAATGCCAATACGTATCAGGCAGTGAAACCAGACAGGCGCGCCCATCGGGCGCGCTTTTTGGCCAGATGGACCCCGAAGTCTTGACCCGGCTTGAAGCGCGGGTTTAACCCTGAAAGAGCACCCAGCATGACGACGTTGACCTTCCGAAAGCCGAGCGCGTTACCCGGCTTCGGCCTGACACTCGGCATCACCGTGGCGTATCTGAGCCTCGTGGTGCTGATTCCGCTCGCGGCGACCTTTCTGAAAACCGCGACGCTCGACTGGTCGCAGTTCGTGCGCGCCGTGACGTCGCCACGCGTGCTCGCGTCGTACCGGCTGACGTTCTTCGCCGCGCTCGGCGGCGCGCTGATCAACGCCGTGTTCGGTTTCCTCGTGGCGTGGGTGCTGGTGCGCTACACGTTTCCGTTCAAGCGGATCGTCGATGCGGTCGTCGATCTGCCGTTCGCGCTGCCGACTTCGGTGGCCGGCATTTCGCTCGCGGCCGTGTATTCGGGCAACGGCTGGCTCGGACAGTTTCTCGTGCCACTTGGCATCAAGGTCGCGTTTACGCCGCTCGGTGTGCTGGTCGCGCTGACGTTTATCGGCCTGCCGTTTGTCGTGCGAACCGTGCAGCCGGTGCTCGAGGATTTCGAGCGCGAACAGGAAGAGGCCGCCGCGTGTCTGGGTGCGTCGCGCTGGCTGACGTTCCGTCGGGTGGTGTTGCCTTCGGTGTTGCCCGCGCTGCTGACGGGTTTCGCGCTTGCGTTCGCGCGTGCGCTCGGCGAATACGGCTCGGTGATTTTCATCGCGGGCAATGTGCCGATGAAGTCCGAAATCACGTCGCTGCTCATCATCACGAAGCTCGAACAGTACGACTACGCGGGCGCGACCGCGCTTGCCGTCGTGATGCTGGTCGTGTCGTTCCTGATGCTGCTGCTGATCAATACGCTGCAGTGGTATCTGCAACGGCGCACGAGTCGCGGCGCGTCGGGGCCGACCGTGCCGCCGGTGGGCGCTTCCACTGCGGCCGCCGTCGCCGGAGGTGCGCAATGAGCGAGGATTCCGTGACGTTCGCCTCGGGCAATCCGCGCAACGGCGCTGCGGTCAACCGCCGCCCTGATCCCGTGACCGAGCCGCGCGCCGTGCGCTGGCTGCTCGTCGGCATCGCGTTGCTGTTTCTCGCGCTGTTTCTGGTCGTGCCGCTTGCCGCTGTGTTCTATCAGGCTTTCAGCAAGGGCGTCGGTTTCTACTTCGAATCGCTCGCCGATCCGGATGCGCTTTCCGCCATCAAGCTCACGGTGATTACCGCGGCGATCGCCGTGCCGCTGAATCTCGTGTTCGGTCTGGCCGCGTCGTGGTGTATCGCGAAGTTCGAGTTCCGCGGCAAGGCGCTGCTGACGACGCTGATCGATCTGCCGTTCTCCGTCTCGCCGGTGATCTCAGGTTTGATCTATGTGCTGATGTTCGGCGCGCAAGGCTGGTTCGGTCCGTGGCTCGAGGCGCATAACGTGCAGATCATTTTCGCCGTGCCGGGCATCGTGCTCGCGACGATCTTCGTCACGTTCCCGTTCGTCGCGCGGGAGCTAATTCCGTTGATGCAGGCGCAGGGTAACGATGAAGAAGAAGCCGCTCACGTGCTCGGCGCGTCGGGCTGGCAGATCTTCCGCCGCGTGACGCTGCCGAATGTCCGGTGGGGTCTGCTGTACGGCGTGATCCTGTGTAACGCGCGTGCGATGGGCGAGTTCGGCGCGGTGTCGGTGGTGTCGGGCCACATTCGCGGACAGACCGACACGATGCCGCTGCACGTCGAGATTCTCTACAACGAATACAACTTTTCCGCGGCGTTCGCCGTGGCCTCCGTGCTCGCGCTGCTCGCGCTCGTCACGCTGGGCCTCAAGCTGCTTGCGGAACGTCATATGTCGGCAGAACGCGTCGATGCGCAGGCTGTGCCCGCGCACGCCGGTCCCGTCACCCCGTCGCCGGCGCCGTCGAATGCGGCCAGCCGTCCGGTCCAGTAAGGAGAGCAGCACATGGGCATCACCGTTCGTAACCTGCAGAAGCGCTTTGGCGATTTCACCGCGCTCGATAACGTTTCGCTCGATTTCCCGCCCGGCGAGCTCGTCGCCCTGCTTGGCCCTTCGGGGTGCGGGAAGACCACGCTGCTGCGCGTGATCGCGGGCCTCGAATACGCGGATGCCGGCCAGGTCGTGCTGCAAGGTCAGGATGTGGCGGAAGTCGGCGCGCGTGAGCGTCAGGTCGGTTTCGTGTTCCAGCATTACGCGCTGTTCCGTCATATGACGGTGTTCGAAAACGTCGCGTTCGGTCTGCGTGTGAAGCCGCGCAAGGAGCGGCCGTCGGAAGCGGTGATCCGCGAGAAAGTGCATGAGCTGCTCAAGCTCGTGCAGCTCGACTGGCTCGCGCAACGCTTTCCTTCTGAGCTGTCGGGCGGACAGCGTCAGCGTATCGCGCTCGCGCGTGCGCTCGCCGTCGAACCGAAAGTGCTGCTGCTCGACGAGCCATTCGGCGCGCTCGATGCGAAGGTCCGCAAGGAACTGCGCAGCTGGCTGCGTCGTCTGCACGACGATCTGCATATCTCGACGATCTTCGTCACGCACGACCAGGAAGAAGCGCTCGAAGTCGCGGACCGTATCGTCGTGCTGAATCGCGGACACGTCGAGCAGGTCGGCAGCCCGCAGGACGTGTACGACCATCCGCAGACATCGTTCGTCTACGAGTTTCTCGGCGCGGCGAACCGGCTGCATGGCAAGGTCGATCGCAGCGGATTCGTGGTCGACGGCGCGGCGCTGCCGATCTCGATTGCCGCGGGTTTCGAGGGGCCGGCGTTTGCGTATGTGCGTCCGCACGATCTCGCGTTGTACCCGAAGGCCGACAGTCATCGCGATGGCATCACGGTCGGCGTGCGGCGCGTGGTGACGCTGGGCGGCTCAGTGCGCGTCGAACTCGAAGGGCACGAAGGCCGCGTGCTCGAAGCGGAACTCGATCGTGAAGCGTGGCGCGAACTGCGTCTGAATGTCGGCGATGGCGTGACGGCGGTGCCGCGCGCACTGCGCGTGTTTCCCGCGCATTGATCGCGCATTGATCACATAACCCTAACTTCGGCAGAACCGGAGACAAGCCAATGAACTTCCAGCAATTGCGTTTTGTGCGTGAAGCGGTGCGCCAGAACATGAACCTGACCGAAGTCGCGAACGTGCTGTACACGTCGCAGTCGGGCGTATCGAAGCAGATCAAGGATCTCGAGGACGAACTCGGCGTCGATATCTTCATCCGTCGCGGCAAGCGGCTCACGGGTCTCACTGAGCCGGGCAAGGCTGTCCATCAGCTGATCGAACGGATGCTGCTCGACGCGGAGAATCTGCGCCGTGTCGCGCGGCAGTTCGCGGATCAGGACAGCGGCCACCTCGTGGTTGCGACGACCCACACGCAGGCGCGCTATGCGCTGCCGAAGGTGATCCGCCAGTTCACGGAGGTGTTCCCGAAGGTGCATCTGGCGCTGCGTCAGGGTAGCCCGCAGCAGATCGCGCAGATGATCATCAACGGCGAAGCGGACATCGGTATTTCGACCGAAGCGCTCGACCGCTATCCGGACATCGTCACGTTTCCGTGCTATTCGTGGCATCACGTGGTGGTGGTGCCGAAGGGCCATCCGCTCGTCGGCCGCCCGAATCTGACGCTCGATGAAATCGCCGAATTCCCGATCGTCACCTACGATCAGGATTTCACGGGCCGCTCGCATATCGACCAGGCGTTCGCAAAGGCCGGCGCGCTGCCCGACGTCGTACTCACCGCGATCGACGCCGACGTGATCAAGACCTACGTCGAACTTGGCATGGGCATCGGCATCGTGGCGGCGATGGCCTACGATCCGAAGCGCGATACCGAACTCGTCGCGCTCGATACGCAGCACCTGTTCGAGGCGAGCACGACGCGCGTCGGTCTGCGCAAGGGCGCGTTTCTGCGTGCGTATGCGTACCGGCTGATCGAGATGTTTGCGCCGCAACTGAGCGAAGCGGAAATTGCCGCACAGTTGCGCGAAGCGGCGTGATGGTGTTGTGCGATAAGGATGGGGCATAAAGCGTCCGCGCGGTCGGGCGGACTCCTCGCGGATCGCGCGGCGCATCGCTTACAATCGCCGCATGAATACTTCCAGTTCTTCTTCCAGCGCAGCACCGTCGAACGGCCTGCCGCGTATTGCCGTCCTCGCGACGGGCGGCACGATCGCGGGCTCCGCCGCCGATGCCGCGAATACTGCCGGCTATCAGGCGGGCGTTGTCGGCGTCGACCGGCTGCTCGCAGCGGTGCCGGCGTTATCGGATGTCGCGCAGGTGGTGGCCGAACAGGTTGCCAGCATCGACAGCAAGGACATGGCGCTTCTGCTGTGGACGACGCTCGCGCAGCGCGTGAACGCGCTGCTCGCGACCGACGACATCGACGGCGTCGTGATCACGCACGGCACTGACACGCTCGAAGAAACCGCGTACCTGCTGCATCTGACCGTGAAAAGCACGAAGCCTGTCGTGCTGACCGCAGCCATGCGGCCTTCGACGGCGCTTTCCGCCGATGGTCCGCTGAATCTGCTCAACGCGGTCGTGGTGGCGGCCAGCGCCGCGGCGCACGGGCAGGGCGTGCTCGTCGCGATCAATAACCGGATCCACAGCGCGCGCGATGTCGTGAAGACGAGCACGTTCGCCGTCGATGCGTTCCAGTCGCCGGAAGTCGGCGCACTGGGCTGGGTGCAGGACGGGCGCGTCGAGTTCCAGCGCAGCGTCGTCCGCCCGCATACGGTCGATACGGAATTCGTGATCGGCGCGAAGTGGCCGGGCGTGGAGATTGTCGCGAGTTATGCGGGCGCATCGCGCGTGACCGTCGATGCACTCGTGACGGCCGGCGTGCGCGGCATCATCGTGGCGGGGACCGGAAACGGCTCGATTCACGCGTCGATCCAGCAGGCGCTCGCCGACGCCGTGTCGCAGGGCGTGGCCGTGGTGCGCGCGTCGCGTGTCGGCTCGGGACACGTGATGCGCAACGGCGCGGCGCCCGACGATACGCTCGGTTTTGTCGCCGCGAACGGGCTGAACCCGTACAAGGCGCGTGTGCTGCTGATGCTGGCGCTCGCCGCAGGCGGCGCCGGGCCGGTGGTGCTGCAGCGGGCCTTCGATACGTATTGACCGACGCCCGGCCCGGCGGGCGCTGCGGGTTTCCAGCGCAACCGGGCCGGACACCGTCCACGGCCAGCCCGACCACCCGGCGACCGGGCGACCGGGCGCGCCCATCTGGTTAACCCCATCTGTGAGGTAACCCACGCGCCTTGCGGGCGTTTCGTGCCAGGATGACGCTCATATCGTCCACCGTGGCACCCAATGAGCGCGTCGAAGCTCCAGTCGTGGGGGCATTACCCCTACGCGCCTCAATCCAGTCATCCGCTGTCGTGGCGAGACGCCATCCAGGCCCAGCTGGACGACGCGCGCGCCCGCTTCGGCACGACCTTGCCGTTCGGCAACGGCCGGAGTTATGGCGACTGCTGTCTTGCGGCGACCGATCACGTTTTACATATGCGCGGCCTCGGCCGCTTTATCAGCGCCGACTGGGAGCGCGGCATCGTGCGGGCCGAAGCCGGCGTCATGCTCGGTGAAGTGCTCGAACTGTCGATTCCGCGCGGCTGGATGCTGCCGGTCACGCCCGGCACCCAGTTTGTGACGCTCGCCGGCGCAGTCGCCAACGATGTCCACGGCAAGAATCACCACGTGCGCGGCACGTTCGGACGGCACGTCCGGCGATTTTCACTGCTGCGCTCGGATCGCGAACCGGCCGAATGCGCGCCCGGCGAAAACGACGAACTGTTTTGCGCGACGATCAGCGGACTGGGTCTCACCGGCGTGATCGAATGGGTCGAAATCCAGCTGATGCCCGTGCGCTCCAGCCGCATTTCGATGACCAGTATCCGTTTTGGCGACCTGGACGAGTTTCTGTCGCTATCGAGCGAACTCGATCCGCAGCACGAATATGGCGTCGCGTGGGTCGATTGCCTCGCGAGCGGCGTCCAGTTGGGGCGCGGCATCTACATGTCGGGCGATCATGCCGCCGACGGCGATTTCACGCTGAAAGGCAAGCGCCTGCGCAACGTCCCGTTCGTGCTGCCGTTGTCGCCGCTGAACCGCTACACGCTCAAGGTCTTCAACGAGTTCTACTACCGGCGACAGGCGCAGCGCGTCGAACACACCAGCGTCGATTTCGCGAGCTTCTTCTATCCGCTCGATGGCGTTCGCAACTGGAACCGGATCTACGGGCGGCGCGGCTTCCAGCAACATCAGTGCGTGATTCCCGAGGCGGCGTCGCGCGACGCACTGAAGGCCATTCTTGCGACGATTGCAAAGAGCGGTCTGGGTTCGTGTCTCGCCGTGCTGAAGCGTTGCGGCACGCTGGTTTCGCCGGGGCTGCTGTCGTTTCCGATGCCCGGCGTATCGCTCGCGCTGGATTTCCCGCAGCACGCGCGCCGCAATGAAGCGCTTTTCCGGCAGCTCGACGCAATCGTCAACGAAGCAGGCGGCCGCCAGTATCCGGCCAAGGACGCCCACATGAGCGGGGCGGACTTTCGCGCGGCGTATCCCGCGTGGCAGGAACTTGAACGCAATCGCGATCCTGCCCTGATGTCTCGTTTCTGGAAACGGACCACACAATCATGAAGAATATCCTGATCGTAGGCGGCTCGTCTGCCATTGCTGTCGCGTGCGCGCGGCGCTGGACGAAGGAGGGCGCGAACCTGTTTCTGACGGGCCGGCACGAAGTCCGGCTGGAAGCCGTCGCACAGGATCTGCGGGTGCGCGGCGCGCCTTCGGTCGAAACCTACCTGCTTGACATGAACGATCACCTGCAGCACGCCACGATGCTGAAGGCCTGTCAGGCGGCGTTCGGCCGGATCGATATCGTGCTGATCGCGCATGGCACGCTGTCCGACCAGGCGCAATGCGAACGCGATGTGGAGGCGGCGATGCGCGAACTGCAGACGAACGCAATGTCGACCATCGCGCTGCTTACGCTGCTGGCCGGCGTGTTCGAAAGCCAGAAAAGCGGCACGATCGCCGTGATTTCGTCCGTTGCGGGCGACCGCGGGCGTCCGTCGAACTACGTGTACGGGGCCGCCAAGGCCGCGGTGGGGACCTTCTGCGAAGGATTGCGCGCGCGGCTCTTCAAATCCGGCGTGCGCGTGTTGACGATCAAGCCAGGATTCGTCGATACGCCGATGACCGCCGGGCTGTCGTTGCCGGGGCCGCTGGTGGCGTCGCCGGATCGGGTCGCGACGGATATCGTGCGCGCCATCGAACGCGGCAGGGACGCGCTGTACACGCCGTGGTTCTGGAGCGGGATCATGCTGATCATCCGCTCGCTGCCCGAATTCGTTTTCAAGCGGGTTTCGCTGTGAACGCGGCCGCACGCGCCGCCGCACGCGCAATCGCGTGGCTTTCGTGCCGGCGATGCCCGGTGTTTCGCGCGCGGAGATCGACATGAACAGTCCGACATTCGACGCGCCCTTTGGTCGCTCGCGCCTTGTAGTCTGGTACGCGATTTTCGCGGCGATCTCGATCGGCGCGAATCTCGGCAGCCAGAAGCTCGCGTTCTGGCTTTATCAGGGACGGTTTGCCGTGCCGCTTTCGGTGTGTATCGGCACGGGCGTCGGTCTCGTCGTCAAATACCTGCTCGACAAGGCGTGGATCTTCCGCTATCCGCACCGCAGTGTCGCGCACGGCATTCAGACGTTTGTGATGTACGTCGCGATGGGCCTCGGGACCACACTGGTCTTCTGGGCGGTGGAATTCGGCGCCGACGCCATCTTCCATTCCGAGCCTGCGCGGCTCACCGGTGGGGCGATCGGCCTCACGCTCGGCTATCTCGCCAAGTATCACCTCGATAAACGCTTCGTCTTCGCGTAATCCGAAGTGCGCTGGCGCACAGAGTTGCGCGCGCCGCGTCGATAGCATTCAGGCAGGTCATGCGTGATTCCGTCAACGGAACGTGCATTACACCGACCGCGTCGCTGTTCATGGTGCCCATGCCGTTCGGGCCACGTGCCGGCGCGGCGGCAAAACCCGGTCCAATGCGAAACCGACGCTCTGGCGGCGAGGTGTGATATGACAAGCGCGACGATCCCGCTGTGTGTGGATCTGGACGGCACGCTCACGCGAACCGACTTTCTGCTCGAAAGCTTCTTGGTCCTGCTGAAGCAGAACCCGTTCGCGCTGTTTCTGTGTATCGGCTGGGTGCTGCGCGGCAAGGCTCATCTGAAAGAACAGATCGCAAAGCGCGTGACGATCGACGTCGGCGTTCTGCCGTACAACACACAACTCGTCGACTATCTGCGCGACGAACATTCAGCGGGCCGCACGCTCTATCTGTGCACGGCGTCGAACCAGCGTTTCGCGAGTCAGGTCGCCGATCATTTCGGGCTCTTCAAGGGCGTGCTGGCGAGCACGGCTGACCATAACCTCATCGGTCGCAACAAGGCCGATGCGCTCGTCGAACAGTTCGGCGATCACGGCTTCGACTATTGCGGCGACGCGCTCGCGGACGTGCCGGTGTGGCGCAGGGCGCGGCAGGCGATCGTCGTCGGCGACAAGAGCATGGCGGCCGCCGCGCGCAAGGTGAATCAGGCGATTATTTTCTTCGAGCGCAAGCGTCAGATCATTCCCCTCGTGCTGAAAGAAATGCGCGTGCATCAGTGGGTCAAGAACGTGCTGATTTTCGTGCCGTTGCTGACCGCCCACAAGTTCACCGATCTCGGTGCGATCATTGCCGCGTGCATCGCTTTCGCGTCGTTCAATCTGTGTGCGTCGTCGGTGTATCTGCTCAACGACATGCTCGATCTGGACGCGGACCGGCGCCACGAACGAAAACGCAGCCGGCCATTCGCATCCGGGAATCTGCCGCTGTCATTCGGTATCGTGATGACGATTGGGTTGCTGGTCGCGGGCGCAGGGCTCGCGGCGTTGCTGCCGTGGCAGTTCGGCGTCGTGCTCGCGGGTTACCTTGCAGCGACGGTCGCCTATTCGTTCAGCCTGAAGCGCATGGCGCTGATCGATGTGTTCACGCTCGCGTGTCTCTACACGGTGCGCGTGATCGCGGGCGGCGCCGCCAACGACATTGCGTTGTCGTACTGGTTGATCCTCTTCTGCGTGCCGATCTTCCTGAGCCTTGCGATGGTCAAGCGCTACGTGGAACTCGAAGGCATTCTGCGTCTTGGCAAAATGGAAGCGGCGGGGCGCGGCTACATCACGCAGGACATGTCGATCCTGCGCTCGTTCGGTACGTCGTCGGCATATCTTGCGGTGCTCGTGCTGGCGCTCTATCTGAACTCGCCGGAACTCAAGCTGCTGTACCGTCATCCGCAGATGCTGTGGGCTGTGTTCGCGCTCACGCTTTACTGGGTCAGCCGTATCTGGATGTTCGCGTTTCGCGGGCAGATGCACGATGACCCGATTGTGTTCGCATTCAAGGATCGCGTGAGTTGTGCGGTGATCGGACTGTGTGGTGTGAGTATGGTGCTCGCGATCTAGTCTTTTACGCGACTCAGTTCGCTGCGCGTGATGTGACACGTGGCGCAGAAATAAAACGCGGCGGTGCAGGTGCTGAGCCTGTACCGCCGCGCTGTCATTGACCCCACGCTTGACGTGAAGCCTTGAAACGGTCTCACACCGCCGGAATCACCAGCACCTGGCCCGGATAGATCTTGTCCGGGCTCTTCAGCATCGGCGTGTTCGCCTGAAAAATCAGATCGTTCTTCGCGCCGCTGCCGTAATACTTTTCCGCGATCTTCCACAGATTGTCGCCAGAGACGACGGTGTGGAACTGTGCTTCAGGGGCGGGACTGGTGACCGTGAGCTGATCATCGACTTTCTCGACGTTGTGCACGTTACCTGCCGCGACCAGGATTTTTTCTTTCGTTGCCTGATCGGGCGCTTCGCCCGATACGGTGACAGTGTGGCTCGCGCCGTCGTATGCAACCAGCAGGTTAGTGGCGCTCAGCCCCTGCACGCTGATGTAGTTCGCGATGGCGTCACCGGCAATCTTGTTTAGCGCGTCGACATCGACTGGTGCGGCGGCGGGAGCATCCTGAGCGGCTTGCGCCGGCGCGGATGCGGTGCCGAACAGCTTTTCGCCTGCTTCCTTGATGAAACTGAGAATACCCATCGATCATTCTCCTGACGTGGTGAACAGGACTGATGCAGTCCTCGGGAATCTGATCGCGAAACAACCAGACGGAACCGATGCATTGTAGGAAAGAATGCCGGGAAGAGTTGTCAAAAAAGGTAGGGGCAGACGGCCCTTTAATCCGGGCAACGCTGCCATCTCTCAAGAAACCCGGCAGAAAAGATCGGTTCTCAGGGAATCGGCGCGTTTGGCTGGAGCTGGAATCCGAGGGCGGAAGCACGTCGCCTGAGGGCTGCGATGCTGCGCTGGCGCTGCTGTTCCTCATAGCGCTGCTGCCCCTGGTCGACGAAGGCTTCGCCGCGCGTGAGCATGAAGTACACCA